>JAAVHU010000015.1 GCA_014799585.1 Clostridiales bacterium | reverse complement strand
ACGATTGCACACACAACAGTAGTACCCATTCCGCTTAACTCGGGATCAGCCTCTGCCATATCATAAACTTCCATATTGGCAGCAGTTAAAGCTGAATCCAGCATATTTCTTATAGAGGAATCCCTCATATTTTCTCTGTATGAAGCATTGATTTTATCGCTTATAACTTTAACAGCAAGTGCTGACGCAATATTGCCGCCTGCATGACCGCCCATACCATCACACACAATTGCCCATGCAACTGCATCAGGAAATTCGCCAACTGCATATGCATCCTGATTAGATGACCTTACAATACCTTTATCTGTTTTAGCAACAATTTTCAATTACTTCACCTCATTTCTTTTTCTTCTTAACTGACCACAGGAAGCATTTATATCACTTCCAAGTGTTCTTCTTATTGTAGCATTAATTCCATTATTTTTCAATACATCTGCAAATCTATGAATGTTTTCCTCACTGCTTTTTACATTTCCCCGCTCTGCAACATCATTAACCGGAATTAAATTAACATGACACAGCATTCCCGAAAGCCTTTGTGACAGTTCTTTTGCACATTCATATGTATCATTTACATTATTTATAAGTGTATATTCAAACGAAACTCTGCGGTTTGTTTTTTTGATATATTCTTTACAGGCTTTAATTACTTCTGTTATTCCCCATTTATTATTTACAGGCATTGTTCTGCTTCTGATTATATCATTTGGAGCGTGAAGCGAAATGGTTAAAGTTATCGGCAAGTCTTCATTCATTAAATCATAGATTTTCGGAACAATACCGCAGGTTGAAAGGGTTATATTCCGCATAGAAATATTCAGCCCGTTTTCATTATTGACATTATGAATAAATTTCATAACATTCTCATAATTATCAAGCGGTTCGCCAATACCCATTAAAACTACATTTGATATTCTTATATCAAGATCTTTTTGAGCCGAATGAAGCTGGCTTTCAATTTCCCCTGCCTCAAGATTTCGCTTAAATCCTGCTAATGTTGAAGCACAAAATGTGCATCCCATTTTGCAGCCAACCTGACTTGAAACACAAATCGTGTAGCCGTATTTATATTTCATAATTACGGATTCAACATACTCACCGTCATATAGCCTAAAAAGGTATTTAACTGTTTCATCAATTTTTGAAACATATTTCTGCTCAATTTCGCAATTTGAAATGAAATAAATATCCGAAAGTTTTTTTCTTAATTCCTTTGAAATATTCGTCATTTCATCAAAAGAAGAAACACCATATTTGTGCAGCCATTCATAAATCTGCTTCGTTCTGAACTTCGGCAAACCAAGAGTTACTATTTCATTATGCAGTTCATCAAAATCTAAAGATTTAATATCCTTTTTCATTTATTTCCTTTCAATAATTGAATAAAAGAAACCATCTCCGCCATTTTCAGACGGAAAAGTTGTTACACTTTCCAAAACAGAAAAATTTGAATTTTCTGAAATAAACTTTTCAACTACCTTTTCATTTTCACGTTTATTCAAAGTACATGTTGAATAAAGAAGTTTTCCGCCTTTTTTTAAATATCTTGAAGAAGTATTCAGAATTTCAAACTGCAAAGCAGGTAAATCCTTTATACTGTCTAAATCCTTATATCGGATTTCGGGCTTTCTTCGTATAATTCCAAAGCCACTGCAAGGAACATCACATATAATTCTATCTGCTAACGGCAAATCAGAATTAAACTCTGTTCCGTTATTCATCTTAGCGATAATCGATGTTAAACCAAGTCTGTTTGCTCCATCCTTAATTAAATTTACTCTGTGTTCGTGAATATCAAAAGCATAAATTTCACCTTTATCATTCATCAAAGAAGCGGCTGTAAATGCCTTTCCGCCNGGNGCAGAGCAAATATCGAATACAACNTCATTCTCTTTAAATCCAAGTGCTTTTACNGCATTATAGCANGACAAATCTTCAATATGAAAAAGACCATTCTGAAAAGCACGGCACTTTTTCAAATCAAATGAAGATGTNATAACCACTAAATCNTTNNAAANTTCNCCGTCTATACCATCACAATTCAGNTCATACANAAGCTCATCNGCATCAACCAANGTTTTATTCGGCACAGCAAAAACAGGTGCGTTTTCATTAAGNCAAGGCANAAATGCATCAACATTTTCTTTTCCGTAAGCCTTATACCACATATTAATGAGATGCTGAGGAACNGAATATCTGATGCTCANATCNTCTGTATCATCAATATTAATCCTGTTACTNTCNACNTTATGTAANACAGCATTAATCAGCTTTGAATAATAGGAAAGACCGTTGTTATTCGCAAGCTCAACACTTTCGTTGATNGCNGCATTTGACGGCACNTTATCCATAAANTAAAGCTGATAAACACCCATTCTTAAGATAATAAGAACCTTTGGNTTTGGCTTTTGGCAAAACNTTGAAATAATACTGTCTATTGTAATTTTTCTTTCAACAACTCCGTAAACAAGCCTTGTTATAAATGATTTTCCGTCTTTAATTTCNGACACNGCACTATCAAGTGCAATATTGGAATACGCATCATCATAAAAGATTTTATACAGAGTTTCAAAAGCAATCTGTCTTGAATTCTTCATCATTTTCTTCTATTCGCTAAAATCAATAATCTTAATAAGGTTGCAAGAGCNGAAACAAGTGCGGCAACATAGGTTAACGCAGCAGCGGTTAATACTTTCTTCGCTCCTGTATATTCTTCTGAAACTAAAAANCCATTGTCTTGTATCGTTTTTAAAGCTCTTGCCGAAGCATTAAATTCAACAGGAAGCGTTATAAGCTGAAACAATGCTACTGCACCGTAAAGNGCAATACCGATATAGATAAGCGGATTAAACGAAAAGAAAAAGCCTAATAANGCAAGAGGAATTCCTGCTGATGNGCCAATATTTGTTAAAGGAATAACCTTATTGCGAATCGTAAGAGGAAAATAGTTTTGAGCNTGCTGGCANGCATGACCNGCTTCGTGGCAGGCAACACCAACAGCCGCAATGCTTTGNGAATCAAAAACATCNTCTGAAAGGCAGATTTCCTTTGTTTTNGGATTATAATGATCCGTTAGGCTGCCTGAAATTCGTTTTATTTTAACATCNGTAATTCCATTAAGCTGTAAAAGCCTGTAAGCNGCTTCTGCTCCTGTTAATCCCCTTGAATTTCTTATCTGACTATATTTATTAAAGCTTGANTTAACCTTAACTTGNCAAATCAGTGCNAAAATAATTACGGGAATCATTATAAAACCTGTAAGATAATANGCAAGATAAGTATTTAACATATCATTCTCCTATNAATTGTCCTATTTCAATNTTATTTCCTGCCANNAATGATTTNGCATCCATTCTTTTTTTNCCNTCNGGCTGTAATTCNAGAATATCAATGCATTTTCCATCTCCGCANGAAANNGTTATNACATTTTTATTATTAACGATTTTTCCNGAANNATTTNCTNTTTCNNTNCTTAAAACGGATTTATGAATTTTAACATTNTTACCGTTAATAACAGTTGATGCNCAAGGCCAAGTNTGAAGACCTCTTATNTGATTATGAANTTCAAAAGCGGATTTATTCCAATCNATANTNCTCATTGANTTATCAATCATAGAAGCATAACCANAATCNCCCTCAGGCTGAGGAACNGGATTTGNNTTTCCGCTTTCAATCAAATCAATTGTTTTCATAAGTGAATCAGCACCCATTANAGACAGCCTGTCAAACANTTCTGCTGANGTTTCATTNATATCAATATCNGTTTCNTCNNTAANTAANANATCNCCNGTATCAANTCCNANATCCATNTGCNNAACNCACACACCTGTTTTNTNNTCNCCNTTNAGNACNGCCCANTGNATNGGAGCNGCNCCNCGGTATTTCGGNAAAAGAGANGCATGCACATTTATACATCCGTATTTTGGATAATCAAGAATGTTTTGCGGCAGAATTTTGCCGTATGCAACAACTACCATTAAATCGGGATTTAACGATTTAATGGTTTCAAATGCTTCATCATTTTTTAAAGTAACAGGCTGATAAACAGCAATATTATTTTCCATAGCCACAGCCTTAACAGGCGGCGGCGTTAATATCTGCTTTCTGCCAACTTTTTTATCAGGTTGCGTAAATACAGCTGTTACATTGCAGTTTTCACTTTTTATCAATTTCTCAAGACAAGGCACTGCAAAATCCGGAGTGCCCATAAAAACAATATTCATTAACCTTCAACAACTCCGTCAACAACTTTTGAAGTAAATAAAATTCCATCCAAATGGTCAATCTCATGGCAAAAGGCTCTTGCTTTAAGTCCTTCACCTGTGAACACCTGCCATTTTCCCTCTCTATTCTGTGCTTTAACCTGCACTTTCATAGGACGAACAGTTGTTCCGTATTTTCCGGGAAGTGAAAGGCAGCCTTCCTGCTCTCTCTGCTCTCCCTCTTTAAGTGTTATTTCAGGGTTAACAAGCTCCATAGGACCATCACCAACATCAATAACAACAACTCTTTTAAGCATACCTACCTGAACTGCTGCAAGCCCAACTCCGTTTTCTTTATACATTGTTTCAAACATATCGTCAATAAGAGTTGATAGCTTTTCATCAAAATTTTCAATAACTCGGCTTTTTTTATTTAAAATAGGATCTCCTATTTTAACCACATTTCTTAATGCCATTTATATTCTCCTATATTAAATCATAAGGATTCAGATCAAGTGATACTGAAATATCCTTATATTCCTTTATTTTACTAATTCTTTTCAAAATTTCATTAAACATTCTGCGAACAGTTTTTGAATTCTTTTTACATTTAACAGCGAGCCTGTAACGATAATTATTGCTTATCTTACTGATTTTTGCGGGGCTTGGACCTAAAACAATCAGCTTTTCGCTTTTATAATCACCATTATTCAGCTCAACAAGTATATCAAAAAATGCTTTAGCACATAAAGCCGCAGTATTTTCATTTTCTCCTGTAAAAAAGGCGGAATAAATATCGCAGAACGGCGGATAAGCCAATGCTCTTCTTAAAGCAATTTCTGTTTCATAAAAAGATTTATAATCCTGATTACCTGCATATTCAATAATTTGATTCAACGGATTAACAGTTTGGATAACTGCTTTTCCGCTTGCATCACGGCGTCCGCTTCTGCCGACTACCTGCGTTATCAAATCAAATGATTTTTCCTGTGCAGTATAATTTTCATCATAAAGTGAATTATCCGCATTGACCACACCAACAAGCGTTACATTTGGAAAATCAAGACCTTTTGCAACCATCTGCGTTCCTATCAGAATATCATATTCTCCGCTTGAAAAAGCATCAAAAAGCTTCTGATGGCTGAATTTTCCCGTTGTCGTATCAGCGTCCATTCTTAAAACACGGGCATCAGGGAAAAGGAACTTTAAATTATCCTCTATTCTCTGTGTACCGTATCCGCTGTATCTGACACTGTTTTCACCGCATTCAGGACAAATATTATCAAGCGGTTTTGAATATCCGCAATAGTGACACATCAACCTGTTATTATTGCTGTGATAGGTTAAACTTATACTACAATTCGGACAGGTTATAACATGTCCGCAGGAATTACAAGCAATAAAGGTATTAAACCCTCGTCTGTTAATAAGCAGAATGGTTTGCTTTTTATTATCAAGATTTTGTTGAATTAAATCCTTTAACGTATTTGAAATCGGCGATTTATTGTCTTTAGACTCAGCCTTCATATCAACAGTTATAACCTGCGGAAGCTGAGCATCACCATATCTTTCCGTTAACTCGCATAATTTATATTTACCATTTAAAGCCAATGTATAGCTTTCAACACTTGGTGTTGCAGAAGTAAGCAAAAGCAGAGCCTTATTATACTTGCATCTGTAATTCGCAACCTGCTTTGCATGATAACGAGGTGTTCGCTCACTTTTATAAGTATGCTCCTGCTCTTCGTCCATAATAATAAGACCAAGATTGTGAAGAGGAGCAAAAACGGCACTTCTTGTTCCGATAACAATATGTGCTTCTCCCCTGTCTGCACGCTTATATTCATCATTCCGCTCACCAAGTGATAAACCACTGTGAAAAACTGCAACACTTTTTCCGTAACGTTTATGGAAAATGGAAAGCATCTGCGGTGTTAAAGCAATTTCGGGTACCATAACAATAACATCTTTACCCATTGAAACAGCTTTATCAATAAGTTTAAGATAGACCTGCGTTTTACCCGAACCTGTTACACCATATAACAGCCCTGTTCCGCCGCCATTTTCAAGCATTTCAGCATATGTATCATATGCCTTTTTTTGCTGATCTGAAAGGTTTATTTCAGTTTTACGGCAGTTTTCATCAAAAACAGTGTACGGCATACGATAAACCTCTTTATCATATATTTCGCACACGCCGTATTTCACAAGATTTTTAACAACCGCCTCACCTACTGAGCAAAACTCACAAACCTCGCTGACAGAAGCAGTGCCGACATCAAACAAAAGATGAACAACATTTTTCTGCTTAGGTGTTAATTTCGGAAGACTATTTTCATCCTCAATAACAAGCCTTAACATCCTTGTGCTTTTATCCCCAACCTTATCTATTCCACGTGGAAGCATCTGCCTAAGGCATTCATAAGTTGTGCAAAAGCATCTTTCCTTAAGCCACAGGGCAAGGCCAACCATTTCTTCAGACAAAACGGGCGTTTTTGACGAAACAGAAGATATTTCTTTCAAATCACTGTTTATAGCTTCAAATAGTTTAACCACAATGCCGTATCTTAAAACATTTCCTTTCCCGAACGGAACTTTAACTCGTGTTCCGATTGAAACAGAGCCTTTAAGTTCTTCGGGAACATAATAATCATAATTTGAATCATAATTAAAAAATGTTTTTTCAACAGCAACAGTGGCAATCAGCCTATTTATCATTTTTCTGATTTAAGCTCTTCAGGCTCATCAACAACAAATTTTCCATTCATAATATCGTCAATTGCAAGTGAAACTGTTTTTGTATCAAGAAGTTCATCTCTTTTAACTGCATCATCACGAATTTCTCTTGCTCTTTTTGCAGTGCCTACAACAAGGCTATATCTGCTGTTGCAATTTTTTAACATTTTCTTTAAATCTGGATTAAACATAATCATTTCTCCTTTAACATTAAGCATTACGCTTTTCTAATTCATTATTTAATATTTCATTTATTTCATCAACGGCTTTTTCAAGCTCGTTATTCACAACAATATAATCAAAAACAGATGAAGATTTGATTTCCGCTTCTGCAATTCTAAGCCTGTTTGCAATTTGCTCTTCACTATCAGTATTACGTTTCTTAAGGCGTTTTTCAAGTGTTTCAATGCTTGGAGGCATAAGGAAGATTGAAACTGCATCAGGGCAGTTTTTCATAACCTTTTTTGCACCCTGGCATTCTATGATAAGAAAACAAATTTTTCCCTGCTCAACCATATCCATAGCCGCTTTTTTCGGAGTTCCGTAATAGCAGTTATTGTAGCTTGCATATTCAAGAAATTCATTATTCTCAATCATTTCTTCAAATTTGTCTTTTGAAAGGAAGAAATAATTTACACCGTCAGCCTCACCTATTCTGGGCTGCCTTGTAGTTGCAGAAATAGATTCTTTAACATCATTTCTAATATTTAATATTTCATGAAAAACAGTGTCTTTTCCGCAGCCGCTTGGTGCGGATAAAATAACCATCATTCCCTTTTTACTCATCACTAACCTCCGTGCCGAACCTTTGAGCAATCTGCTTTAAATCCATATAGGATAAAACAACATTATCCGAATCTGTGATAATCACGCTCATTGTTTTTCTGCCATGGGTGGCATCAATCAGATTACCATTTGATTTAGCTTCCTGTACAATTCTTTTAACAGGGGCTGATTCAGGGCTTACGATTGAAACAACTCTGTCTGCATTCACAAGATTTCCAAATCCGATATTCACTAAATTCATAGTATCACCTTATTCAATATTCTGAATCTGTTCACGGATTTTTTCGATTTCAGCTTTAATGTCAACAACCTTGCGGGCAATTTCAACATCATTTGCTTTAGAACCGATTGTGTTTGCCTCGCGGTTAATTTCCTGAACAAGAAAATCCATTTTTCTTCCAACTGCTTCTTTGCTTTCAAGAAAACTGTTAAGCTGTTCAATATGAGAACGAAGCCTTACTGTTTCTTCTGCAACGGCAACCTTGTCTGCATAAACAGCAACTTCCTGCAAAACTCTGTTTTCATCAAGTGAAATGTCACCAAGAAGTTCGTGCACACGGGCAACTAACTTATCGTTATACTCTTTAACCGTTTCGGGAGAACGCTCTTCAACAAAAGAAACACAATCAAGAATGAACTGACCTCTTGAATAAATGTCTTCCTTCATTTTTATGCCTTCTTTTTCACGCATTGCAATGAATTTATCAACAGCCTTTTCAGCAACTGCCTTAACATCATTCCAAAGTCTTTCTTCATCCTCTTCTGCTTTCTTAAGCACAAGCACTTCAGGAAAATGAGAAATGGAAACAGTTCCGAAATCCTCTCTTAAACCATATTCATTTGAAAGCTCTTTTAATGCTTTAACATATGCAGAAGCAAGTGTGTGGTTAATAACAACTTCTGCATTATCCGTGTTTAATGCTTCAATTGTAACAAAGCAGTCAACCTTACCTCTTGCAACTTTTGAATTTACAAAGGATTTTAACTTTTCTTCAAGAAATCCATATTGCCTTGGCAGTCTGCAATTAAACTCAAAGTATCTGTGGTTCACAGATTTTAATTCAACGGTAATCACATAACCGTTTGCCTCGGCAGTTTCCCTGCCAAAACCTGTCATTGATTTAATCATATTTAAAATTCTCCAAAATTATTTGAAAAACTCTTACTTGTTCAGTTTTTCATTGGAAAAATTATACTACTTATCAATTGTGTAGGTCAACGATTTATTAACACATTATTAACAATATTCATAATAAATTAACATTTTAATGTTTAGTTCAGTTATTTATATACAAAACAAAAACAACCCTTAATATTACGGGTTGTTTTATGATATAAAATGAAATTTACTTCTTTTAAATTTCTGTGCAAACTTTTAATGCATTTTCTAAAGCTTGATCCATATTATAATACTTAAAATCTGCTAATCTTCCGCATAAAATCAAATTTTCAATCTTATCAGCATCCTTGCGGTAACGAATATAAGTATTCATACTTTCCTCAGTTAAAATCGGATAATATGGCTCGCAATTCTTATCAACTGAATACTGCAACGGATATTCAATTGCGATAACAGTTTTACCATTCGTTTTCTGAACTGGTAACTTTGTATACTCCGTAATTCTTGTAAAATCTTTTTCCTGAGGATAAGCGACAATAGGTGCATCCTGATAACTGTCACAATCAACTGTTTTATATTCAAAACGAAGAGAACGATACGGGAGTTCGCCATAACGGAACCCAAGCAATTCATCGATTGCTCCTGTATATACAACAGGTATGTCAGCCTTCTCTCCATTAATATAAATCACATCATTTTCAAGTTTTAATAATGATTCAGCAGGCGTGTTCAGTTTTACAGTAATATTCGCGTGATTTAATAAATTTTTGAAAAAAGCAGTAAAACTTTCTTTAGGCATAACCTGAAATTTATCATCAAAATATCCTTTTTTATATGAAAATAATACAGGAACACGCTTAAGTACACTAACGTCTATCTCTTCAGGTGATATGCCCCATTGCTTAGCTGTATATAGACTGTAATCATTTTTGTAAAGAAATTCAGCATATTCCTTTATTACTTTGTCTTTGGATTGAAGCATTTCAACGATAGTTGTTTTTTTAGCATCACCGTAAATCTCTTGTATATGCTTCTTTAATTCTGCAGCATCCTCTTCTGAATAATAATCATCTATTGTTTGCAGGTTAAACGGAGAAGGTGTAAACTTACCATTCATTTTAACCATACATTTCAATTCATAAGGAGTGCATTCGGAATACTTTTTAAAATATTCGCTTACTTCATCATTGTTCGTATGAAAAGTATGAGGACCATATTTTTGAACGAGGATACCATTTTCGTCCTTATAATCATACATATTACCGGCAATATGATCTCTTCGGTCAATAATGAGCACCTTTTTATTTAAATTTTCAGCAAAATGACGCGCTAAAACTGAGCCGGACAATCCACAGCCGACAATTAAAGCATCATACTCAAAATTCTCCATTAAAATCCTCCGTAGTTATCCATAAATTCTTTAAAACTTTGAAGAGTTAAATCTTTTTCAGCAAGGATAACATTCTCAATTCCGCCAACACGGTCTAATCCCCATTCAACGCCAATATCCGCATCGTCCCACAAAATTCCATCGTCATATTCACCATAGAACTTTTCTGCACATTTATAAGAAACAATACTGTTTTCTTCCAAAACAAGATAGCCGTGCGCACAGCCTGCAGGCACTAATATTTCATTATGCTTTTCTCCGATGAGATCAAAAGCAAGCCATTTCTTAAAAGTAGGACTATCTTTTCTAAGGTCAACAACAACATCATATACATGACCATAAATGCAGCGTACAAGCTTTGGCTGATGCTTTTCACGCTGAAAATGAAGCGCACGAATAACGCCTTTATGGCTTGTTGTATAAAACACCTCAGAAAGATTATGTTCAATTCCGTTTGCTTCAAAAACTTCTTTAGAGTAATCCTTTGTAAAACATCCGCGAATATCATCGGCATTAAAAGGGGTAATTTCAAAAAGGTCTTTAATTTCTGTTTCTTTAAATTCAAATTTCTGTATCACTTTTCAATCTCCTTAAGCCATTCCATAGTTCTGCGAACACCTTCTGAGAATGAGATCTCTGCTTTAAATCCTGTGTCCTCTTCTGTAAGTGAACAATCATAATCTTCAAGAGCCAAACTTACACCTGTAAATGGAACATCTCCAAATTTAAATTCTTTTTCAGGAGCAAGTGATTTTTGCATTTCAAGAACAAATTCTCTGAGCGGTTTTGCATTTGAACTTCCAATCATATAATGACGGAAAGCTTTTCCGTTTTCGCCAATTAAATAAAAAGCTCTTGCAACATCATCAATATAAACAAAATCATAATTCTGCGTTCCCGAAGTAAATTCAAGAGGCTCATCGTGAATGATTTTTCTTATTGTAGTGTTTATAAATCTTGGAGAAAGCTCGCCAACTCCATAAGCATTCGTAATCTTTGCCCAAACTAAATCAATTCCGATATCTGCAGCAACACTGGAACAAATGGTATGAGCAACTAACTTACCACTGCCGTATATATATCCTAAACCGGGTTTGTTATCCTGCTTATATGCAGCAGAAATTGTTTCGTGCTCCATAATTGAACCTGCACAAACAAATTTTTTACAGCCAAGCTCTTTTGCAGCACGCAGACAATCTACGGTCCACTTAGCATTATTTAACTGAAGGCTTACATCGGCACGACCCGGTCCAGCCGAACCTGCCCACGCAAAATGATAAAACACATCAATATCTCTATCAACAATGATTTGTGAAAGATTTGAACTTTCAGACAATTCATGTGCTACAAATTTTGCATCTATAGGAATATTGTTATTGCATCCATCTCTGTCAAGTGCAACAACTTCAACACCGTTCTTAAGCAATTCACTAACCAATGCACTGCCGACAAATCCATTTGCACCTGTAACTAATGCTTTTTTCATACGTTCAAATACTCCTTTATCTGCTTATCCATAACCTCAGAAATATCGTTACCGCTAAGATAAATCTTGCTCCATTCAGCAATTTTCTCAACAGCATCAGTTATATGCCATTTTGGTTTCCAACCTAAAACAGCTTTAATTTTTGAACAATCAAGTTTCAAAAAGTTCGCTTCATGCGGAGCATTTTTTTCTGCAACATTTTTCCAAGTTGCACCATCGCCCCATTTACTGCAAAACAGGTCAACCAAAGCGCCTGTGCTTACACAATCGCACTCATCAGGACCGATATTATAGTTTCCTGCAAGCTCTTTATTTTTATATTGTTCAGCAGCAAGAATTAAATATGCAACAACAGGTTCAAGAACGTGTTGGTATGGTCTTGTTGAATAAGGATTTCTAACAATAATTTCGGAATTGCTCTCCATTGCTCTAACACAATCAGGAATTATTCTATCCTTTGCAAAATCTCCGCCGCCTATAACATTACCTGCTCTGCAAGTTGAAACTGCAATATCCTTATGATTAAAAAATGAATTAATATAAGAAGAAGTAACTAATTCAGAGCAGCTTTTTGAGTTTGAATAAGGATCATAACCGTTTAATCTATCTGTTTCACGATAGCCGTATTCCCATTCATTATTCTGATACACTTTGTCAGTGGTAACATTAACAAAAGATTTTACGCTGTCACAAAGACGCACTGCCTCACAAATATTTACTGTTCCCATTACATTTGTTTCATAAGTATAAACAGGGTCTGCATAACTTTCACGTACCAAAGGCTGAGCAGCCATATGAATAACGATTTCCGGCTTATACTGCTGTAATGCCTCGCAAAGTTTGTCCTTATCTCGAATATCACCGATAATTGAAACAATTTCATTTTCAATTTTTGCTATTTCAAACAAAGACGGAGTTGTAGGAGCTTCCAGTGAATACCCTACTACCTTTGCACCAAGAGAAGTAAGGACTTTGCACATCCAGCTTCCTTTAAATCCTGTATGACCTGTTATAAAAATAGTTT
>JAAVHU010000014.1 GCA_014799585.1 Clostridiales bacterium | reverse complement strand
GTATGTGTTTCAGGTCTTGAAATGAGCCAGAACAGCCAAAGAATTTCGTGGACAGCCGAAGAGGTAGATGCAAAGCTTCATCAAGCAATGATTGATATTCATACGCATTCCGTTGAGGCTGCTGAAAAATACGGCCTTGGTTATGACCTTGTTGCAGGTGCAAATATTGCAGGCTTTGAAAAGGTTGCAGAAGCTATGATGGCACAGGGTATTTATTAATAAAATTTTTAAGGGCAGATTGAAAATCTGCCCTTTTTACTTTCATATTGAAATTTGACACAAAATCAATATGTTCTTTGCAAATTTATAAAAAAATCAGTATAATATTATTATAAATAAAAGCAAAATTGAGGTGTTGATATGAATAACAAATATACTGATAAACTATATAAGATATTAAAGATATTTGTTTCTTTTGCATTGCTCTTATTTGGAGTTGCTTTTATATTTTCATTATTTGTCGGTCAGCTTACTGATAAAATTATTGTGGGATTGATATTCCTTTTCGGAATTTTAGTAAGTGTATTTTTATTAAAAATATACGGAAATGCAATCATTTCTTTTGAAATAGATAATGAAAGTATTTTCATGATAAATGCGAAAAAAATTCGCTTTCAGCTAAAACGAGATAATTGTATTAGAATTATTGATAAGCCGAATAGAGTTGTTTTGGAATTTAAAAATGGTGAAAAGTTCTATATTTTAAAATACTATTATTTCAATAAAAAGATTTTTGATTTTTCATTATTTAATAAAGAAAACTTTAAGTATGCTGAAGTAGACGAAGAGATTGGATATAATTATTTGCGTTGGTAAACTAAAAGTTTGATTGCAAGGGGCAGATTTTTAATCTGCTCTTGTTTTTTTACATTTATANATTATNTGTTAGGCAAAATGCACGAAAGNGGNAATAAAATATTATGAATATTGTGCATAGAATAAAGATTTTTATTGCCATATAATTGTATATATACTATAAGAATACTAAAGGGGATACATTTATGTTAGAAATTACACCAAACACCAAATTTAAAGATGCTGCGGTAAATCCAATGGCAAAGGATATGATTGAAAAGCTTATGATGGCTCTTCGTTTGCCAACNTCTCTNGTTACGGACGGNTTNCTTAAAAACGGAAAGCTCAAATGGCTTACAACTGCAACAGCAGGCTTGCTCAANAAAAAAACNGTTCAGCAAATCTGCGATATGTTTAATCTTGAAAAGGATGAGGTTATNACAGACAAGGGAACGCTTGAGAAAAAATGGTGGAAAGAAGCTGTTATTTATCAGGTTTATCCTCGTTCTTTTTATGACAGCAACGGNGATGGTNTCGGCGATTTAAAAGGTATTACCGAAAAGCTTGATTATCTTCAGGANTTGGGTGTAACAGCAATCTGGTGTTCTCCTTTTTACGATTCTCCGAATGATGATAACGGCTATGATATCAGAGATTATAAAAAGATTTTAGCTGAATTCGGCACAATGGAGGATTTTGATACNCTTCTTGATGAGGTNCATAAGCGTGGNATGAAGCTGATTGTTGACCTTGTTGTAAACCANACAAGCGATGAGCATGAATGGTTNCAGGAAGCACTTAAATCAAAGGATAATCCTTATCANGATTATTANATCTGGCGTGATGCAACAGATAAGGGNGTNACNCCTCCNAACAANTGGAACTCTCTTTTCAANGGNAATGCGTGGAATTATTACGANCATCTTGATCAGTGGGCAATGCATTTGTGGACGAAGAAGCAGATGGATTTAAACTGGGAAAATGAAAANATGCGTAANGATGTTTANGCTATGATGAANTGGTGGCTNGAAAAGGGAATNGACGGCTTCNGAATGGATGTTATCAACTTTATCAGNAAAGATCCNAATCTGCCTGANGCTAATCCGTTCCTTGGNATTTTAACAGGCTANAAGGGNGCTGAATATTATTTCTATGGNCCTCGTCTTCACGAATATCTGCGTGANATGCGTGAAAAAACCTTTGGCAATTATGATGTATATACNGTTGGAGAATGNGGCGGTGCAGGCATTGAAATGGATAAAATGCTTACGGCAGATTTNCGTAAAGAGCTTGATACAGTNTTTAATTTTGATTTNCTTGTNAATCAAGGCCATACAAATTATGATTATTTNGATTACGATTTGTATAAGGTTATGGAGAATTTTGAAACCTTCCAAACAGAATATACAAACCATTGCTGGCCTACTGTNTTCTTTGAAAACCACGATAACCCNCGTATCGTTACAAGAGTGGATAAAACAGATGCTTACAGAGAGGATATTTCCAAGNTTTGCGGANTGATNCAGATGACGCTTCGNGGTGTTCCGTATATCTATCANGGTCAGGAAATNTCAATGGGNAATGTTGATTTTGAGTCTATTGAAGAGATAGATGATGTNCAGGCTGTGAATACATACAAAGAGCTTGTTGCAAAGGGCAGAAGNAANGAAAAGGCTTTCTTTAAGGCAAAAACAGGNACNCGTGATAATTCAAGAAGCCCGTTCCAATGGAGTGACAGNGAGAACGCAGGCTTTACAACNGGNAAGCCGTGGCTCAAGATTACGTCTGATTACAGAAGATTTAATGCAGAGGANGAAGCAAAAAGAGAGGACAGTGTTCTTAATTTCTANAAGAAAGCAATTGCATTAAGAAAGGAAACACCTGCTCTTGTTTACGGCGAATTCAAGCGTGCTGAAAANATTGATGCNCCTTTATTCTGCTATTACAGAGAGTATAANGATGAGCTGTATTATGTTGAGCTTAANCTTGGCAAAAANGTTNTGCCAAGACCGATTGATATGCAGAATGCACAGCTTATTCTTTCAACAAAGGGCAGTCCGTCTGAAACCCTTAAACCNTTTGAAGGTAATATTTATAAAATCAGATAAATTTTTCTTGACATTATTTAATTTATATATTATATTAATAAGCGTAAGTTAAGAATTTGAAAGTGAGAGTGGCTTTTTGAAGCCGCTCTCATATCATTGTTAGGAGGTTTTTGGCTTATGGCAGGTAANAATACTGTTCAAAAGGTTGAAGAAATTGTTGCACCTTTTGCTNCTGAACTCTCTGTAAGTATCTGGGATATTACNTTTACAAAAGAGGGAACGGATTGGTATTTAAGAATTTTTATTGATAAAGAAGGCGGCGTTTCNATTGATGACTGCGTTGATTTAACCCANGCAGTAACAAAGCCTCTTGATGAAGCAGATCCTATTTCTCAAAGCTATATGCTTGAGGTTTCCTCTCCNGGTGTGGAAAGAGAGCTGAAAAAGGATTGGCATTTTGAAAAATATATCGGCTCTGCCGTAATGGCAAGAACGATAAGGCCGATAGATAATGTTCGTGATTTCAANGGNATTCTTGAAAGCTACGATAACGGCGAAATAACCATTAGGCTTCAGGATGATAAGAAGATNTCNTTTAACAANAAAGANACTTCTTATGTNAAGCTTGATGATTTTGATATAAATNATTTTTAAAACCCATTTAAAAGAATTTCAATAAAGAAAGGTTGATAGGAAAAATGAGCAAGGAATTTTTTGAAGCAGTAAGAATGCTTGAAGAAGAGAAAGGTCTTTCAGCAGAATATCTTTATGAAAAGATTTCAGGAGCAATTATTGTTGCTGCAAAGCGTGAATANTTTAATGATAAGGATATTGTTTTCTGCGATATAGACCCTGAAAAAGAAAAAATCAAAGTTTATGTTCGNAAAAATGTTGTTGAAGAAATTGAAGATGAGGATGCAGATATTCTTATTGATGATGCACTTGAGCTTCGCAAAAGTGCAAAGGTTGGCAAAACAATAGATATCCCTCTTAAAACAAAGGATTTCGGCAGAATTGTTGCNCANACAGCNAANAANGTTATCCGTCAGGGTATCCGTGAGGGTGAAAAGGGCAAGCAGTATGANGAATTCCAGAATAAAAATCAGGANCTTGTTACCGCTAAAATTCACCGCATTGATCCTGTAACAGGAAATGCAACTGTTGAAATCGGCAAAACACTNGCNATGCTTCCAAAGGCAGAGCAGGTNCCGGGCGAAGTGCTTACAGANGGCGAAAACATTAAAATCTTTATCGTTGATGTTATNCAGGATAACAGCAGAGGNCCAAAGATTATGCTTTCAAGAACGCATAAGGGNCTTGTAAGAAGATTATTTGAAACNGAAGTTCCNGAAATTTTTGANGGCACAATNGAAATCAANTCNGTTTCCCGTGAGGCAGGNTCAAGAACAAAGATTGCTGTTTTCAGCAAGGATGAAAATGTGGATGCAGTNGGTGCTTGNATCGGNCCTAAGGGTCAGAGAGTTTCAAACATTGTTGATGCTCTTGGCGGAGAAAAGATNGATATTGTNAATTTCAGCGAGGATAATGCTGAATTTATTTCAGCTTCTCTTGCACCNTCAGATGTTTGCAGTGTTGAAATTCTTGATGANGANAAGAAAGTCTGCCGTGCAACAGTGCCTGATGATCAGCTCAGNCTTGCTATCGGNAACAAGGGTCAGAATGTTCGCCTTGCTGCAAANCTTACAGGCTGGAAAATAGATATCAAGCCTGAATCNGGCTTCTATGAGGGTGCTCAGGAATAAAATATTTTGGGAGATACTAAAATGAAAGCAAAGCGTGAAGTTAAAAGAATGTGTACAGGCTGCGGAGAAATGTTTGATAAACGNACGCTTGTAAGAGTTGTTAAAAGCCCTGAGGGTGAAATAAGCCTTGATTTAACAGGCAAGAAAAACGGNCGNGGAGCTTATGTTTGCAATAATCCCGAATGTNTNAAAAAAGCAAGAAAGANAAGAGCCTTTGAACGTGCATTTTCAATGAAAATTGAAGATGAAATTTATGATAAAATGGAAGAAGAAATCAAAAATGGAAAAGAATAAAACGCTTTCAATGNTTGGTCTTGCCCGCAGAGCAGGCAGGCTTTCAATGGGGCATGACACAGCNCTTTCGGCTGTTATTGAAAATAANGCAAGTCTTCTCATTTTTGCTTCNGATACATCAGAACGTTTAAGGCTTGAATTCAAAACGGCNATGGATAAAAGAAAAATTGATATNCCCGTTTTTTATACAGATATAACGATNGATGAAATTCATTTTTCCTGCGGCTATAAAGCAGGTGTTATAGCAGTGAATGANGAAAANTTCAGCAAAAAAATCATTTCATTATTAGAAGAATAATCAAACATAATTAAATTTTACGACAGGAGGAATTCGATATATGGTAATAAAGGTTAAAGTTTCCGATGTTGCAAAGGATTTTGGAAAAACGAATAAAGAAATTATCGAAATACTTGGCGAATACTGTGATGGTGCTGCAAAAAAGGCAGGCACAGTGCTTGAAGAAGAAGAGCTTAATATTCTTTTTGATAAAATCACAATGGATAACAGCGTTAAAACCTTAGATGCTTATTTTAATTCTTCAAAGAAACAGGCAGAAAAGAAAGAAGAAAAGAAGCAGGATAAGAAAGAAACCAAGCCTAAAAAGGAAAAGGCTTCAACAGAAAAGGATAAAAANCGTGAAAGTCAGGCNGCTATTNTGCAGATGGCAGAGCAGGCTGCAAAGCGTGCAGAGGAAAAGGCAAAGAAAAAGGCTNCGCAAACNCCNCAGGCTCGCACAAAGGGTGAAACACGCAGAATTGATACNCGTGTAAACACNGTTGATCTTGAAAAATANAATCAGAAATATGAGGATATNGCNCCTGCATCCTCTATGGGCGATTATCAGAAAAAGCAGAANCTNAATCAGAAATCAAAGCAGTACAGAAAGAAGAAGCCNCAGGGTATGCANGCCCGCTCAAAGAAAGAAACAGAGCAGCAGCGTCTTGCTCGTATTGCAGAGCAGAGAAAGAAACAGCAGATTAAAATTCAGGTTCCTGATGAAATCACTGTTGGNGATCTTGCAAATCTTCTTCGTATGACAGCAACCGAGGTTATTAAAAAGCTTATGGCNCTCGGNGTNATGGCAACTGTNAATGANGTTATTGATTTTGATACNGCTGAAATCGTTGCAACNGAGCTTGGNGCAAAGGTTGAAAANCTTGTTGAAGTAACNATTGAAGAGCGTATTATTGAAGAAGAGGTTGAGGATGATGAAAATGCAGTTACACGTCCTCCGGTNGTNTGCGTTATGGGTCACGTTGACCACGGTAAAACNTCTATTCTTGATGCTATNCGTGATACAGATGTAACCTCAACGGAAGCAGGCGGTATNACGCAGGCAATCGGTGCNTATCAGGTTGANGTNAATGANCAGAAAATCACNTTNCTTGATACACCNGGCCACGCTGCATTTACAGCTATGCGTGCAAGAGGTGCTATGGCAACAGACGTTGCAGTGCTTGTTGTTGCCGCTGATGACGGTATTATGCCGCAGACGATTGAAGCTATAAACCACGCAAAGGCAGCAGAAATTGAAATNATTGTTGCTATCAATAAAATGGATAAAGAGGGTGCAAACCCNGCAAGAATTATGGAACAGCTTACAGAGCATAACCTTGTTCCTGAGGAATGGGGCGGCGATGTTATCTGTGTTCCNGTTTCAGCNAAAACNAAAATGGGCATTGATAANNTNCTTGAAACCATTATNCTTGTTTCTGAAATGTCAGANCTTAANGCAAATCCAAANCGCTCTGCAAAGGGTGTTGTTATTGAAGCTAAGATNGATAAGGGCAGAGGTCCTGTTGCAACATTCCTTGTTCAGAATGGTACACTTCATTCAGGTGATTATGTTGTTGCAGGCACNGCAGTNGGCCGTGTNCGTGCTATGACAGATTATAAGGGCAATAAGATTGATGAAGCAGGTCCNTCNGTTCCTGTTGAAATTATGGGTCTTGATGCNGCACCTATGAGCGGTGATGAATTCAATGCTGTTTCAAATGAACGTCTTGCNAAAGAGCTTGTTGAACAGCGTAAGGCTCTTGCTAAGGAAGAGGAATTCAANCTTTATCAGAANGTTACNCTTGATACNCTNTTCTCAACACTTGAGGANGGCGAAATGAAAGANCTNAATGTAATNGTTAAGGCTGATGTTCAGGGNTCNGTTGAAGCTGTTAAGCAGTCACTTCTNAAGATTGAAAATGATGAGGTAAGAGTTAAGATTATTCANGGTGCAGTTGGTGCNGTTAATGATTCTGATGTTATGCTTGCAAATGCTTCAAATGCAATCATTGTTGCTTTTGCAACNGGNGTAGAGCAGATTGCTGCTGATAATGCNTCAAGAGACGGCATTGAAATCAAGCAGTATGATATCATCTATGATGCAATTGAGGATATTGAAGGTGCAATGCGTGGTATGCGTTCTGTTAAATACAGAAATGTNGANACAGGAACNGTTGANGTTCGTGAGGTTTACACGCTTTCAAGCGTAGGCTCAATNGCAGGTTCNCTTGTTACAAGCGGTAATGTTCGCAGAAACGGAAAGGTTCGTGTTGTAAGAGANGGNAAAGAGCTTGCCGATACAGCAATTAAGAANCTTAAGAGATTTAAGGATGATGTTAAAGAAGTATCCTCNGGTTATGAATGCGGTATCTCTCTTGAAAANTGGGATGATATCAANCCNGGTGATATTCTTGAATGTTATATTGTNGAAGAATATAGGGACTGATAAGTATGGCAGGATTTCATATTGATAGAATTTCAGAGGATATTAANCGTGAGATTATTTCCNTGATGCGAGAGTTAAANGANCCNCGTGTTGCAGGAAAAATGCTTACGGTTGTAAACGTAACGGTATCTAATGATTTAAGCTATGCCAAAGTATATATAAGTGCTATGAGCGGAATTGAAGAAGCAAAAACAGCCTGCAANGGNCTTGCTTCNGCNCAGGGATATATCCGCCGTGCNCTNGGTAATAATCTTCATTTAAGAAANGCTCCTGAATTAACCTTTGTTGCCGATGATTCAATCGAAAANGGTATGGAGATTTTTGAGAAATTGAAGGAAAACAATCAGGAATAGTTTTTTAAAGGATGCGTCAAATGAGAATTGATGTTAAAAAATGTGCAGCTCTTTTAAAAGAGCAGNATAATATTCTTATTCTAACTCACGCTCACCCTGATGGNGANACATTGGGGTGCGGCTTTGGGCTNTGCCGTNCATTAATTAAAATGGGCAAAAAAGCAAGGGTAATCAATGCTGATGAAATTCCGCACAAATATGATTACCTTTATGCGGATATGCCTGCNTTGGATTTTAAAGANGATTATATTGTAGCCGTTGATGTTGCAACNGAAAATCTGCTTGGCGGTATTGCNCANGCATACAGCGGCAAAATAAATCTNTGCATTGATCATCACGGCACAAANACGGAATTTGCCGAAAATCTTTATCTTCGTGAAACNGCGGCTGCGTGCGANCTGATTTATGAAGTTGTAACTGAGCTTGGTGTGGAGATNGATAAGGATATTGCNAATTGCCTTTTCACAGGTATTTCAACGGATACNGGCTGTTTCAGATATGCNTCCGTAACAGCTTCAACNTTNCGTATTGCGTCAAANCTTTTGGAATGTGGTGCAGATAACGGCTANGTAAACCGTGTTATGTTTGAAACAAAAACAAAAACATATGCCCGNCTTGAAAGGCTTGCTATGGATAGTATGAANCTTTATTGNGATGATAAGGTTGCNATTATGACNGTTACGCAGGAAATGTACAAAAAATCAGGCTCTAATGAGCAGGAAACNGAAGCACTNGCTCCGCTTACCCGTCAGGTAGAGGGNGTTGAAATTGGTGTTACCATTCGTGAAAAGCCTGATGGAACCTGNAAGGCNTCNTTCCGCACNTTTGAAAAGATTAATGCGGCAGANNTTGCAAANTTNTTCGGCGGCGGCGGACATCCGCAGGCGGCTGCNTGCAGNCTGGATTGCTCAGTTGATGAAGCTGTTAAGCTNCTTNTTGAAAAATGCGGAGAGTTTGTTCNATGAACGGTATAATCTGTGTNAATAAAAAGCAGGATATAACCTCGTTCGGGGTTTGTGCNAAGATAAGNGGAATAACGGGCGANAAAAAAGTTGGGCATACAGGAACGCTTGATCCTATGGCAGAGGGTGTTTTACCTGTTATGCTNGGCGGTGCAACCCGTTTTCTGAATTTTCTTCCTGAAAGTGANAAGGGNTATCGTGCTTCATTTATNCTTGGNAAAACNACNGATACACTNGATATAACAGGCACNGTTACGGCTGAGTACGAGGTTNGTGCAACNNAANAAGATGTTNTAAANGNNCTTNATNNNTTTAANGGNANNATTATGCAGCTTCCGCCTATGTATTCTGCTGTGTCTGTAAANGGTAAAAGNCTTTATGAGCTTGCAAGNCAGGGNATAGAGGTTGANCGNNAAGAACGAGAGATNGAGATNAAAAANCTTGANCTTNTNGGTTTTGAAAACGGNGAATATACGATTGATGTTTTCTGNTCNAANGGAACNTATATCCGAACTTTGATTGATGATATAGGCAGAANGCTTGGCTGCGGNGCNGTNATGACCGCACTTGTNCGAACAAGTGNAATGGGCTTTTCGCTTGAAGATACNGTTACNNTTGATGAACTTCAAAGAAGAAAAGATGAANNTATCGGNTTTGATGANATTNTNCTTCCGCTTGATNANGCNCTTGCCGTTTATGATAANATNATCGTTTCTCCTGCACAGAGTGTTCGCTTNAAAAACGGCGGTNCACTTGATTTGGCAAGAATAAAAAANNANTTATGTGATGAAGAGATTTACAGAGTTTATANNCCTGAGGGAGATTTTCTTGGATTAGGGCAGGCTGTAAATAACGAACTGAAAATNAAACGAATCTATACAGAAAAATAAGCTATGAATAATTACGATTATAAAAACAGAAAAGCAGTTGCNATAGGCGATTTTGATGGTATGCANCTTGCACATAAAACAGTTGTTACAGGTGCGGAAAANACCACGATTTATTGCGTAAACAATAAATTTTCGCTTTTGCAGAAAAGTATTTTTGAAAAGCGNTATCCGAATGTTGTTTTTGCTGATTTTGATGAAATNAAAAATCTTTCAGGNGAAGAATTTATTGAAAAGATTTTNATTGAAAAGTTTNANGCAAAGGCAGTGCTTTGCGGATTTAATTTTCGCTTTGGCAAAAATGCTTCGTGGTCTGCTCTTGATATGAGAAGATATCTTGANAAAAAAGATGTCTGGGTGCGTATACTTGATGCNCAGGAATTTGAAAGCCTGCCTATCAGCTCAACAAGAATCAGAAAAGCTGTTCAGGAAGGCAGAATCAGATATGCAAACGAAATGCTNGGNTATAANTTTACATTTGAAAGNGAAGTTATAGAGGGGGATAANCGNGGCAGAACNGTTGGNTTCCCAACAATCAATCAGCATTTGCCTGAGGGACTGATTGNGCCGAAATTNGGCGTTTATGCAAGCCTTACTACGGTTNACGGCGTTACATATAAATCCTTTACCAATATCGGNATGCGTCCAACNTGGAGAGTNGATGANGTGCTTTCTGAAACGCATATTTTTGATTTCAGCGGTGATTTATACGGAAAAGTGGTAGCTATTGAGCTTATAGATTATCTTCGCCCTGAAAAAACATTTAAAGATGTGAATGAATTAAAGGAACAGCTTAATTATGACAAAAGCAGTATTATTTGATTTTGATGAAACCTTGCAGGACAGAACAGCGGCATTTGAAAAATATATGGATGCCTTTATGGCTGAATTTCTGCCNGATTTATCAGAANANGAAAANAATAAANGAAAAAATGATATGGTTGAAACCGGNAACGGCGGATATGTNAANAGNGAAGAATGGTATCAGAGNCTTATNGATTTNTGGGGNTGGAAAGATGCTCCGTCNAAAACNGTGCTTGCNAATCATTATGATGAAAATTTCGGCTATTTTAATGTTATTTTCCCTGANTCTGTTCCGCTTCTTAAGGAACTCAGAAGCAGAGGNATTNTAACNGGTGTTATNACAAATGGNCCNTCTGTTTTGCAGAATAGAAAAATGACCGAAAGCGGNCTTTTGCCGTATTGTGATATTCTTGTTGTTTCGGGTGATTTGCCGTTTGCAAAGCCAAGTCCCGAAATATTTAAATACACTGCCGATAAGCTNGGCTTGNATACGGCAGATTGTGTTTATGTAGGGGATCATCCGATTAATGATATAGAGGGTGCNCTTTCNTCNGGNATGAAAGCCATCAGAATGAATTGGGGCTGGTTTGAAAATCANCAGCTTCGTGATGATGTNCCNACGATTNATANNATTTATGATGTATTAAAANATATATAAAAAAGAACCTGTGANNNNTCNCAGGTTCTTTTANNTCTTNATTTACTTATTAAATCTNTANCCNTTACCCCAAACNGTNTGNATATAATCAAGATNGTTGTTTACNTCTTTGATTTTATCACGAATTCTGTTTACGTGAACTGTTACGGTTGAGGTTTCGCCGATNGANTCATACTGCCATATCTGATTNAAAAGCTCTTCCTTACTGTAAACAGTNTCAGGGCTNGCNGCAAGGAAATAAAGCAAATCAAATTCCTTGTTTGTAAGCACGATTTCTGNGTNTTCAATATATGCACGGCGTGATTTTCCGTCAAGCTTCANATTNTCTATTTCAANCATTTCGTGGNNNANNGGCTTTTCTTTTGGTGNTTCNTTAGCGGTTANNCTNTGATATCTGCTTATGTGNGCAATCACTCTTGCAACAAGCTCGCTNGGNGAAAANGGCTTGATTATGTAATCATCAGCNCCGTAGCCAAGNCCTTTGATTTTATCAAGGTCTTCTTTTTTTGCNCTTACAAGCAGAATAGGAATATCAAGCACNTCACGTATTCTGCGGCAAATTTCCAATCCGTCNATTTCNGGAAGCATNATATCAAGCAAAATTAAATCAAACTNTTCATTCAGTGCAAGCTGAAGNCCGTCTTTTCCATTGCTTGCTGTTTGAACAGAAAAGGAGTTTGCTTCAAGATAATCCTTTTCAAGTGTCTGAATNTTTAAATCATCTTCAATAATCAAAATCTTTTTCATATTTTTACCCTCTCTTATTGTCTGTCCGCTATCGGCAGTGAAATGAAAATGGAAAGTCCGTTTCCAAGCTCGCTCTGTGCCCANATCAGTCCNCCGTGCATTTCAACAATCTGCTTGCAGATTGCAAGCCCAAGCCCNGAACCNTTGCGNACGTCAGANCGTGCCTTGTCTGCNCGATAAAGTGTGTCAAAAATACGNGGNAGGCTCTCTCTGTCAACGCCCATTCCGTTATCCTTAANCTCAAATAAAACGGTGTTTTTATATTCNAAAATNNTGATTTCAATTTTNCCTCTNATGTCTTTGTTTCTGTATTTAACGCTGTTTGAAACAATGTTGTTTATCACTCTTGAAAANCTGTCTGTATCCAGATTTAAAACAACAGAGCCTTTTGTTTTATCAATAATTTCAAAATCAAAATNATCTTTTTCAAGGTCTTCTCCTATCTGTGATGCANAGCCGATAAANTCAGCNATTNCAACCCTTTCGCAGTTCAAAGTNANAGAGCCAAGCTCTAATTTTGAAATGGTAAGCAGTTCGTCAAGCATTTTNTCNGTNTCNCAGGTNGAAGANTAAATGATATCCATATATCTTTTTNGNTTTTCGGGCGTATCGGCAATGCCGTCNCTTAATCCCTCAAGATANCCCTTAACNGATGTTAAAGGTGTTCTNANNTCGTGNGCAATNCCTGCAATCATTTCNTTTTGCTTTTGGTCTGCAAGGCTNTGTTCTTCAATTGANGCTTTCACACGAAGCCGCATATCATTNAANCTTTCGGCAAGCTGACCTAATTCGTTTGTTGATTTATACTCNATTTCGTGTTCAAAATTNCCNTTTGCAATTTCNTTTGCACCCTCNGTAATCTGCCTNATCGGNCCNATAATTGTTTTTGANGTAATAAANGAAATAACAACTATGGCAATGATGAAAAGTAAAACAATGCCTGTAATAACAAGGCTTGTTCTGTTGATAAANGTACCGATAANGCTNTCTGATTTTGTGTTTGAAAAATCGGGGAANGAAAGCTGTTCGTTCAGAATAACNAAGCGGTAGGCATTATCGTTGCNTGAAACNTGAGCNGTTATNATTAATCCGTTTTTACCAAGATAATANGAATTGTTGTCTGTTTGATTNGACAGAGCGGCGTTCATTTTNTCAATNCTTTTTTCATNTGTTTCNGAACAGTAGAATGNATNGCCNTTTTCGGTTATAAGAATGCATGCNCCNTCTGCNTCAAATCTTTTGCAGATGNTTTTTGNTTCGTNCAGCTTTTGCTCCGCTTCAATGTCCTTTTCAAGCACCCTTGCNGTTTCTGATGCNGCCTGATTCCATTTNAGCTGTGTTATAACATTGTAGGAAGCNGATGAAATNGTTGGAGANTTTATTTTAGATGATGCAACTGAAAAAATTGTAATTGTAAGTGCAATNATAAGCACAGTCGGAATTGCAATNGCCAAAACAGAAGTTAAAACAATTCGTGTGTTAATTCTGAAATTTTTAGGTATAGATTTGTATTTTTCTTTGTTATCCATAATTATTCAAACCANATGGGATTTGTAAATGCTCTTATGAAAGGCGGAAATGCATTNGCATTTTTACTGCCAAGATATTTNTCCTCTGCAAATCTGAAAATCTTTTTTGCAGCACCCNTGTATTCATAAGTTACTTCNNCTCTTACAAAGCCTTTTTCCTTAACCTCGCAGTCAAAAGTGTATTCCTTATATTTTTTAAAGCCTGTGTNAAAGCTGTAAATCGGTGTTTTGTTGTTGAAAANNGTAACCTTGTGATGNGGCAGTAAATTCGTTAATTTNACATNAACTNTTTTGCCNTTNTCAAACGGAATGCTGTCNCCTATAACAGCATCNCCGCAGGTTAAATAAATCATCGTTGAATTCGGAGAGTTGGTTACAACNCTTCTGCCNTCCCGCATAGCTTTAAGAATAGCNTCAGGTGTATTCTNTTNTGCNAGNACNATNGTTGTTGGGCAGGCAATAAGCAGNTTNACACCGGGAACAACTTCNTTGTGAAAATCAGANCCGCCNATTGCNGCAATTCTGTTTCCTGCCATAAGCTGATTAACCCACCANTCACGNTTTGTCATATTGTCNGAATGCTGAATGGTGTTCCANACCTCAACACANTCACAGTAAAGTCCGTTTATATCAAATCTGAAACCGCACATTGAACAGAAAGGATGNTTTAAAGAAACNGTTGCTCCTGCTTCCTTGCATTTTGCAATAATCTTTTCNTAATCTTCTNTTGAATTAAGTGTGTATGGCGGCTCTTCGGGAACTTTAACNCCCCAGATATTAACGTGNCCGTTATCATCAGTAAGCTCCTGCCCTTGAATAACAAGCATATCGCCGTCNTAGTAGCTTTNNTNAACNGTATTATAATTATGGTCTGTAATTATAATGAAATCAAGCCCCTGNTCCTTGCAGTATTCAACAAGCTGACCTTTTGTAAGNTTGCCGTCACTGTTTACNGTATGNANATGTGTATCNCCNTTAAACCATTTTCTTTCCATAAATTTTCACCCTTAGTTATAGTAACATATTATAAGAGTTTGTGCAAATTTTTTAATTGTAAACCNNTTTATATCAAAANGGTTGACAATANGCNNTTTTGCGTGTATAAATATTNCGTAACAAACAAAAGGATNTTTTTTGAGGAGGAGAAGATATGGANAATAAAGANAGGATTAAAAAAAGTAAAAGA
Source organism: Clostridiales bacterium (assembly GCA_014799585.1). GTDB lineage: Bacteria > Bacillota > Clostridia > Oscillospirales > Acutalibacteraceae > Eubacterium_R. The sequence continues at coordinate 10,550 of JAAVHU010000014.1, read as the reverse complement.
TTGAAAACAATCGATATTGCATATGTTGGCATTTTTGTGGCATTGATAACGGTATGTTCTTGGATTTCAATTCCTCTTGCAGTGCCTGTAACTCTGCAGACTATGGCGGTCTGCATTACGGCTGGGCTTCTTGGCACGAAAAAAGGATTGCTTGCGGTTGTTGTTTACATTTTACTTGGCTTAATCGGTGTTCCTGTGTATTCCGGATTTACTTCGGGTGTTGGCGTGCTTTTGGGTATAACAGGCGGATATCTTGTTGGCTTTATTTTTACTGCACTTATCGTTGGTATTATGGTTAAACTGCTTGGAAAAAAGGTTTGGGTGTATGCCGTTTCAATGTTTTTGGGCATTGCAGTCTGCTATGCGTTCGGCACAGCGTGGTTTGTTGTTTATAACAATCATAACAGTGCAGATGCCACAACGATTGGTGCGGCTCTTTCTATGTGCGTTGTGCCGTTTATTATTCCCGATCTTGTAAAAATTGCAGTTGCAACACTGCTTTGTAAAAGGCTTGCTAAACATGTTAAGGCTTAGGGCGCATCATTTAAACTGTATCCCAAGATTTGGCGGCAGGGGATACAGCAAAGAATTTTGCAAAAATATGCAGGATATTCAAGAACGATTTTTAAACGGAGAGGCTTATGAAGTAGTGCAAGGCGCAGATGATGTGTGTGCATTTTGCCCGAATTTAGTTCACGGTGAATGTATAAGCAATGAAAAGGTTTCCCGTTTTGACAGGCTTACCTCTGCCCTTGGAACAAAAGATATATCAAAAATCTGTGCCGATTGCGAATGGTACTGCATATGTAAAAAAATTTAATAAATTTATTGTAAACCTATGTCTTTTACTGTATAATGGACATAGGTATTTTTCATATAAGGGGTTAAGCTTATGTCCTGTTGGTTGAATGGGAAAACCTGTATTGTAACAGGAGCTTCAGGTGGTATGGGCGCAGGTATTGCAGCAGCACTGATCAAAAAGCACGGCTGCAATGTTATCGGTATTGCACGAAGCGAACCAAAAATAAAAAAGTTTATTGAGGATTTAGGTCCAAGCTATGCAGAGCAGTTTACATATAAACTCTTTGATGTTTCAAAGCGTGAAAACTGGCAGAATTTTGCAGATGAACTTGCAGAGAACGGAACAAAAATAGATGTTCTTATTAATAATGCGGGCATTCTTCCTAAATTCAAAAGGGTAGACAGATATGATATCGAGGAAATAGAAAATGTTATGAATATAAATTTCTATTCCGCTGTTTATTCCGTTAAGGCGCTTATGCCGTTTCTGCTTGAAAGCGCAAGCGGTGCAGTGATTAATATTGATTCTTCTGCGGCTTTAATGAGCCTTGCAGGCACTTCTTCTTATTCTGCTTCAAAGGCTGCTCTTAAGGCTTTCACGGAAGCCATGCGTGAGGAGTACAGAGGCAAGCTCTATGTTGGATTGGTATGCCCCGGATTTACCAAAACGGATATTATGAGAAATCAATCTGCCGAAAGTGAAAAAGGGCAGAAGCTGATTGATATGATTTCAACAGATTGTGATTTAATGGTTAAAATGATTATGTTCGGAATAGAGCATAAACAGGCGCTGCAGGTTCACGGAATGGATGCGCACGCAATGAACATTTTCGGAAAGCTCTTACCTGTAAACGGCAGCAGGCTTTTTAGTGCTGTTATGAAAGCTGCTGATATAGACATATTCAGCGAAATATTTAAATAATTCATAAACGGAGGTTTTATTATGAATAAAAGCAATGTTGACATTTCAACACAAAAGCATATGAATTTCAAAGAAATTGCTGCTTATTCGCTTGGCCTTTTCGGCTTTCAGGCAATAGTTGGTCTTTTGAATTCATATCAGGCAGAATTTGATGCGTCTATTTTGGGTGCGGATATTGCAGTGGTAGGTATACTTATTTTAATTGCAAAAATTGTATCTGCTGTTTTTGACCCTATCGTTGGAAATTTGATAGACCGTTCAAAAAGTAAACGCGGCAAATTCAAATCTATGATTATGTATTCAATCATTCCGCTTCTTGTGTTCACAGCAGTTGTATTCGCTGATGTACCTTTCAAGAATAATAAAGCAATTACATATGTTTGGATTTTTGTTACATATCTTATCTGGAGCCTTGCAATGACTTTGGGAGATGTTCCTTCTCAGGGTATTGCTTCTGTTTTAACGCCAAACCCAACGGAAAGAACAAATGTGGTTTCTATTTCAAACACATTTAAGCAGATTGGTTTTTCTGCTTGCGTAGTGATTGTTCCTATTGTTTGCCTTATCGTTCCGAATGGCTCACAGGTTATCGGCTTTGAGGGTGAAACAGATACACCTATGATAGGCAGTGAGTATTTCTGGACTGCTGTGTTAACCGCAGTGCTTGGATGTGTTCTTTTTGCTCTTATTCCTATGCTCAATAAGGAAAGAGTGCCTTATGTATCCGGTGAAAAAACAACAACGAAGGATATGCTTAATGCACTCAAGAATAATAAGCCGTTAATGCTTGTTATTATTTCGTATTTCCTTGGATTCGGCAGACAGATGGCAATGGGCATCCAGGTTCAGGCTGCCAATGTTCTTCTTGGAAGCCAGAATTTAGTTGCTGTTCTTGGTGTTGTAACCGCTATTGGTTCCATGGTTAGTATGGCAATCTGCCCTGTTCTTATCAAAAAGCTTGGCGAAAAGAAAGTTTATCTGATTATGTCATTCTATGGCTTTGTTGTATCCGTGCTTTCCTTTATTGTTGGCTTCTTATGGTTCAGAAACCCTGAAAATATGGTGCTTACAGTTCTTTTCTATCTCTTCCTGTTCCTTATCGGTTTGCAGTTTGGTGCAGTAACACTTATGCCTATGATTATGACTGCAGACTGTGTTGATTATTATGAATATGAAACAGGCAAGCGTATGGAAGGTGCAGCTTACTCAGTGCTTACACTTACAATTAAGGTTTGCCTTGCGCTTGGAACAGCTCTTGGCCTTGTGTTCGTTCAGTTCTCAGGCTATTCAGAAACAGTTGCTCAGATTACAGCAGGCACAGCAGCAGGTTTTGATGTTGGCACAAAGGATATTATCTTCTTTGCTTACACGGTTATGCCGGGTATCCTTGCTCTTCTTTCAACAATTCCAATGTTCAAATATGATATCGTTGGCGAAAAGAAAGCAAAAATTGCTTCTGAGCTTGCCGCAAGAAGAGAAGCTAAAGATTAAAATATAAAAATAACGGGCAGTTTTATGACTGCCCGTTTTATCCTTTTTGCCTCCCTTGTTAAAGGGAGGTGGCAACCTTTTAGGTTGACGGAGGGATTTAGACGATTAAAATTACAGTATAAGTATTGACAATATGTATTTTTCTGCTATAATAATTAAGCCGCATATTATGGGTTGTTAAGTTATACGTGAGTATACACCTATCGTAGCGAGACTTGATAAAGGAGAAAATCAGATGTACGCAGTTATCGTAACAGGCGGTAAGCAGTATAAGGTTGCTGAAGGCGATGTTCTTTACATTGAAAAGCTTGGCGTTGAAGCTGAGGAAGAAATCACTTTCGATAACGTTCTTGCTGTAAGCACAGATAAAGGCTTCAAGGCTGGCAAAGATTGTGCAAAAGCAACAGTTAGCGCTAAAGTTCTTAAGAACGGCAAAGGCAAGAAAATCACTGTATTTACTTACAAGCCAAAGAAGAATGAAAAACGCAAGATGGGTCATCGTCAGCCTTACACAAAGGTTGAAATTACAGCTATTAACGCTTAATTACCTATGATTAAAGTTAAATTTTACAAAAGAGATGTTAATTTAATCGGTTTTGAAGCGAATGGTCATTCAATGAGTGCTCCGCACGGGGAAGATTTGATTTGTGCTTTTGTTTCAAGTGCCTGTCTTATGACAGCAAATACAATAACAGATGTTATTCACCTTGAAGCAACGGCAGAAGCAGATGATGGTTATTTGAAACTGATGATTAAAAGCTCTGCAAATTCGGCTCAGGATATTTTGAAAGGATTAAAGCTTCATTTAACCGAGCTTCAAAAAGATTATCCTGACAATATTAATGTGATTATTTCGGAGGTGTAACAATGCTTAAATTAGATTTACAGCTTTTTGCTCATAAAAAAGGTATGGGTTCTACAAAGAACGGCCGTGATTCCGAATCTAAAAGACTTGGTGCTAAAAGAGCAGACGGTCAGTTTGTTCTTGCAGGTAACATTCTTTACCGCCAGAGAGGAACTCATATTCATCCGGGCAACAATGTAGGCATCGGTTCTGATGATACACTTTTTGCTCTTGTTGATGGAACTGTAAGATTTGAAAAAATGGGAAAAGATAGAAAGAAAGTTTCTGTTTACCCTGTTGAGCAGTAATAACCAAAAGATTGCACGAACCAAATGGTTCGTGCTTTTTTGTATAAAAAGAAGTGCTGAGGTTTTAAACCTCAGCACTTTGCTGTTTATTTGGAAAATTCAAATTCAAATGTAAATTCAAGCGGTTTGCCGTATCCAAAGGAAACGGAATGTTCCTTAGTTGTTGCAGGTCCGCAACTTCCAGAGCCTGTTCCACGAACAAAGCCGTCAATTGAAGCAAAGGTTGTGTCCATATCAGGAATATCCTCAATATGACCTGCCTTAACAAGTTGGCCAAGCGTGAAGTGATTTGCATTGAAATTAAATGCCTTATCAACCGCATTAAATCTGAGTTCTTCTCCGTTATCTGTTGTAACAGCGGCATAGCGGACTTCACCTCTGTTGCCTGAATCCTGCGGCTTGATGTATTTATGCGCCATATCTGAAACCGATGTTTCGTAAATGCCGATAGTGGAATGCTCTTTGAAATCTGAATAGTTTTCGTCAGGTCCAAGTCCGTAATACTGAACGGTTTCAAACTCTTTTGGAAGTTCACAGTGAACACCAAAGCGTGGAAGAACAGCTGTAAACGGGCAGGAATTTTTAAGTGTAACGGTAACATAAACCTTGCCGTTATCACCAAAGGAATAATCAACATATGCTTTTGCAAGTTTGAAAATTCCTCTTGTAATAAAGCTGTATGAAGTGCGGATTTTTTTATCCAGAATCCTTATGCCCTTCAACTTTGCTTTTGCACGGTTCAGCCCGATAAATTTCCAGAACATCAAAAGATTTCTGTCGTTATCAATCGTTCCTCTGAAAATATGCGGAATAAAACCGAAGCCTTTATCAACAGGGCTTTGATTTATATATTCTTTGCCGTTTGCAACAAGGCTTGTTAATCCCTTTTTCTTTTCAAAAACAGCAGTTCCTGTTTTGAATTCTGCAGTAATTCTGCCTTTTTCTGTTTTAATTTCAGCAGGGCTGTACTCTATCTTTCCGCTTAATTTTGCAGTTGACAGAATAAGCTGCTCTTTTGCAATTTCATAGCCGCTTTCTCTGTTTTTATATGTGAAATTCACAAAGATGTCAGCACCTGTTTTGTCTAAGGTGTCGCATTCAATGCTTAAAACGTGTTTATCTTCAGCAGGAATATCAACATTGAAACTGCCCTTTTGAACAGAAACCGTGTTTTCAAGAATTTCATATTCAATGGTAATATCATCTGTTGATTTGAAACTTCTTGTGTTCCAAAATTCAAAATTACCGCCGCCGATATTTGTTGCTCTTATCGGACGGTAGCATGCCTTCATTTCAAGTGCACCGCTTGATGGCTCTCTGTTTGGGAAGAATAAGCCGTCAACACAGAAGTTGCCATCGTGTATAGGCTCGTTATGATCTCCGCCGTATGTCCATTTATACTTGGCATTTTCGTCATAAACACTGTGGTCTGCCCATTCCCATATGCAGCCGCCCATAAACTGATCTGAAGAGTAGAAAAGCTGCATATATTCTTCAAGTCTGCCCGGTCCGTTGCCCATCGCGTGAGCATATTCACATTGGAAAAATGGTTTGCCCTTGTATTTTTTACCTGCACTTCCTTTAAGCACATCTCTCATCAGTTCAGGGGAAGCATACATATGAGAAACAACGTCATATGCCCAACGCTTGCTTCTGTTTACTCCCTCGTAATGAACAGGAATTTCAGGATTTACTTCTTTTAAGTAATCATAGCAAACATCCTGACATTTGTATCCGCCCGATTCATTTCCAAGGCTCCACATAGTTATGCACGGGTGGTTTTTATCTCTGCCGTACATTCTTTTAACACGGTCAAGATAATGCTCTGCCCAGCTGATGTCATTGCTTAATCTGTTTGGTTTGTACGTAGTATAAGGGATTGCGTAGAAGCCGTGTGTTTCAATGTCTGCTTCGTCAACAACATATAAGCCGTACAGATCACACATTGTTAAGAACGCAGGGTCAGGCGGATAATGAGATGTACGTACAGCGTTGCAGTTGTACGCTTTCATCAGCTGAATATCAAGCTCTAAATCCTCAAGGCTTACTGCGTAACCCTTTGTCATATGCGTATCGTGATGATTAACGCCCTTAAACTTAATTGCTTTGTCGTTGAAAAGGAAAACCTCTTCATTGATTTCAATATGCTTAAAACCAAGAAATGTGCGGATAGCTTCGATTTCTTCCTCGCCGTTATAAAGAGATATAATAACCTCATAAAGTTTTGGAATTTCAGCACTCCATTCTTCAACATAAAGGGACGGAATTGTGGCATTTTTGTTTGGAAGAAGTTCTGTTTCAAACAAAATTTTATCATCATTTGCAGTGATTTTTATTTTTGAATTGTCATCAAAGCTGCCGTCAACGGAAATGTTAACATTATATGTGCCGTCAATATTTTTTTCAGGTCTTATGCAGAAATCATTTATATAGCTTGCTTCTGTTTCAATAATGTAAACATCACGGAAAATTCCGTTTTCTCTGAACATATCCTGGCATTCAAGGTATGTTCCGTTGCTCCATTTGTAAACCACGGCAACAACCTCGTTGCTTCCGTCATTTAAAACCGCAGAAATATCAAATTCAGCGGTATTGTGGCTTCCTTCACTGTATCCAACATATTTTCCGTTGATGTAAACAGCAAGTGCCCCTGCAACACCAAGAAAGCTTAATGTTCTATGCTTTGAACCTGTTGCAGAAAAGCTCTTTCGGTAAATGCCAACAGCAACATCCTGCGGAATATGAGGGGGCTTTTTAGGGAACGGATAGCGTGTGTTGATATAAGCAATCTGGTCGTATCCTGTTCTTTGCCACGTGCTTGGCACATCAATTTCGTCAAAAGAATAATTTTCTGTATCAAACGTGTTCGGAATTTTGCTCAGCTTATCAAAATAGGCGAAATCCCATTTACCGCTTAAAGAAATGGTTCTGTCCGAAACATAGCGTTCATTTTTGTAATCACTTTCTAAAAGTTTTTTGGTTGTTGAAAATGGTATAAAATAACTGCGTTCAGCAAGTTTGTTTTCTTCAAAAACAGAAAAATCAGAATGTAAATTTCTGCTTATCTGGTATTTCATAATTCTCTACTCCTTAATAGCGAAAAATGTTAGATTTTATCAGCTTATAATTAACTTAATAATACCATATTTTTGAATTGTTAGTCAACACATATAAAATAAAAAGGAACAGCAGAAAAGCTGTTCCTTTCATAATTGTTTAAGAATTATTTTCTTGGACGTCTGTCACCCTTGAAATCTCTGCGAGGCTTTCTTGGAGCTTCGTCAATATCATTTTCAGGTGTCATTCCTTCAAGCTCGATTAAAGCATCTCTTCTTGAAAGATTGATTCTGCCCTGATCGTCAATCTCAATGCACTTAACAATGATGGAATCGCCAATGTTAACGCAGTCTTCAACCTTTTCTGTGCGTTTAACATCAAGTCTTGAAATGTGAACAAGACCTTCCTTACCCGGAGCAATCTCTACAAATGCACCGAAGTTCATAATTCTTGTTACAACGCCATTGTAGAATGCGCCAACCTCAGGATCAGTTGCAATAAGTCTTACAACTTCTAATGCACCCTTGCACTTGTCAATATCAACACCGCTGATGAATACTCTGCCGTCTTCTTCAATGTTGATTTTAACATCAAATTCAGCCTGAATTTCCTGAATAACCTTACCGCCTTTGCCGATAACATCACCGATTTTATCAGGATCAATAGAAACAGTAAGCATTTTCGGAGCATATTTTGAAAGCTCTTTGCGTGGTTCACTGATAACAGGAAGCATAATATCATCAAGGATATAATTTCTTGCCTTGTTTGTTTTTGCAAATGCTTCTTTAATGATTTCAGGTGTAAGACCGTGTACCTTAAGGTCCATCTGAATAGCTGTAATACCCTTCTTTGTACCTGCAACCTTAAAGTCCATATCACCGTAGAAATCTTCAAGTCCCTGAATATCAACCATTGTCATAAAGTCGCCGTAAACGCCTTCGTCACCTGTGATAAGTCCGCAGCTGATACCTGCAACAGGCGCTTTAATCGGAACACCTGCAGCCATAAGTGAAAGTGTTGAACCGCAGATTGAACCCTGTGATGTTGAACCGTTTGAAGAAAGAACCTCAGATACAACACGAATGCAGTATGGGAATTCATCAACAGATGGAAGAACAGGAACAAGTGCTTTTTCAGCAAGTGCACCGTGGCCGATTTCACGTCTTCCCGGACCTCTTGATGGCTTTGTTTCACCAACGCTGTAGCTTGGGAAGTTGTAGTGGTGGATATATCTCTTTTCGTTCTGTTCGTCAAGACCATCAAGAAGCTGGCAGTCGCTCATAGGACCAAGAGTTGTAACAGAAAGAACCTGTGTCTGTCCTCTTGTAAACATACCTGAGCCGTGAACTCTTGTAAGAAGATCTACTTCTGCGTTAAGCGGACGGATTTCATCAATGCCTCTGCCGTCTACACGCTTGTGCTCATCCTTAAGCCAAGCACGAACAACATGCTTCTGAACAAGATACATAATCTCATCAAGCTTAGCTTCGTTGCCTTCAAATCTTTCATCAAATTTCTCGTGAACTGCTGCATAAATAGGAAGAAGAGCTTCATCACGAACAAGTTTGTCGTCTGTATCAAGAGCCTTTTTAACATCTTCAATGCAGAATTCTTCAATCTCTGCCATAATAGCAGGATCAGGATCTGATGATTCATATTCAAACTTCGGCTTGCCGATTTCATCAACGATGCCCTGAATGAATTTAACCATCTTTTTATTTTCTTCATGGCCTGCCATAATGCAGTCAAACATAAGATCATCAGGAATTTCGTTACCGCCTGCTTCAATCATAGCAACAAGGTCTGCTGTTGAAGCAACTGTAAGTGTTAAATCTGTTTTTTCTCTCTGCTCAAGTGTTGGGTTAAGAACGATTTCGCCGTCAACAAGGCCAACGTTAACAGAAGAAATAGGGCCGTCCCATGGAATATCAGAAACAGCAATAGCTGCTGAAACACCGATAGCTGCTGTTACCTCAGGTGAGCAGTCAGGGTCAACAGACATAACTGTTGCAACAACTGAGCAGTCGTTTCTTAAATCCTTTGGGAAAAGAGGACGGATTGGTCTGTCTATGCAGCGGCTTGTAAGAATAGCCTTTTCGCCTGCTCTGCCTTCACGGCGGAGGAATGAGCCCGGAATTCTGCCAACAGAATACATCTTCTCTTCGTAATCAACTGAAAGAGGGAAGAAATCAACACCCTCTCTTGGCTTTGCAGAAGCTGTTACTGTGCAAAGCACTTCTGTTTCGCCGTAGCGTGCAAGGAAAGCAGCATTTGCAAGCCCTGCCATTTTGCCTGTTTCAAGAACGAATTTGCGGCCTGCAAATTCAGTTTCCCATGTTTTAAAATTTTTGAAAAACATAGTTTTACCTCTCTTTAAAATAAATTTTTTATATCAAAAGGAGGTGCAATAGTAATAAATTCAACATATAAAATAGGCTTATATGCTCAATTTACTACTATATTCATCCTCCTTTAGATGGCTTTAATGATGAAAAGCAGACGATAGCCTCCTATCGTCTGCCATGTTCACATTATCTGTCAAGAGTATCACGGATACCAAGTTTTGCGATAAGTGCACGGTATCTTTCAATATCGCTCTTGTAAAGGTAAGCAAGAAGGTTTCTTCTGTGACCTACCATTTTAAGAAGACCTCTGCGTGAATGATTGTCTTTCTTATGAACCTTAAGGTGAGCTGTAAGCTCGTTGATTCTTGTTGTAAGAACAGCAATCTGAACTTCTGGAGAACCTGTGTCGCCCTCGTGAGTTGCGTAATCAGCAATGATAGCCTGCTTTTCTGCCTGTGTCATATTTTTCACCTCATTTAATAAATTTACTGAACTGCGAAAAACTCAGAAGCGGGATAGGTGAATTCCTTAAAAGGCTTACCCCCGTAACCGAGTAAATCGTTTACAGCGATAGAATTATAACATATTCAACTTTATTTGTAAAGAAAAAGTTTTTATTTTCATTTTAATAAATAAAAGAAATTATCGCTGCCACGATGGGCGATACTCTCTTTCGGGTTGCGAAAGAGAGTATCCAGAGAAAGCAACCAAAGGGGAGTGTCCGCTTACGCTTCCAAGTCCCCTTTGGAAACCCCTTTGCTACGTGCGGCGGCACACGATGC
>JAAVHU010000013.1 GCA_014799585.1 Clostridiales bacterium | reverse complement strand
CAAATTCAGTTTAACTATGTTGATTATGATGAATTCAATAAAATGATAGACTATTTCTTTGAGCAGGGCTTTAATTATTTTGATACAGCACACGGATATTTAGGTGGTAAGAGTGAAATCGCTCTTCGTGAATGCCTTGTTAAAAGATATCCCAGAGAAAGATATATTCTTGTTAATAAGCTTACAACTCAATATTTTAATAAACAAGAGGATATCAGACCATTCTTTGAAAGTCAGCTTGAAATTTGCGGTGTTGATTATTTTGACTTTTATCTTATGCACGCTCAGAATGCAGAATTTTTTGAAAAATATAAAAAATGCCGTGCTTATGAAACTGCATTTGAATTGAAAAAAGAGGGCAAAATTAAACATGTGGGCATTTCTTTCCACGATAAAGCCGATGTTCTTGATCAAATTCTTACTGAGTATCCAGAGGTTGAAGTGGTGCAAATTCAGTTTAACTATGTTGATTATGAGGATACAGGCATTGAAGGTAAAAAATGTTATGAGGTTTGCCGTAAACATAATAAGCCCGTAATTGTTATGGAGCCTGTTAAAGGCGGCAATTTAATTCATTTGCCTGATGAAGCACAGAATGTTTTTGATAAGCTTGGTGGCGGCAGTAATGCAAGCTATGCTATTCGTTTTACCGCAAGCTTTGATGGCGTTATGATGGTGCTTTCAGGTATGAGCAATATGGAACAAATGCAGGATAACCTGTCCTATATGAAAGATTTTAAGCCATTGAATGATGAAGAATTTGATGCAGTCGACAAGGTTTGTAAAATTTTTAAGTCGCAGGATTTAATTCCCTGTACCGCCTGCCGTTATTGTGTGGATGGCTGTCCGAAACAGATTGCAATACCGGATTTGTTTGCGGATATGAATGCTAAAAAGACATATAAGGATTGGAACAGTGATTGGTATTATATGGTTCATACCCAAAATGGAGGCAAAGCGTCTGATTGTATTAAGTGCGGAAAATGCGAAACTGTATGCCCGCAGCATTTAAAAATAAGAGAGCTTCTTGGTGAAGTATCAAAAGAATTTGATAAGGCGTAATCATAACAACCATTCCATTCTGCACACACAAAGAAAGTGGAATTTCGGGCACACCAAGTAACATTCAAGCCGTTTGCACGAACGCAACAGATGGCTTTGAAATAAGAGGCAGAGTAGCACAGAATTCACAGGATGAAGCAAAAGCGGAAGTTGAGGAATGGCTTGCAGAACTGAAATAAAGGAGATTCATTATGACCGATACATTAATCATTTATTATTCACAGGCAAGAGGAAACACAAAAAGAATTGCCGAAAAAATTCAGAAAACAAAAGGCTATGATATTGCAGAAATTGAAACGGTAAAGCCATATACAGGCAGTTACGAGGAAATTGTTGATCAGGGGCAAGAAGAAGTAAATGCACATTATATGCCTGAAATCAAGCCGTTCAGTGTTGATTTGGGTAAGTATTCTCGCATTGTCATCGGCTCACCGACTTGGTGGTACACGATGGCTCCTGCCGTATTAACATTTTTAAACAGCAACGATTTTTCAAATAAAACAATTATCCCTTTTTCAACACACGGCGGTTGGCCCGGTCATCTTATTGATGATGTTAAGGCATTATGCAAGGGTGCTGAATTTGAAAATGAAAAAGAAATACAGTTTGATTCAACAGGCGGAGATAAATTAATTACATCCGAAACCGAAATAGACGAATGGATAAAACAGTTATAAGGAGAAAACGATGGCTAAAAACTTGATTTTTCAGGCAAAAAGGTTATGGCAGTTATAACACATGAGGGAAGCGGTCTTGGAAGCTGTGAAAGTGATTTGAAAAAAATCTGCAAGGGTGCAACCTTTGGGAAAGGGTTTGCAATCCACGGAGCAGAAGCGTTAACTTCAGAAAATAAGGTTTCCGAATGGGCAAATAAGCAAGGGTAAATTAGGACTATTCCTCTATATCGGATTTTTAATAAAGAAAAAAACCTCGAAGATTTCCGAGGTTTAATTTATATGTTTATTCGGCAAGTGAAAAATCTGCCATAATTCCGTTGTGGTCACTTACATATCCGTTTGATGTATCATCAAGCACCTTGTATTGGTCAACAATAAGTCCTTTATCGGTAAATATGAAATCAATCGGCTTTCCTGTGTTTACATCGCCCCAAGCCTGATAAGTTGTTTTTGTTTCGGTTTCTTTAGCAACAAGCCTTGTTTCCTGAAGCACATCAGCAATTGTGTTGTAAGCAGGCATTCCCTCAAATTCATTGAAATCACCCGATAAAACGATTACTGCGTTGTAAAGAGAGCGAAGCTCATCAATCTTATCTGCAATAACGGTTGCACCGTAATCTGCTGCTTCCTCGCTTGCGTTATCAAGGTGGGTATTCATATGAATATACTGTTCGCCTGTTTCATTGTTTGTAAGAAGCACCCAAGTGCAAACTCTGTAACAGCCTGCTCCTTCAAACTTGCTTTCTTCATCGGGAGTTTCAGAAAGCCAAAATGTTCCTTTTTCTTCTGCGGTGTATTTCTCTTTAAGCCAGAAAACTGCGTTCATTTCAGATTTCTTTTCAGTGTCGTCACCGCCACGGATAACACCGTATGAATCATAATCACTTAAAAGGGAAGCAAGGCAGTCAAGCCAATCCTGATTCATTTCCTGTGTTCCGATAGAGTCCGGCTTAATTGCATTAATGTATTTTGCAAATTTTTTAACTCTTGTTGAAGAGCCTGTACCTTTAATCACATTGCCCCACGGAGCGGCACAGTTATATGAAACAATTCTGACGCTTCCGTTTGCCGGAGCATCAAGAGGCTGAAATTCTGTTTTGGAACAGCCGGAAAACAAGCACATTATCATAATAGCTGAAAGAATGCAAACCATAAATTTTTTCATAATATAACCCTGCCTTTTTGAAAATGTAGCTAAAGCTCAAAATCGAATATTTAGTATGCTCTATGGTGATATTATACCATCAGTTGTTATACAGTATCAAGCAACAGAATAGTTACAAAAGGTAAAAAAACTGTAAAGCACATAAACTTTACAGCTTAAAAAACATAAAAAAAGCAGTTGAATTTATCAACTGCTCTTTGTATGTTTGAAAAGTATTATTTTATTTCGTGAAATTTGGTGAATACGGCTGTCATTTTTTTGCTGATTGGAAGATCAGTATGCAGTGAACCGAAATACCAATGGAAATAATCAACGTCTTTCATCAAATCCTGAAGATATGTGTTCAATGGAGTAAGCTGAACNACGCTGTTTGTGTGNAGNTTCATAAAGTCTTTCGCAATGGCNGGTGCTTCATAAGTTAAAATATAATTAACCTGNTATTCAGCNTCNCTAAGATTATCGCCTGCATTCTTNATTTCTTCTTCATNNGGCATNTCATNCTTCCACCATGATTTGCCCTCTTCTCTCATATTTCTGTCTTCGCTTTCACCNCCGCCCATAACAAAAAAGGTTTTGTTTTCAAGGGTNAATATTTCTCCNCGCATTAAATGAAANATATTTTTTGCAATTTTATGNGCATTTCCGCCTTTCCAACGGTAAGGTGTGTATGCATTCAGCATATCAAAATTTTCGTGTGCACCGTCAACGAAGCATATTGTGTATTTCTTGCTTTTNAANAATTCAAGATTTTTCTTTTCCTCTTCACTGTTATCCCATAAAAANCCGAAATCTCCGCAGATTATAAGATAATCCTTTTCCCCAAGCTTTTTTAATGCGGGATTTTTGAATATGGAAATATCCCCGTGGGTATCNCCTGTAATATAAATCATAGTATCACCTAAAAAATTTACAATTAATACTTTTANTCAGTCGATAAAAGTGTTAAACTANTTTATAGTNTATATAATATATTTTATTTCAAAAGGTGTCAAGTATATGAAAAAAACNATCAAGGTGTTTTTAACTGTTTTAATTTCAGCAGTGATTNTGCTTTCNTCTGTTACNGCTTTNGGTGCAGCATATAAACCNGATGTTAAGNTGTATTCTCAGNCTTATCTTCTTGTNAATCTGGATGACAGNTCTTATCCNGTTGTTGCNGAAAAGGAAGCAGACAAGCGTATGTATCCTGCTTCTCTTACTAAAATTGTAACCGCTATGGTAACGCTGAATAAAATTCAGGATATCGGGCTNACAACCTCAATGTCGCAGGAGGCNTATGATGTTCTTCTCGGNTCNGGTGCACAGNTTGCAGGATTAGANGTTGGCGATGTTTTAAGNGTTGAACAGCTTTTGTATTTAACGCTTGTTCATTCTGCTTGTGATGCAACAGAGGTGCTTGCTGAATATGTGGCAGGCAGCCGTGAAAAATTNGTTGNTATGATGAATGATTATGCCAANTCACTTGGCTGTCAGGGAACGAATTTTACAAACCCTGATGGTCTTCCNGATGAAAACCAATACACAACAGCCAATGACCTTNTAAAGATTGCNCTTGATGCTCTNAAAAATGATACATTCGTNAANATNTCAACNACAAAGCAATATGAATATAACGGTATGATGTATTATCATACAAATCTTATGCTNCAGCCNGGTTATCTNTCCTATTANTATCCNTATGCTGAGGGTATTAAAACAGGNTCAACAACAGATGCNGGNTANTGNCTGATNACTAANGCAAGCAAGGANGGATATAATTATCTTGCAATNGTATTAGGTGCACCTGTTTTGGATTATAATAATGANGGCTATGATGAAAAGTGTTCATTNATNGATGCGGCTTCNCTTTTCAAATGGGCATTCAACAGCCTTAAATTCAGCACTCTGTTTGANGAGGGTGAAATTGTTTCNGAGGTTGCAGTTAAAAATGGTAAAAAGGCNGATACNGTTCAGCTTNTTGCCGATAAGAAAACCAATGCAATCGTGAAATCAAGCTTTGATAAATCAACGGCAATCATTGATGTGGTGGACAAGCCTGANGAGATATCAGCTCCTGTCAGAAAAGGTGATGTTATCTGCAAGGCAAATGTTGTTTTCGGGGATGAAACTGTTGCAACAGTTGATTTGGTTGCGGCAGAGGATATTGAGCTTTCCACTTTTTTAACAATCATTAATGCAATAAAAGGCTTCTTGTCTTTAACAATTGTAAAAATTGTTCTTATAGCTGTTGTGCTTTTTGCTGCTATTTATATTATTCTGGTTATCAATAATGCGAAAAAGAGAAAAGAAAGAGCGCATAATCGCGGAAGAGATACGCAAAATAGAAACAGGCAAAGGAGAAGAACAAACCAAACAAGAAGCAGCAACAGAAGCTATTATGATGATCATGATGATTATATTCCGCCGCCTGCACCAAGAATGAGATAAAATTTTGTAGATATTTGACGATTTTTGTTTTATACTATATAATATGTATAAAGCGAGGCTAAGATATTATGAAGGATAAAACAATAGTAGCGGAAAAGCTGATTGAATTAAGAACCTCAATGGGGCTTAATCAAAGGCAGGCTGCTGAAGCAATTGGTATAGCTTATCAGAATTACAGAAAATATGAAACAACCAGTTTTCCTAAAGAAGATGCATATATTCAAATTGCTGATTTTTATGGTGTATCTATTGATTACCTTATGGGAAGAACAAATAAAAAATCAAATAAGGAAATCAAAATAACTTATAGCGAAAAAGAAAAGGATGATAGCTTTGTTATTCATCAATCTCAGCCCAAGATAAAGGTTGTTGAATATGAAGTTGGCGAGCTTTCAGATCTTGAGACTATGGTGATTCGCAAATTTCGTAAAATATCTCGTGAAGATCAAAATGATGTTGCTCAATATCTGGATAGTAAAAAAGATGAATAAAGAAAAAGCAGTGGCTTAACCACTGCTTTTTTTGTTGTGTTATAAATTGTAAAGCCTTTTCGCATTTTCAGAAGTTATATCAAGCAATAGCTGAGCGTCCATATCAAGCTCGTTTGCAAGTTTTTCGGCAATGTATGGGATAAGTGATGAATTATTACGCTTTCCTCTCATAGGCTCAGGAGCAAGGTAAGGACAGTCTGTTTCAAGCACAAGTCTTTCAAGCGGAATTTCCTTTACAACCTCAAGACTTTTTCTTGCATTTTTAAAGGTTACAACGCCGTTTAAACCTATATACATTCCAAGCCTGATGATTTCGTTTGCCATTTCCTTTGAACCTGAAAAGCAGTGTACAACGCCTTTTGGCTTTGTTTCTTTTAATATATCCAGCGTGTCACCGTGAGCCTCTCGGTCATGAACGATAACGGGTAAATCAAGCTCCTTTGCAAGCTCAATCTGAGATATAAAGAAATCTTTTTGTTTTTCCTTGCTGCTGCTCATCCAATGGTAATCAAGCCCGATTTCACCGATAGCAACGCACTTTTTGTGCTGTGCATATTCCTTTATTTTTTCAAGGTCTGCAATATCTGCATCCTCAAGGCATTCGGGGTGAAAGCCTGCGGCAAAATATAAAAATTCGTATGCCTCAGAAAGGCTTTTGTTAAACTCCGTTGTTTCTATATCACAGCCGCAGCTGACAATACCGCAAACGCCGTTATCTATAAGCGATTGAAAAAGCTCGCTTCTGTCAGCATCAAATTGGTTATCGTCATAATGGCTGTGTGTATCAAAAATATTACTGTACATTATCTTAATTTCGTTCCTGCTTCAATTCCGTCAACAAATGCAACCTTAACGCCGCCGTCTGCCGTATCTCCAGCAAGAAGCATACCGTAGCTCATTTCTCCGCAAAGTTTTGCAGGCTTAAGGTTTGCAACAATAATAACGGATTTTCCGATTAAATCTTCCGGTTTATACCATTGAGAGATACCGGAAACAATCTGCCTTGGCTCTGATGTGCCGTCATCTACTTTCAGTTTAAGAAGTTTTTTGGCTTTCTTAACAGGCTCGCATTCAAGAATTTTTGCAACTCTGAGCTCAACCTTGGTGAAATCATCAAACTGAATTTCAGGAAGCTGTTCAATCTGTGGATTTTCCTCAGCCTTAAGTGCTGCTTCCTGCTTTGCCGCAATGTCTGCAAGCATTTTTTCAGAATCAATTCTTGCGAATAATGCCTCTGCGTTTCCAACTGTTACGCCTGCTTTTATGCTGCCGAAGTTTTCAAGAGAAGCATAATCTTTTATATCACAGTTAATCTGAGCAAATATTTTTTCAGATGTTTCAGGCATAAATGGAGAAAGAAGAACAGCAATATATCTGATGGCTTCAAGCAGATTGTATAAAACAGTGCCGAGTCTTGCTTTTTTGCTTTCGTCCTTTGCAAGAGCCCAAGGCATTGTTTCGTCAATATACTTGTTTGAACGCTTTGCAAGATTTAAAACGGCTTCAATGGCATCAGCAACTCTGTATGTTTCAAAGCATTTTTCAACCTTTTTTACAGTATCTAAAGCGAATTGTTTTAATTCTTCGTCAACAGCATCTGACTCCGTTGGTTCACAAATGATTCCATTAAAATACTTATTCTGCATTGCAATTGTTCTGTTTACAAGATTGCCGAAAGTATTTGCAAGATCTGAATTATATCTTTCAATAATGGTTTCATATGTTATTGAACCATCAGAAGTATAAGGCATTTCTGAAAGAAGATAGTATCTTACGGCATCAACACCAAGCAGTTCTACAAGGTCGTCAGCATAAATAACATTGCCCCTTGATTTGCTCATTTTATCTTCGCCGAAGAGCAGCCATGGATGACCAAATACCTGCTTTGGTAAAGGTTCGCCGAGTGCCATAAGCATAATAGGCCAGTAAATTGTATGGAATCTTACGATGTCTTTGCCGATAATATGAACATCAGCAGGCCAGTATTTTTTATATTGCTCTGATGAACCGTCAGGATCGTAGCCGATTGCGGTAATATAGTTTGAAAGAGCATCAATCCATACATAAACAACGTGCTTATCATCAAAATCAACAGGGATACCCCATTTGAATGAAGTACGGCTTACGCATAAATCCTGAAGTCCGGGTTTGATGAAATTGTTTAACATTTCTTTTTTTCTTGATTCAGGATAAATAAAATTCTCGTTGTTTTCAATGAATTCTTCAAGCTGTTTCTGATATTTCGAAAGTCTTAAGAAATATGCTTCTTCTTTAGCAGGCTTAACCTCTCTGCCGCAGTCTGGACATTTGCCGTCAACAAGTTGGCTTTCAGTCCAGAAAGATTCACAAGGCGTGCAATACATCCCCTCATATTCACCCTTATAAATATCATCCTGCTCATAAAGTTTTTTGAAAATCTTTTGCACTACTTTTTCGTGGTAATCGTCAGTAGTTCTGATGAATTTATCATAGCTTGTTCCAAGTAAATCGCAGATACCTTTGATTTCGCCTGCAACATTATCAACATACTCTTTTGGAGTAATTCCGGACGCGTTGGCATATTCTTCTATTTTCTGGCCGTGTTCATCTGTGCCTGTAAGCATAAATACGTCATAGCCCTGTAATCTTTTATATCTTGCAATAGCGTCAGTTAAAACGATTTCATAGCTGTTTCCGATATGCGGTTTACGGGAAGTGTAAGCTATTGCAGTTGTAATATAAAACTTTTCTTTTTCTGCCATTTTTATTCTCCTTTCAAAAGATTAAACTTCGTTTCTTTTCCGGAATCAATAATTCTCTCGTTCGCATCGCCTGTTGAGAGATTAACGCTTACGGTTGCGTATCTTTCATCATCCTTGAATACTGCAAAGTTTGTATTTCCGCCATTCTGCGATGATCTGTTGATGCTGTATCCCTTTCCATATCTTGAATTTAAGATAGCAAGGGCATCATTATCGGTAAGCGGAAGGGAAGCGGAATAAACGCTGCCGTCATTTTTGTTTTCAGGTTCTTTTGAAGTATCAGTATCAGAGGATGGCTCATCTTCTGAGGTTTTATCTGCATCATCTGTTGCATTATTGTTTTCATCATCAGAAGAATTATTACTGATATTCGGTGTATCATTGATGTTGTCTGATACAGAGTTTGAAGGATTAGGTTCGGTTGTGTTTGATTCTCCGAATTTTATTATGCCTTCTTTAAAGAGGAAAAAAGCAATAAAAGCTATTAATAAAACAACTAAAATAAGGATAGCTATGTTTTTATTCTTGTTTCTTTTTTTCTGCTTTCTTTCCAGTTCTTCCTTTTCTTTTTTCGTCACGAAACTCAAGTCCTTTCAATTAAATAAGTGATGCTGCATCTCTGTCAAGCATAAGCGTAACATCTGTATGGAACTGCAAAACAGAAGCAGGGCACATAGGGGTAACATTTCCGTTTATAAGCTGTTTAATAGCCTGTGCCTTGTTTTTGCCAAGTGCTATAATCAGAATTTTTTTAGCCTGCATAATAGAACCGATACCCATTGTAACAGCCTTTGTAGGCACTTCCTCTATTGATTTAAAGAAACGGCTGTTGTCTTTAACAGTGCTTTCCTTAAGCTCAACAACGTGGCTCCAGCGCTGGAAACAGTCGCTTGGTTCATTAAATGCAATATGACCGTTAGAGCCGATTCCAAGAAGCTGAATATCAATTCCGCCAGCCTCTTTAATTCTGTTTTCATAATCAATGCATTCCTGTTCTAAATCCTCTGCATTGCCGTTAAGAAAGTTTATGCTTTCTTCCGGAATGTTGATATGGTCAAAAAGGTTTTCGTGCATAAATGAATGATATGAATTCTTATCTTTAACATCAAGGTTAACATATTCATCAAGGTTAAAGGTTGTAACCTTTGAAAAATCAATAACTCCTTTTTTGTAAAGTTCAATCATCTGGCCATATGGTTTAAGAGGTGTTGAACCTGTTGCAAGTCCTAAAACAGAATCTGGTTTCTGAAGTACCTGTCCGCACATATAGTTGCCTGCAGCAACGCCAATCTGTTCTTCGTTATCATAAATAAGTACATTCATTTTAAGTATTCCCCTTTATATAAATTTATATATTTTCTATCTATTATAATCGAATTATTTTTTCTGTCAATCNTTTTACATTTTGTTTATTNCTTNTTCATATTAANCCCAACAAGNGNNTGACTNAGGATAGGGAAGTNNGGCTTTATTTTCTGTCTGTGTTNACAAAACTTACTCTGCCNGAACCCGGATGAAACTGCACACCGCTTACNCCNTTTGCAGTTGCGTAATATCTTGATTCATAGAATAAAGGAAGATAGCAATGTGTNTCTAAAAGCTTTTTNTCACAGTTCAGACAGGCAGCGGCNGTGTTTGCAGACTGGGCATTAANAAGTGCTGTTGTAAATTTGCTTTCNTCAAATCCTGTAACATTNTTNTCCGTAAAGGATTTNAGGAATGAAACAGGGCTTGANGCCGTTGCNGTCAGCGGATAAAGTGCAATATCATAATTGCCNGAATTTACGGCTGATTTNATTTCACTTTCGGGTTTTGTTTCAAGTTTNANNGAAAAAGAAATTTTCTTGTCTTCTTCTGCATTTGAAATNGAACCGATACTGCTTTGAATTCCTTGAAGNAGAAGNTTTGCNTCATTTTCCATATTTTCGGGAGCAAGNACGGTTAATTCAATATCNTAAATNGAGGTTGCTTCAACAGCTTTCTTCCAAAGTGAAACAGCNNTGGAAGCGTTTGCTTTTTCCGTAATGTCCTNNGTTGNTTCTGTGTANGANGTATTTCCGATTGTGCAGGAGGGAGGAATAAATCCCTTTGCTTTTTCAAGATAGGGGAAATCTTCATANTTGATTTCNGATAAAGCNAGNGATATNGCTTTTCTTGCGTTCGTGGATGATAAAATGCCGTTTCTTGAATTCAAAAGAAATGCCCATGTTGTGTTGCTGTACGGAATTAANTTTATTCCGCTTTTTTCNCTGATTTCCGTGCTTTCATATCCACGTATGTATGCCGCATCATAATAGCCGCTTTTCAGTTTTTCAACAAGGCTTTCNTCATCNTCAACAATNGTGAATGTTATATTTGTTGCTTTTGCTTTGGTNGGGCCTTGATAGGAACCCTCAGCTCCGCANCTGCTTTTTAATACATAGGAATGGTCAAGCTCATCCGTAACTCGGAANTGTCCGTTAAACATTATGTATTGAAGGCCAAGNCCGTATCTNCCGTTTGTTTTATTNAAAAACTCTTCGTTGCACGGCATAGCAACGGCTGTTGATAATGTTCTCAAAAATCCGTCNTCAGGTTTGGANAGCATNATTTCAAGTGTATAGTTATCTATTGCTTTAACACCGAGTTGNGATTTATCTATCCATCCTGCATGAACCTCAGGTGCATTATATATNTTTGAAATTGTTGAATANAGNGGGCTTTCTGTTAACGGGTCTGCCGCTCTTTTTAATGCAAATGCAAAGTCAAATGCAGTAAGCTCNGGGTCNTAATGCTCGCCCATTCTGTTNTGAACAGATTTGAAAATGTGCCANTTCANGCCACGNTATAAATGNAANGTATATTTNAGCCCTGCNTCAGTNANNTNCCAGCTTTCTGCACAGCCGGGGGTAATATTGCCCTCGTCATCACAGCGAACCAATCCCTCAAATGTGTTTTCAATAATCATAAATTCNTCTGATGTGGAAGCNATCTGAGGGTCATAGCTGTTAACATTTCCGCCGAAAGGATAAATTATATCTATATAATTATTTGAATTCCCGCANCCTGCAAAAANTGCGGCAATNAAAATAAAGCATAATAAAATGCTTATAAGTNTTCTTTTCATATTCATCACCATNTNTTNTAAGTTCTCGGCTGCNGCCAACTTAGTGATAATATAATACCACAATATCTTATATTTGAAAAGATATAAAATATTAATATATTATCAATTTCACCAAAAAAGNAAGCAGTGTATAGTATATTTTCANCAATGCCAAAAGATGTGAAAATAGGGTGGAATTTNCNCAANTTTTAAAACGCACGGCACAGCATAACAAAAACTTTTGGAAANTTTTAAAAATAAATTGATATTTTTCTTGACATATTTGAAGTTAAATATTAATATAATAGCACGCTAAAATGGATTATTTTTGTTTTTATGTAAATTATGCCGTTTTCGGCAGTTGAAAAATAATGNTTTTTTCGGCTGATTTCGGCACAAAGATATTCATTTTTCAGTAAAACATAAAGAAACGGAGTGATTACCGGTATGGTAAATGTGAAGGATGTCCAGCTTGGTACAACCACACGAAAAAGTTTTGCAAAAATCAATGAGGTTATGCCTATGCCAAATCTTATTGAAGTGCAAAAGCANTCTTACCAATGGTTTCTTGATGAAGGTCTTGAAGAGGTTTTCCGTGATATCGGCTCAATAACCGATTACACAGGCAATCTTGTTCTTGATTTCATTGATTACACAATGGATGAAGATCCTAAATACACTATTGCACAGTGTAAGGCACGTGATACTACTTATGCAAAACCTTTAAAGGTTAGAGCNCGTCTTCAGAATAAGGANACAGGCGAGGTTAAAGANAATGTAATCTTTATGGGNGATTTNCCTTTGATGACTGATGCAGGCACATTCGTTATCAATGGTGCAGAAAGATGTATTGTATCTCAGCTTGTTCGTTCTCCNGGTGTTTATTACAATATGGAGCACGANAAAACAGGTAANGAATTATTTACAAANACTGTTATTCCAAACCGTGGTGCTTGGCTTGAGTATGAAACAGATGCNAANGATCTNTTCTATGTAAGAATTGATAAAAACCGCAAAATCTTCATAACAACATTTCTTCGTGCACTTGGTCTTGGAAGCGATGATGAAATTCGTGAATTCTTNGGNGACGATGAAAGAATTGAAGCAACAATCGAAAAGGATGTAACNAAGAATCAGGAAGAGGCTCTTCTTGAAGTTTANAAAAANCTTCGTCCGGGCGAGCCGCCNACTCTTGAAACNGCTCAGGCACATCTTGATGGNTTGTTCTTCGATGCNCACCGNTATGATTTATCAAAGGTTGGCCGTTATAAGTACAATAAAAAGCTTGCTATAAGCGATAGACTTACAGGTCAGAAATTATCTCAGCCTGTTATTTCTCCTCAGGGTGAATTNCTTGCAGATGCAGGTGAGNTTATTTCAGAAGAAAAGGCACTTGAAATTGAAAATGCAGGTGTTATGTTTGCCTTTGTTGATGTAGACGGCAANGAAGTTAAAATCGTATCAAATGGTATGGTTGATGTTAAAAAGTATGTTGATTTTGANTGCAAGTCTCTTGGCATAACAGAAAAGGTTTCATANCGTGTNCTTTCAGAAATTCTTGAAAGATGCGGCGATGATGAAGAAAAAATCATTGAGGAATTCAAGATTTATCAGGATGATCTTGTTCCGAAGCACATTACAACTGATGATATTTTCGCAACCGTTTCTTATCTTATAAATCTTGCTTACGGCGTTGGCGTAACCGATGATATCGACCATCTTGGAAACCGCCGTATCCGTGCAGTAGGCGAGCTTCTTCANAATCAGTTCCGTATCGGCTTTACCCGTATGGAAAGAGTTATCCGTGAGCGTATGACACTTCAGGCTCAGGATGATGAAGAAGCAATNACACCGCAGGCNTTAATNAATATNCGTCCTGTTGTTGCTGCAATCAGAGAGTTCTTTGGTTCTTCTCCTCTTTCTCAGTTTATGGANCAGAACAACCCTCTTGCAGAGCTTACACATAAAAGACGTCTTTCAGCNCTTGGTCCNGGCGGTCTTTCNCGTGACCGTGCAGGCTTCGAGGTTCGAGATGTTCACTATACACATTACGGAAGAATGTGTCCTATCGAAACNCCTGAAGGNCCAAACATCGGTCTTATCTCTTATCTTGCTTGTTACAGCCGTCTTAATGAATATGGCTTTATCGAAGCTCCNTATCGTAAGGTTGATAAGGAAACAGGCGTTGTAACATCAGAGGTTGTTTATATGACTGCTGATGTTGAGGATANCTTTGTTGTTGCTCAGGCAAATGAGCCGCTTGATGAAAACGGCAGATTTGCNAACAAGCGTGTTACATGCCGTTGCAGAGATGAGTTNATGACCTGTGAGCCTGAAAAGGTTGACTATATGGACGTTTCTCCTAAGATGGTAGTTTCCGTTGCTACNGCTATGATTCCGTTCCTTGAAAACGANGACGCNAACCGTGCACTTATGGGTGCNAACATGCAGCGTCAGGCNGTGCCTCTTCTTAAAACAGAAGCTCCTGTTGTNGGNACAGGTATGGAATATAAAGCAGCTTATGACTCAGGTGTTGTNGTTGTTGCAAANCGNGGCGGTACAGTTACTGCTGTTGATGCAGATACAATTGAGATTAAAACAAAGAGCGGCGAAGTTGATAAGTATGAGCTTGTTAAGTTCAGCGGTTCAAACCANGGCACCTGCATTAATCAGCGTCCTATCGTTTCTCTTCATCAGATTGTTGAAGACGGTCAGGTNATTGCTGATGGTCCTGCAACAAGCAATGGTGAAATTTCACTTGGTAAGAATGCTCTTATCGGATTTATGACCTGGGAAGGTTATAACTACGAGGATGCTGTTCTTATTAACGAAAAAATGGTTCGTGATGATGTTTATACATCTATTCATATTGAAGAACACGAGGTAGAAGCTCGTGATACAAAGCTTGGTCCGGAAGAGATTACACGTGATATTCCNAATGTCGGCGANGATGCTCTTAAAGANCTTGATGAAGATGGTATTATCCGTGTTGGTGCNGAGGTTCACAGCAGCTCAATCCTTGTTGGTAAGGTAACACCTAAGGGTGAAACAGAGCTTACNGCAGAGGAAAGACTTCTTCGTGCAATCTTCGGNGAAAAGGCAAGAGAAGTAAGAGATACTTCAATGCGTGTTCCGCACGGTGAATACGGTATCGTTGTTGACGTTAAGGTATTTACACGTGCAAACAGCGATGAGCTTAANCCNGGTGTTAATAAAGTAGTNAGAGTATATATTGCNCAGAAGAGAAAAATTCAGGTCGGCGATAAGATGGCNGGTCGTCACGGAAACAAGGGTGTTGTTTCACGTGTTCTTCCGCAGGAAGATATGCCGTTCCTCCCTGATGGNCGTCCGCTTGATATCGTTCTTAACCCTCTTGGCGTACCTTCTCGTATGAACATCGGTCAGGTGCTNGAAGTTCATCTNGGCTATGCAGCTATGGCTCTTGGCTGGAAGATGTGTACACCTGTATTTGACGGTGCTCACGAAGATGATATCCGTGAATGNCTNAAACTTGCAGGNTTGTCCGAAGATGGTAAAACTGTTCTTACAGATGGTAGAACAGGTGAAAAATTCGATAATCCTATNACAGTAGGTTATATGTATTACCTTAAGCTCCATCATCTTGTTGATGATAAGATTCATGCTCGTTCAACAGGTCCTTACAGCCTTGTAACGCAGCAGCCTCTTGGCGGTAAAGCTCAGTTCGGCGGACAGCGTTTCGGTGAAATGGAAGTTTGGGCATTAGAGGCTTACGGTGCTGCTTATACACTTCAGGAAATCATTACAGTTAAATCTGATGATGTTGTTGGTAGAGTTAAAACTTACGAAGCAATCGTTAAGGGTGAAAATATTCCAACAGCAGGCACACCTGAATCCTTCAAGGTTCTCTTTAAAGAGCTTCAGGCTCTCGGTCTTGATACCCGCCTTTATGACAGAGACGGCAACGAGGTTGAATTAAAGCAGGATATTGATGACGGCACAGGTATTCAGCCTATTGATGATAAAGCTTTCACTGAAGTTAACGACTTTGGCGATGTTGACGAAGGCTTCACTTTCCAGAATGCAGAGGGTGAAGACGAGGAAGCAGATCAGAATATCGGCGATGAAGCTATGTTCTTAGATTTTGAAGATAATTATTCAGATGATGAATAATGCCGAAAACTGATTAACTATCCACATTACATTATATATAAAGGAGTGCTTCCAAATGGAAAATGAAAATCAATTCAGTTCAATAAAAATCGGCCTTGCATCACCTGAACAGATCAGAGAATGGTCTTACGGAGAGGTAACAAAGCCGGAAACAATAAACTACAGAACTCTTAAGCCTGAAAGAGACGGCCTTTTCTGTGAAAGAATTTTCGGACCTATGAAGGACTGGGAATGCCACTGCGGAAAGTATAAAAGAGTTCGCTATAAGGGCAAGGTTTGCGAACGCTGCGGCGTTGAGATTACAAAAGCAAA
The DNA here is from genome assembly GCA_014799585.1 of Clostridiales bacterium. Lineage (GTDB taxonomy): Bacteria > Bacillota > Clostridia > Oscillospirales > Acutalibacteraceae > Eubacterium_R. The sequence goes on along the minus strand of JAAVHU010000013.1, from coordinate 18,160 downwards.
GGTTCGCCGTGAACGTATGGGTCATATCGAGCTTGCTGCTCCTGTTTCTCATATCTGGTATTTCAAGGGTATCCCAAGCCGTCTTGGTCTTGTGCTTGATATAAGCCCTCGTTATCTTGAAAAGGTTCTTTACTTTGCACTTTACATCGTAACAGACCCGGGCGATACACCGCTTGAAAAGATGCAGATTCTGAATGAAAAAGAATATGCAGAAATGCGTGAAAGATATGAAGATGATTTTGAAGCAGGCATGGGTGCCGAAGCTATCAAAAAGCTTCTTCAGGATATTGATGTTGAACAGCTTCGTGATGAACTTACTGCAGAGCTTGAAGATGCAACAGGTCAGAAGAGAGTTCGTATTCTTAAAAGACTTGATGTTGTTGATGCTTTCTGCAAGAGCGGTAATAAGCTTGAATGGATGATTATGGATGTTATCCCTGTTATCCCTCCTGATATCCGCCCTATGGTTCAGCTTGATGGCGGCAGATTTGCAACATCAGACCTTAATGATCTTTACAGAAGAGTTATTAACAGAAATAACCGTCTTAAGAAATTACTTGAGCTTGGTGCACCTGATATTATCGTTAGAAATGAAAAGAGAATGCTTCAGGAAGCTGTTGATGCTCTTATTGATAACGGCAGACGCGGAAGACCTGTAACAGGTCCGAACAACCGTCCTCTTAAATCTCTTTCAGATATGCTTAAAGGTAAGCAGGGACGTTTCCGTCAGAACCTTCTTGGTAAGCGTGTTGACTATTCAGGCCGTTCCGTTATCGTTGTTGGTCCTGAACTTAAAATGCACCAGTGCGGTCTTCCTAAGGAAATGGCTATTGAACTTTTCAAGCCTTTCGTTATGAAGCGTCTTGTTGCAACAGGTGCTGCTTCAAATATTAAATCAGCAAGAAAGAAAGTTGAGCGTGCAGATGAGCCTGCAGTATGGGATGCTCTTGAGGTTGTAATCAAGGATCACCCTGTTATGCTTAACCGTGCCCCCACACTTCACCGTCTTGGTATTCAGGCATTTGAGCCTGTTCTTGTTGAGGGTAGAGCTATTAAGCTTCATCCNCTTTCCTGTACAGCGTTTAACGCTGACTTCGATGGAGACCAGATGGCTGTTCACGTACCTCTTTCAGCAGAGGCTCAGGCAGAAGCACGTATGCTTATGCTTGCTGCAAACAACCTTCTTAAACCATCTGATGGTAAGCCNGTTGCTGTTCCTACTCAGGATATGGTTATCGGTTCTTATTATCTTACAATGATTAAAGAGGGCGAACCGGGTCAGCCAAAATTCTTCAAGAATGCAGACAGAACAGAGGAAATCTCTTTTGCTGATGTAAAGGCTGCAACAAACGGCGTTCTTTCAGATGCTGAAATTCTTTGCGATTGCTCAGACAGCAGACTTGCTGAAGAGTTCGGTATTTATCGTTCCTTCAATCTTTACAGAGATAAGGATGAAGCAATGATGGCATATCAGGAAGGCTCTCTTGGTATGCATTCTCCTGCAAGAATTCGTGTATCTAAGGAAGAGGATGGCGTAACAAAGTCTGCAATTATCGTAACAACAATCGGTAGAATTATCTTCAATAATCCTGTTCCTCAGGATCTTGGCTTTGTTGATCGTTCTAAGCCTGAAAATGAATTTGAGCTTGAAATCGGNTTTGTTGTTAAGAAAAAGCAGCTTGGTCAGATTGCTGATAAGCTTATTTCCGTTCACGGTGTTTCTGTTGCTTCAATTGCTCTTGATGCAATTAAGGCACAGGGCTATAAATATTCAACAGTATCAGGCACAACCGTTGCTGTATGCGATGCTCTTATTCCTGATGCTAAGAAAGATTTCCTTGATGAAGCTGAAAAGCAGGTTGATGAAATCACACTGAATTACAACTATGGTCTTATAACAAATGAAGAGCGTTCTTCTGCTGTTATCAAAGCTTGGGAAGATTGTACAAATAAGGTTACAAATGAGCTTACTTCAAACTTTGACGGTACGCATAACCCAATCCATATGATGGTAGATTCNGGTGCTCGTGGTAGTACAGCTCAGCTTCGTCAGCTTGCAGGTATGCGTGGTCTTATCGCAAACACAGCAGGTAAAACAATCGAAATTCCTATCCGTGCTAACTATCGTGAAGGTCTTAATATTCTTGAATACTTCATTTCTTCACGTGGTGCTCGTAAAGGTCTTACAGATACAGCGCTTCGTACCGCTGACTCNGGTTACCTTACCCGTCGTCTTGTTGACGTATCACAGGATGTTATTATCCGTGATGATGATTGCGGATGCCACGAGGGTATCATTGTAAAAGCTATTATGGATGGTAATCGTGAGCTTGAATCACTTCACGAACGTCTTGTCGGCAGATTCCCGCTTGAAGCTGTTCTTCATCCTGAAACAGGCGAGGTTCTTGCTTCTCCTGATGAAATGATGACAAATGAGATTGCAGATAAGATTGTTGCTGCAGGNATTAAGGAAGTTAAAATCCGTTCACTTATTACTTGTAAATCACGCCACGGTGTATGCCGCAAGTGCTATGGTTCAAACCTTGCATTCAATGAGCCTGTTCAGGTTGGTGAAGCTGTTGGTATCATCGCTGCTCAGTCAATCGGTGAGCCTGGTACACAGCTTACAATGAGAACCTTCCATACAGGTGGTATCGCAGGCGGAGAAGATATTACACAGGGTCTTCCTCGTGTAGAAGAATTGTTCGAGGCAAGAAAGCCAAAGCAGTATGCAATTCTTTCCGAAATCGCAGGTACAGTTCGATTTGAAGAAATCAAAAANTCAAATCACGTTGTTGTTACAGATCCTGAAACACTTGATGAAAGAAAGTACCTTATTCCTTATGGTTTCAGACTTCATGAAGATATTGTTGAAGGTGCTCACGTTGAAAAGGGTCAGGAATTAACATACGGTTCAAAGAATCCGCATGATGTTCTTGCAATCCTTGGTGAAGAGGCTGTTTACAACTACCTTATCCGTGAAGTTCAGTTTGCTTATCGTACACAGGGTGTTGATGTTAACGATAAACATATTGAGGTAATCGTTCGTCAGATGCTTAAGAAATGTACTGTTGATGAATCAGGTGATACAGATCTTGTTTCAGGCACAATGGTTGATGTTGCTTCTGTTGATGAAGCAAATGAAGCTATTGATAAGAGAATTGCNGCAGGCGAAACAAANCTTAAGCATGCAACTTATATTCCNATCCTTATGGGTATTACAAAGGCNTCACTTGCAACAGATTCNTTCCTTTCAGCTGCTTCCTTCCAGGAAACAACAAGAGTTCTTACAGATGCAGCTATNCGTGGAAAGAGCGATCCGCTTATCGGTCTTAAAGAAAATGTTATTATCGGTAANCTNGTTCCTGCAGGAACAGGTATGGAAGTGTTCCGTGATGTTGATATTGTTCCAAGTTATTTCTCTGCAGAAGGNGCTGAAGAAATTATGAATTTAGAACAATTGCAAAAATTGTTGACAAGTAATACNGCAGAGTGATATACTATATCCTCGGCAAGTGAAAAAACTTGTCAAATTAACCAAATTAATTGAAATATATTTGGTAAATTGCACATAATATGGGGTGAGCATACTATGTTCACCCCTCGAATGTGCGTTTAAATAACNGNTTAANNTTTATTAAACTGTTATTTATGCGTATATTTATATATGCAAAAAAATTTACAGAAAGGAGATAAACTATTGCCTACCTTTAACCAATTAGTAAGAACAGGACGTAAGTCCCTTGAAAAGAAGGCTAAAGCACCAGCTCTTTTAAAGAGCCTNAACACAAAGAAGAATGTTATGAATGATAACAATTCTCCTCAGAAGCGTGGCGTTTGCACAGCTGTTAAAACAGCTACACCGAAGAAGCCTAACTCAGCTCTTCGTAAGATTGCCCGTGTACGCTTAACAAATGGTATGGAAGTTTCAGCTTACATCCCNGGTGTTGGCCACAATCTTCAGGAACACTCTGTTGTTATGGTACGTGGCGGCCGTGTAAAGGACCTTCCTGGTGTGCGTTACCACATCATCCGCGGAACTCTTGATACACAGGGCGTTAACGGAAGAATGCAGAGCCGTTCTAAGTACGGTGCTAAAAGACCAAAGGCTGCTAAGAAGTAAGCCGTAAAATTAAACTTCTTATGGAAAAACAATAGTTTATACCTTATTTATATATGCGGTATAGCCTACTTGTTGACTCCACGGGAAAACTCGAGTACCTATGAACTCATAAATATGAAGGAGGGAAGCGAAAGATGCCAAGAAGAGGCCAAATCGCTAAGCGTGATGTATTGCCTGATCCGCTTTACAATTCAAAGCTTGTAACTCGTCTTATCAACAACGTTATGTATGATGGTAAGAANGGTGTTGCACAGAAAATTGTTTACGACGCATTTAACATCATTAATGAAAAAACAGGAAACGATCCATTAGAAACCTTCCAGGCTGCTATGGAAAACGTTATGCCTGTACTTGAGGTAAAGGCTCGCCGTATCGGTGGTGCTACTTACCAGGTTCCGCTTGAGGTTCGTCCTGAAAGACGCCAGACACTCGGCTTACGCTGGATNACAGCATATGCTCGTCAGCGTTCAGAAAGAACTATGAAGGAACGTCTTGCTGCTGAAATTATGGACGCTGTTAATAAAACAGGCGGNGCAGTTAAGAAGTGTGANGATACACACAAGATGGCAGAAGCAAACAAAGCATTTGCCCATTTCAGATATTAATCCGTTTGAAATTCTTAGGAGGATATTATGCCAAGAAAAGTATCTCTTGAAATGACAAGAAATATTGGTATTATGGCNCATATCGATGCCGGTAAAACCACAACTACTGAGCGTATCCTTTATTACACAGGTAAAACGCATAAGATTGGTGAAACCCACGATGGNGCAGCTACTATGGACTGGATGGAGCAAGAGCAGGAAAGAGGTATTACAATTACTTCTGCTGCNACAACTTGCTTCTGGAAAGATCATAGAATTAATATCATTGATACACCNGGACACGTTGACTTTACAGTTGAAGTTCAGCGTTCTCTTCGTGTACTTGACGGCTCTGTAACTGTTCTTTGTGCAAAGGGCGGCGTTGAGCCACAGTCTGAAACTGTATGGCGTCAGGCTGATGATTATAAAGTACCTAGAATGATCTATGTAAACAAGATGGATATTATGGGTGCTGATTTTTACAATGTTCTTAACATGGTAAAAGAAAGATTTAAATGTAATGCAGTTCCGATTCAGCTTCCTATCGGTTCAGAAGATACCTTCAAGGGTATTGTAGACCTTATTAATATGGATGCTGAAATCTATTATGATGATTTAGGTAATGATGTTCGTCACGAACCAATTCCTGAAGATATGATGGAACTTGCAACTAAATACCACGAAGAGCTTATTGAAGCTGTTGCAGAACAGGACGAAGCTCTTATGGAAAAATATTTTGAGGGTGAAGAGCTTTCTATTGACGAAATCAAAAAGACAATCAGAAAAGCTACTTGTGATGGTAATATGGTTCCGATTACTTGCGGAACATCTTACAGAAACAAGGGTGTTCAGCCTCTCCTTGATGCTATTGTTGATTATATGCCTGCTCCAACAGACGTAGAATCAATCAAGGGCATTAACCCTGATACAGACGAAGAAGAAGCTCGTCATTCTTCTGATGAAGAGCCATTCTCAGCTCTTGCATTCAAGATTGCAACAGACCCATTTGTTGGTAAGATTTGCTTCTTCCGTGTATATTCAGGAACTCTTAACGCTGGTACACAGGTTTATAACTCTGTTAAGGGTCATAGAGAAAGAATGGGTCGTATTCTTCAGATGCACTCAAACCACAGAGAAGATATTGACTGCGTATATGCAGGTGATATCGCTGCTGCAGTTGGTTTGAAGAATACAACAACCGGTGATACTCTTTGTGATGAAGATCATCCGGTAATTCTTGAATCAATGAACTTCCCAGAGCCTGTTATCCGTGTTGCTATTGAGCCTAAAACAAAGGCTGGCCAGGAAAAGATGGGTATTGCTCTTGCTAAGCTTGCAGAAGAAGACCCAACATTCAAGGCTTATACTGATGAAGAAACAGGCCAGACCATTATCGCTGGTATGGGTGAACTTCATCTTGAAATTATCGTAGACCGTTTGCTTCGTGAATTTAAGGTTGAAGCAAATGTTGGTGCTCCTCAGGTAGCATATAAAGAAACAATTCAGCAGGAATCAATGTCTGATACTAANTTTAAGCGTCAGTCAGGTGGTTCAGGTCAGTANGGTCACGTTAAAATCCGTATGTCACCAAACCTTGATGAAAATGGTATTGGTAAGGGCTATGAATTTGTTAACTCAATCGTTGGTGGTGCTATTCCTAAGGAATACATCCCNGCNGTTGATGCNGGTATCCAGGGCGCTATGAAGAGCGGTGTACTNGCNGGCTATCAGATGGTTGATATCAAGGTTGAGCTTTATGATGGATCATACCACGAAGTTGACTCATCTGAAATGGCATTTAAGATTGCCGGTTCTATGGCATTCAAAGATGCTGCTAAGAAAGCAAATCCTGCNATCCTTGANCCTATGATGAAGGTAACAGTTATTGTTCCTGAAGANTACATGGGNGANGTTATCGGTGACCTTAACTCTCGCCGTGGNCAGATTCAGGGTATGGAAGACAGAACAGGNGCTAAGCAGATTAANNCTCGTGTTCCGCTTTCAGAAATGTTCGGTTATGTAAATGACCTTCGTTCAAAGACTCAGGGACGTGGTCAGTACACAATGGAACCNGANGGATATGAGCAGGTTCCGAAGTCTATTTCAGAGGGAATTATCTCTGAAAGAGCTAAAAAAGACTAATTGTCTATAAAATTAATTAAAAACACTTGATATTTTGTGTTTGCTTTGATAAAATATCATTAACAATTTTTAGATTGTAAATTCTAAGGAGGAAATTCCAAATGGCTAAAGAAAAATTTAACCGTACCAAACCACATGTAAACATTGGTACAATCGGTCACGTTGACCACGGTAAGACAACTCTTACAGCAGCTATCACAAAGTACCTTGCTAACAAGGGTTATGCAAAGTTCGAAGATTATGCTGATATCGATAAGGCTCCNGAAGAGAGAGAGCGTGGTATCACAATCAACACAGCTCACGTTGAGTATGAAACAGANACTCGTCACTATGCACACGTTGACTGCCCAGGACATGCTGACTATATCAAGAACATGATCACNGGTGCTGCTCAGATGGACGGTGCTATCCTTGTTATCGCTTCAACTGATGGCCCTATGGCTCAGACAAAAGAGCACCTTCTTCTTGCTCGTCAGGTTGGCGTACCTTACATCGTTGTATTCATGAATAAGGTTGACCAGGTAGACGACGAAGAGCTCCTTGAACTCGTTGAAATGGAAATCCGTGAAACTCTTGATGAGTATGAATTCCCAGGCGATGATACTCCTATCATCAAGGGTTCAGCTCTTAAGGCTCTNGAAGCTCCATCAAATGATGATCCNGCTTGCGCTTGCATNCAGGAACTNATGGANGCTGTTGACAGCTATATCCCAACTCCAGATCGTAAGGCAGACCTTCCTTTCCTTATGCCTGTAGAAGATGTATTCACAATCACTGGTCGTGGTACAGTTGCTACTGGTCGTGTAGAGCGTGGTCAGCTTAACATGGGTGAAGAAATTGAAATCGTTGGTCTTAAGGACGAAATCGATAAGACTGTTTGCACAGGTATCGAAATGTTCCGTAAGCTCCTTGATTATGCTGAGGCTGGAGATAACATCGGTTGTCTTCTTCGTGGTGTTCAGAGATCTGACATCGAGCGTGGTCAGGTTCTTGCTAAGCCAGGTTCAATCAACCCACACACAAAGTTCTCAGGTCAGGTTTACGTATTAAGCAAGGATGAAGGCGGTCGTCATACTCCTTTCTTCAATAACTACAGACCTCAGTTCTATTTCAGAACAACAGACGTTACTGGNGTTATCACTCTTCCAGAAGGCACAGAAATGTGTATGCCTGGCGATAACGTAACTATGGACGTTGAACTCATCACTCCTATCGCTATCGAAGAAGGTCTTCGTTTCGCTATCCGTGAAGGCGGTAGAACAGTAGGTTCAGGCGTTGTTACAGCTATCAACGAGTAATCTCTGATTTACAAAAAATTTTAGAGCAGTCGCAAGACTGCTCTTTTAATTTTGTCTGTTTTATGGTACAATTGTTCAGGTGAAAATTATGGCAGAATCAGTGCTTGAAAATTTAATAGGTACGATTGAGGAGATAACTTATTTTAACAGTGAAAACGGCTATACCGTTATGGTTATTTCTTCTGAGGGTGAGCCTATAACGGTTGTGGGCAGTTTTCCTGAGCTTGCAGAGGGTGTAGAGGTGCGTCTGATGGGTGAATGGGTGAATCATTCAACCTACGGCAATCAGTTTAAAGCAAGCCTTGTTGAACAAACCTTGCCCGAAAATGAAGCGGGTATTCTCCGCTATCTTGCAAGCGGAATTATCAAGGGTATCAGAGAAGCAACTGCCGTTAAAATTGTTGAAGCATTTGGCAGAGAATCGTTTGATGTAATTGAAAATGATGTAGACCGCCTTTCTTCTATCAAGGGAATCAGCAAGCCGAGGGCTCGCAAAATCCAAGAAGAATTCAAGGCTCAGTTTGCTTCAAGAGAAACGATGCAGGCATTAACAAAGCTCGGCTTGAGCCAAGCGGAAGCATTTCAGGCTTATAATCTGTTTCATTCTGCTGCATATGATATTATTTCCGATAATCCATTTGCTTTTGTTTGTGAAGAAGGCTATTCCTTTGAAAGAGCGGAGGAGATTGCGGATAGGCTGGATTCTCCAGATATGTTTGATTATAAGTGTCAGGCTTGTGTTGTATATATCGTTCGCCATAATCTGGATAACGGGCATACCTGTTTACCGAGAACAGCCGTTTTAAAATCAGCAATGAATTATCTTGAATGCTCGGAAGATGCCGCTGAAATAGCAATTGATAATGCCTTGCAGGGGCAACAGCTTGTTTCCGCTGAAATTAACGGAAAAGAATTTTTGTTCACACCCGAAATTTATGATGCTGAAACTGCTGTTGCAGACAGGATTAAGGTTATGGTAAATTATCCGCCGAGGCAGATTAATGTGGATTCAAGTGAAATCTTTGCTTTTGAGCAGTATAATCATATTGAATTTGATGATAAGCAGAGGGCGGCTATCGAAATTGCTGTTAATCAAGGTATGCTTATTTTAACGGGCGGACCCGGTACAGGTAAAACAACAACTGTGCGTGGTATTATTGCCCTTATGAAAAACAGGGGAATGAATGTTGCCCTTGCTGCGCCCACAGGCAGAGCCGCAAAAAGAATGAGTGAGCTTACAGGCTTTGATGCAAAAACAATTCATCGTCTGCTTGAGGTTGAATATAAGGACGGAGCAACCGAGCCGTCATTTGTGTATAACAGAAAAAATAAGCTTGATGTTGATGCAGTTATTATTGATGAGCTTTCAATGGTTGATATTAAGCTGTTTGACAGCTTTCTTGAGGCTTTGCCTATGAGTGCAAGGCTGATTATGGTTGGTGATAAAGATCAGCTTCCTGCTGTTGGTGCGGGCAATGTGCTTAAGGATTTAACAGAAAGCGGAATGATTCCTGTTGTTGAACTTGATAAAATCTTCAGGCAGGCAATGGAAAGCCTGATAGTAACGAATGCACACGAGGTTGTCAGAGGCAATATGCCCGATATGTCACACAACGATATAAGCTCTGATTTCTTTCTTTTGAAAGAAAATGCACCTTATAACGCTTCAAAAAAGATTGTGGATCTTGTTACCCGCCGATTGCCGACAAGCTATGGATATAATATTTTAACGGATATTCAGGTGCTGTGCCCAAGCCGAAAGGGTGATGTAGGCACGGAAAATCTTAATTTCCTTTTACAGCAGAAGCTGAATCCGGCCGCAAGGGGAAAGGCTGAAATAAAGCATAACGGCTATGTTCTTCGTGAAGGAGATAAGGTTATGCAGATTAAGAATAATTATGATGTTCCGTGGTTTAAATCAGGCGAAAACGGCACAGGTGTGTTTAACGGAGATATCGGAATATTAACGAATATTGATAAGGCTAATGATATTCTGAATGTTACTTTTGATGACAGGGAAGCTATGTATTCTCTTGAACATGCGAAGCAGCTTGAACTTGCTTATGCAATGACCGTACATAAAAGTCAGGGCTCTGAATTTGAAGCTGTTGTTATGCCTGTTCTTGCAACTCCGCAGAAGCTGTCTTACAGAAATCTGTTTTATACAGCGTTAACAAGAGCGAAAAATCTTATCGTTCTTGTAGGAAACGAGAATTCTGTTCGGACAATGGTTGAAAATGATAAGGAAACAAGGCGATACAGTGCCCTTGGTTATTTTTTAACTGTTGACAATAATCCGTTCTTGGAGTAACATTTATTTAAATTATTATAAGGAAATGAAAGTATGTTTGGTTACGATTTAGGTATAGACTTAGGTTCAAGCTCAATCGTTATATCCGTGCCGGGTAAAGGCATTGTTGTAAATGAGCCGTCTTATGTTGCTTATGATACCGAAACTGAAAAAATATTATATGCGGGCAGGCGTGCCTATTATCTTGAAGGAAGAGAGCCGGACGGCGTAACAGTTATTCAGCCGATTGTAAACGGCGCTGTAACGAATTATTCCATTGCGCAGCAAATGGTTAAATTCTTTATGGATAAGGTTATCGGAAAAAGCCTGTTTAAGCCAAGAGTGGTTGCTTCAATTTCTGCGTTAAGCACAGATGTTGAAAAAAGAACGCTTTTGTCTGTTTTGATAACAGCAGGGGCAAGGTCTGTTTGCCTTGTTGAAGAAGCACTTTGTGCCGCTTTCGGTGCAGGTGTTGATCCGCTTCTTCCCGCAGGTGTATTTGTTATTGATATCGGCGGCGGAACAACGGATATGGCAGTTGTCAGCCAAGGCACTATGAATCAGGTTGAAACGCTTCGTCTTGCAGGCAATCATTTTGATGATGAAATAACAAAATATCTTCATAACGAATATGGAATTCTTATAGGAAAGCGAACTGCCGAAGAGGTAAAGAAAAATATTGCAGGTGCTTTTCCTCGTGAAGAGGATGTTGTTATGCAGGTTAAGGGCAGAGATATGGTTACAGGTCTTCCCGGTATTGCTGAAATAACAGGAAATGAGCTGTATGAGTGCTTAAAACCGATTTTTGATCAGCTTGCGAATTCAGCTATTGCTTTGTTTGAGAGAACGTCTCCGCAGCTTATGGCGGATATAACATCGGGTGAGGTTATCTTAACTGGTGGAAGCTCTGAACTGTACGGAATTGATAGAATGTTTTCAGAGGCTCTTAATCTTGATGTTACGATTGCTCCAAGGGCAGAACTTTGCGTTGCAAAGGGCGCAATGGTTGCTTTGAATAAAATGCATCTGCTTGATCAGTATGGCTATCGTTTCAGAACAAAGCAGGATGTAAGGATAAAATAGGAGAAACAGTATGAAGCACGAAAATGAAAATGTACTTGATAAGATTTCACGCTTATCGTTTATATCGGCTATTGTTGGTGTTTGCACAATTGGTATATGCCCGATACTCGGTGTTGCAGGCATCGTTGCTCCGTTGGTTATGAAGTGTAAAGGTGCAGAGCTTTCCAGTGATACTGCATTCAGAAATAAAAAAGCAATCATAGCAGGCATTGCATCGCTTGTAATGTTTGTTGTGGATTTGGTTGTTATTGTTTGGCTTCAATCAAAATACGGATTGTTTAAATAAAAGTATAAGAAAAAGCACTCTCATTGAGAGTGCTTAAATTTTATCTATTAATCCGGATAACCATTCGGGTTCTGGCTCTGCCAACGCCAGCTGTCTTCACACATTTCTTCAATATCTCTTTCAGCCTTCCAGCCAAGCTCGTTTAATGCCTTGCTTGGATCTGAATAGCAGGTTGCGATATCACCTGCACGGCGAGGCTGAATCTGATAAGGAACTTTTTGGCCAGAAGCCTTTTCAAATGCCTTAACAACATCAAGCACGCTGTAGCCCTTTCCTGTTCCAAGATTGTAAATGAAAAGTCCGTTTTCGCCGTCCACCTTTTCAACTGCTTTAACATGACCGAGTGCAAGGTCAACAACGTGAATATAATCTCTAACGCCTGTTCCATCGTGTGTATCATAATCATTTCCGAAAATGTTAAGCTGTTCTCTTTTACCGATAGCAACCTGCGTTATGTATGGCATAAGGTTGTTTGGAATTCCGTTTGGAGCTTCGCCCATTGTTCCGCTCTTATGAGCACCGATAGGATTGAAATAACGAAGAAGGCAGATAGACCATTCGTTATCTGATACATATAAATCCTGTAAGATGCATTCAATCATAAACTTGGTTCTGCCATATGGGTTTGTTACGCCGCCAACCTGCATATCTTCGTTAAGCGGAGAAACATTGTTCATACCATAAACAGTTGCAGATGATGAGAATACAATTTTCTTACAGCCGTTATTTTTCATAACATCAAGCAGAACAAGAGTTCCGTTTACATTGTTATCAAAATATTCAAGCGGTTTCTCAACACTTTCACCAACAGCTTTTAAGCCTGCAAAGTGAATAACAGAATCAATCTTTTCTTTTTTGAAGATTGCATCCATGCCCTCACGGTCACGGATATCGCATTCATACCATGCGAAATCCCTGTTTGTAAGTGCCTTAATTCTGTCTATGCTTGATTTTTTGCAGTTGTAGAAGTTATCAACAATTACAATATCAATGCCTGCATTAAGAAGCTCAACGCAGGTGTGGCTGCCGATATAACCTGCGCCACCTGTTACTAATACTGCCATAATATAATCCTTCTTTCAAAAATTATAATTTATTAAATTAATATGCCTTGCCCCAATAAAGCATGTGCTTTGCAGGTTTACCGCAGCAAACACAAGTGTCTGCAAGCTGTTCCTGTTCAAGAGGAATACATCTTGAGCCAACGCCCGTAATCTCTTTAACCTTGTCTTCGCATTCTTCATCGCCGCACCACATTGCTTTAACAAAGCCGTCTCCGTTTTCGTCAAGTGCTTTTGTGATTTCATCAAGCGTTTTGCACACATAAGTTCTGCGTTCTCTGTTTTCAAGAGCAGAGTTGTAAATGCCGTCTCTTACTTCCTGAAGTTTCTGCGGAATAACGGTTTCAAGCTCATCAAGTGAAACAAAGGTTTTTTCTCTGTTGTGGCGTGTTACGATCACGCACTGATTGTTTTCAATATCTTTTGGCCCGATTTCAAGTCTGATTGGAACACCCTTCATTTCATATTCTGCAAATTTCCAACCCGGTGTATTGTTTGAATCATCAATTTTAGCACGGCAGATTTTCTTTAATCTGTCGCAAACCTCGTTTGCTTTTTCAAGCACGCCTTCCTTGTGTTGCGCAACAGGAACAACAATAACCTGGATAGGAGCAACAGCCGGAGGAAGAACAAGGCCGTTGTTATCTCCGTGTGTCATAATGATAGCGCCGATAAGACGGGTTGTCATTCCCCAAGAGGTCTGATGCGGATAAACGAGCTTGTTTTCCTTATCGGAATACTGAATTTCAAAAGCCTTTGCAAAGCCGTCTCCGAAATAATGAGATGTGCCTGCCTGAAGAGCCTTACCATCGTGCATTAATGCTTCAATGCAGTATGTTCTTTCTGCACCTGCAAATTTGTCACTCTCTGTTTTCATACCCTGAACAACAGGAATTGCAAGATGTTTCTGGCAGAATTCTGTATATACATTAAGCATTTTTTCTGTTTCTTCAATTGCTTCGTCAGCAGTAGCGTGAAGTGTGTGGCCTTCCTGCCATAAGAATTCTCTTGAACGGAGGAATGGTCTTGTTGTTTTTTCCCATCTTACAACAGAAACCCACTGGTTGTAGAGCTTCGGCAAATCTCTGTAAGACTGAACAACATTTTTAAAATGCTCGCAGAAAAGTGTTTCGGATGTTGGGCGAACACAAAGACGTTCTTCAAGTTCTTCACTTCCGCCAACTGTTACCCACGCACATTCCGGAGCAAAGCCCTCAACATGGTCTTTTTCCTTCTGTAAAAGGCTTTCAGGTATAAACATAGGCATGCAAACATTTTCATGACCTGTTTCTTTAAACATAGAATCAAGAATTTTCTGAATATTTTCCCATATAGCATAGCCGTATGGTCTGATTACCATACAACCCTTAACGCTTGTGTATTCAACAAGCTCTGCTTTTTTGCAAATATCGGTATACCATTTTGCAAAATCTTCATCCATTGAGGTAATATCCTCAACCATTTTCTTTTGCTGTGCCATAATAATACTATCTCCTTATGATTTGTATTGAAATATTATAAACTATTTACCGAAATATGTAAATAAAAAAATGTATTTTTATACATATTAATGTTTCATATTATTTCTGTCAAACTAGTTGTATAAACAGAATTAACCAAGTGTATAATTCTTGTGTTTAATTACCAAAAAGAGCGGTATTTAATCTCATATTTTTTACCGAATTTTTGCAAATTTAGTTTTTATTTTCTTGCAAAAAACAACTTGAAAATGATATAATGAACTTTAAAGCAAGGTAATACTTTTATCTGCTTCATATATAAAGATAGGATTGGAGGTATGTGAATGATATTTACTCCTATCACAATGAAGTTGGACTTGCAGAAAGAACTCAATGAACAGCTTAATATTGAAGATGTTTTCAGCTTCAGCATTGGCTCTTTCAAAGTAACATTTGATGAGGCAACGGTTGTAACATGGATTATTATTGCGGTGTTAACGATACTTGCAATATTCCTCACACGCAACTTTAAGGTTGAAGGTGAAATCAGCAGACGTCAGGCATTTATGGAGCTTTGTTACGAAAAAGCAGAAAACTTTTTTAAGGGTATTATGGGACCTAAAGTAGAAAAGTATATTCCATGGCTTATGAGCGTTGTGTTGTTCATCGGTGTTTCAAACATTATTGGTTTGTTTGGTTTTAAACCGCCAACAAAAAGTATGCAGGTTACAGCAGCATTGGCAATCACAAGCATAGTCCTTATTGAATATGCAGCGTTTAAAGACAAGGGTGTCGGCGGACGATTAAAGGCATTTACAAAGCCGGTTTGGATTATAACACCGATTAGTATTTTAGAGGTGTTTACAAAGCCGTTATCACTTTGCATGCGTCTTTTCGGTAACGTAATCGCAGCATTTACAATTATGGAACTTATCAAAGCTATTCCTATTCTTAAGGTTGGTGTACCTGTTGTATTGAGTCTGTATTTTGATATATTTGATGGACTTTTACAGGCGTATATCTTTGTGTTCCTTACAGCACTTTATTTGCAGGAAGCTGTTGAGGATGAGGAAGAAGAACCTAAAAAGGAAAAAAGCAAAAAATCAAGAAAAAGAAATAAGCAGAGTGCTTAATTAAATTATGATTTAAGGAGAAAAATTATGGGAATTATCGCAATTGGTGCAGGTATTGCAGTATTAGTAGGTATTGGTGCAGGTATCGGTATCGGTATCGCAACAGGTAAAGCAGTTGAGGCTCAGGCTCGTCAGCCTGAAATGGCAAGTAAAATTCAGTCAACACTTATTCTTGGTGCTGCACTTTCAGAGGCAACAGCTATTTATGGTCTTATCGGTGCAATCCTTATTATAATGTTGTGTAAGTAGCCAAACAAGAGCGAACCATATTTTGTTCGACTCTTATTTGGATAAAGACAAATTCTTTAACGAAAGGAATTTAATTAAATGTTAAAGTTTAACATGAATTTTGTCTTTATGCTTATCAATTTACTTATTTTATATTTGCTTATGAGAAGATTTCTTTTTAAGCCGATTAAAACAACTATGGATAAGCGTAAAGAATTAATAGAACAGCAATTTAAAACTGCCGAAGATGCTAACGCTGCTGCTGAAGCTAAAATGGCTGATTATGAAAGCAGAATTGCAGGTGTAGAGCAAGAGGCTGCAACGATTATCAATGATGCAAAGCAATCTGCTAAGGCTGAATATGAAAAGATTATAGACAGGGCAGAGGCTGATGCTGAAAATATTAAGGCTGTTGCAAAAAAGCAGTCTGCTGAGGCTTGCGAAAATCAGTTAAGAAAAGCAAAGGAAGATATTGCAAATCTTGCTATTGAAACTGCTGAAAAGGTTTTGGGCAAAAGTGTTTCTGCTGAAACAGACAGTGATATTTTTAATGAATTTTTAAATGAGGGCAGTGAAGAAAATGAATGATTATATTAATGCACTGCTTTCTAATGAGGTCAGTGTATCAGAGCTTGAAAATGCAAAGAAAATTCTTTCTGCATCTGATGAATTGATGCAGATTTTAAACAGCCCGTCTGTTTCTAAGGATGAAAAGAAAAAGGTTGTTGATGAAATCTTTTCTTCTGCTGTTAAATCTCTTGTGCTTGCTCTTGCAGAAGAATGCAGAGTTGATGAATTCGGTAGCGTTATGGATGCCTATTCAGCAGAGATTGATAAAAAGAATAAGGTTGCAAGAGCAACGCTTATCTGCGTAACAGAGCCTGATGAAAAGCAGCTCAAGGGTATTGAAGAATTTGTTTGCAAAGAAGAAAAAACAGGTTCTGCAAAAATTGATATTGTTAAAGATGAAAGCCTTATTGGCGGCTTTATTATTCAGATAGGCAATAAACAGTTTGACAGAAGTCTTAAATCAAAAATCAGCAGTATTAAAGAGAAAATCGTTAATGGTGCAAGAAAATCATCTTCTGTTGATACAGATGGCATTATTTCTATTCTCAGAAGTGAAATTAAAGATTTTGATTTTGAAACAAACAGTGAAGAGGTTGGATCTGTTATCCGTGTTGGTGATGGTATCGCAACAATCCACGGTTTAGATCATGTTATGTATGGTGAAATCGTTGTGTTTGACTGCGGCATTAAGGGCATGGTGCAGGATATCAAGCGTTCAACAGTTGGATGTATTGTTTTCGGTAATGATAATGAAATTCACGAGGGTTCAAGGGTTCGCCGCACACATAAGAATGCTGGTGTTCCTGTTGGAGATGCTTTTATAGGCAGAATTGTTAACTCTCTTGGTGAAGCAATAGACGGAAAGGGCGATATTGTTTCTGATGAATTCAGACTGATTGAAAATCCTGCTCCAACGATTGTAGACAGAAAGTCCGTTTCCGAACCTCTTGAAACAGGTATTCTTGCAATAGACTCTATGTTCCCGATAGGAAGAGGACAGAGAGAGCTTATAATTGGTGACAGACAGACAGGTAAAACATCTATCGCAATGGATACAATTATCAACCAAAAAGGAAAGGATTGTATCTGTATTTATAACGCAATCGGTCAGAAAGCTTCCACGGTTGCAAAGCTTGTAAGCACGCTTGAGAAAAACGGTGCTATGGACTATACAATTGTTGTTTGCTCCACTGCGTCTGACTCAGCGTCACTTCAGTATATTTCGCCGTATTCGGCAACTGCGATTGCAGAATACTTTATGCATAAGGGTAAGGATTGTCTTATCGTTTATGATGATTTGAGTAAGCACGCAGTAGCATATCGTGCACTTTCAATTTTGCTTGAGCGTTCTCCGGGACGTGAAGCTTATCCGGGTGACGTTTTCTATCTGCATTCAAGACTTTTGGAGCGTTCCTCCCGTCTTTCTGATGAACTTGGCGGCGGCTCAATTACCGCTCTTCCGATTATAGAAACACAGGCAGGAGATGTTTCTGCTTATATTCCAACGAATGTTATTTCTATTACAGACGGCCAGATTTTCCTTGAAAGCGATTTGTTTTTCAGCGGTCAGCGTCCTGCTGTAAATGTTGGTTTGTCTGTATCACGTGTTGGCGGTGCTGCGCAGACAAAGGCTATGAAGAAAGCAGCAGGCTCTCTTCGTGTAGACCTTGCTCAGTATCGTGAAATGGAAGTGTTTACGCAGTTCTCATCAGACCTTGATGAAGAAACAAAAGCGGGTCTTACTTATGGTAAGGGGCTTATGGAGCTTTTAAAACAGCCGCTTACACATCCGCTTTCACTTGCTCAGCAGGTTATAACACTTGTTGCGGCAATCGGTAAAAAGTTTATTGATGTTCCTGTTCAGGAAATCAAAAAGGTTCAGGGTGAAATGCTTGAATACTT
>JAAVHU010000012.1:7663-24717 GCA_014799585.1 Clostridiales bacterium | reverse complement strand
ACACCTGCCCCAAGGCTTGACAAATGATAGGCATTTACATAACCGCCAAAATAATCTTTAAACAAATGCATTATAATTTATCTATCTCTTTCATTAATTCTTCAAGTAATTTATCTTCGGGAACCTTGCGGAGAATTTCTCCTTTTTTAAATATAAGACCGTTGCCGTCTCCGCCTGCAATACCGATATCCGCTTCCTTTGCTTCACCCGGCCCGTTTACAATACAGCCCATAACAGCAACCTTTATCGGCTTTTTACAATCTTTAAGTTTTTCTTCAACCTGCTTTGCAAGACCGATTAAATCAATCTTTGTTCTGCCGCAGGTTGGGCACGAAATAAGATAAGGGCAATCCTTTTTAAGCCCCACTGCCTTTAAAATATCAAATGCGGCAAACACCTCTTTAACAGGCCTATCTGAAAGACTTACACGAATGGTATCGCCAATTCCTTTTGAAAGAAGAGAGCCTATACCGATGGAAGATTTAATAATACCCATTCGCTCAGTACCTGCCTCAGTTACACCAAGATGAAGCGGATAACTGCATTTTTCAGAAGCAAGCTCATAAGCCTCAATCATTGTGTTCACATCTGATGATTTAATGGAAATAACAATATCATCAAAATCAAATTTTTCAAGAAGAGAAGCATGATAAAGTGCAGACTCAACCATAGCTTCAGGTGTAGGCGAGCCGTATTTTGCAAGAATTTCTTTTTCAAGACTGCCGCTGTTTACACCAATTCTGATAGGAAGCCCCTTTAATCTGCAAATATCTGCAACAGCCTTAACCCTATCCTCAGAGCCGATATTACCCGGATTAATTCTGATTTTATCTATTCCTCTTTCTGCCGCTCCAAGGGCAAGCTTATAATCAAAATGAATATCTGCAACAAGCGGAACATCAACAGCCTTTTTAATCGGCTCAATCAGATTAAGTGCTTCCTCATTCGGAATCGCAAAACGGATGACCTGACAGCCCGCTGCTGCAAGCTCCTTTGCCTGCTCAACAGAGCCGTTTATATCAGCCGCAGGAATATTCAGCATAGACTGAACAAGAACAGGAGAACCCCCGCCAATAAAAGTATCCTTAAGTTTTATTTTTTTAGTTTCTCTTCTTTTAATCATAACTTTTACCTCTGTTTAAATTGGATAAAATCTATTTTAAAACAATTTTTTTATATCCGAGAATGTCACAAAGAACATAAAAATCAGCAATAATACAAGACCAACTGCATTGATAATATATTCCCATTTTGAAGGCAGTTTCTTTTTGGTTATGCCCTCTGCAAGAAGAATAAAGAAACGCCAGCCATCAAGAGCAGGAATCGGGAACAGATTGAACAACCCGATATTTATTGTTATCAATGCCATAATTCTGAGCATAGAGCTTATACTTGTTTTAACTGCATCCGAAACAACGGAAACTGCACCAACAGGGCCGCTTAAATCCGAAATACCATATTTACCAACAAGAATATCGTGAACGGAAAGGAACACCATTCTTGCATAGGAAACGAAATTACCTGCTGTGCTTGACAAAACACCTGTAAAGGTTTTTTCCTTGCCAAGCAGCCAGAAGTCCATTTTAATGAATTGATGCCCTTCATATTCTTCCATATCAAAGGAAATATTAAGGGTTACATCTTCTCCGCTTCTGTTTACAATCATTTCAACCTTTCCGTCTGATGAACGGGAAAGTCCTGTGCTTACATCGGTTGAATTATAAATTCTCATACCGTCTATCGCTTTGATTTCATCACCTGCCTGAAGGCCATAAGAAGAGCTTACAGCATCATCAGCAAACTTGGCAACCGTTGTTGTGCCAACCAAATTCTGATTGCAGACAATACACAGCACAATAATAAAGCCAAGAAGCAAATTCATCAATGCACCCGCAATAACAACAAATATTCTTGCTCCAACCTTTTTTGATGAAAACGAGCCCTCTGTGTCAGACGCTTCATCCTCACCTTCCATAGCACAAAAGCCGCCAATTGGAAATAAACGAAGAGAATACAGCGTTTCTTTCTTTTTAAAGGAAATAATTTTCGGCCCCATACCGATTGCAAATTCATTAACCTTTATTTTCATAAGCTTTGCGGCAACAAAATGGCCGCCCTCATGAATAATAATTATGAATTCAAAAAATAAAATTGCAATGATGATTGGATAAGCCGCATTCCATATAGACGATAAATTCACTAAATCAATCCCTTATTTATTAATACTGTTTCTGACAAATTCTCTTGCTGATTTGTCTGTTTCAAGAACATCATCAAGTGTGAAGTTCTCTTTTTCAGGTGCATTACGCATTGCCTCATCATTAAGATATGCAATATCTGTAAATTTAATTTTACCCTCAAGAAAAAGTTTTACACTTTCTTCATTTGCACCATTTGCTGCGGCAGGATGAAGTCCGCCCATTTCAATTGCATTTTTACATACATCAATGCATTTGAATGTATCATAATCGGGTTCAAAAAATGTAAGCTTTCCATACTCTGCAAGAGAAAGCGGAGCAACAGGACTTGGCTTACGCTCAGGATAAGTTAAAGCATACTGAATCGGAATTCTCATATCGGGAACACCAAGCTGAGCAATCATTGAATTATCCTGATAAACAATTGCAGAATGAACAACCGACTCACGATGAACAACAATTTCAATATCCTCGTTCGGCATATCAAACAGCCATTTTGCTTCTATAAATTCCAAACCCTTATTCATCATTGTAGCAGAGTCTATGGTAATCTTTTGCCCCATATCCCAGTTTGGATGCTTTAATGCATCAGCGGCAGTTACGTTTTCAAGCTCTTCAAGTGTTTTGCCGAAGAACGGACCGCCTGATGCAGTTAATATAATTTTTTTGATTGCAGATTTAGACGGGCTTCCCTGCATTGCCTGAAAGATTGCGGAATGCTCACTGTCAACAGGAAGAATGGAAACACCGTATTCCTTTGCAAGATTTGTTACAAGATGACCGCCTGCAACAAGCGTTTCCTTATTGGCAAGCGCAATCGTTTTCTTTGCTTTAATTGCTTCAAGCGTTGGCTGAAGCCCTATCATTCCAACAACTGAATTCAGCACGGTATCTGCACCGTCATAGGTTGCGCATTCAATCAGTCCGTCAAGACCTGCAACAACCTTTGTTTTTGTATCTGAAATTTTCACCTTCAAATCATTTGCTGATTTTTCATTCATCATACAAACAATTTCGGGATTAAACTCACGTATCTGATTTTCCATTACATCAACATTTGCATTTGCAGTTAAGCATTTAACACTGTATCCATGCATACGGCAAACATCAAGTGACTGTGTACCGATTGAGCCTGTTGAACCTAAAATAGAAATTTTTTTCATTTTTATTTACCTCATTAAAAAGCGATTAAAGCAACCACATAAGTAAGCGGAATTGTGAAAAGAGAGGAATCAAATCTATCCATTACACCGCCGTGGCCCGGAAAGATTTTTCCGAAATCCTTAACACCAAAGTTTCTTTTTAAAACAGAAGCACTTAAATCGCCCATCATACCCATAAATGAAATCGGCATACTGCATACAAGAAGCGTTACGATTGTGCTTGTTTCAAGCTTAACCTCTGCGAAAACATTATAAAGAACAACTGCAACTGCGTTCAGAATTAATGCAAAAATAACACCGCAGATTGCACCCTCAACCGTTTTCTTAGGGCTGATATTCGGACTCATCTTGTGCTTACCGAATGCCATACCGCCAAGCTGAGCACCGCTGTCTGTTCCCAAAGCACAGATTAAACCGAAGAAGATAAGATANATGCCGAACTGNTCATTATCNAACATATCACGAAGCCTTACAAAAACNGAAAAGCCATAAGGAACAAGAACGCTTGCAAAAACAGAAATGGCAACATCTTCAAACTTAGTATGTGCATATCCCTTAAGCATTGCCAAAAGGAAAACAAGCACAAGTAAAATTACAAAAGCAACATTCGGAACNGCACTGATGAAGCTGCCCCAATATTCTGAATCAACAAAAGGNAAAAGCACCTTTGCACTTGCAAAGAAAGGAACTGCNGCTGCAAAAGCCGTGCCTAATACAACGATAAACTTATTCTTTACCTTTGCACATTTCATAATTTCATTTGCTGCAACAGCCGCTAAAAAGGCAATAACTGCAACGAAAAGCGGTGTGTTTATCTGCCAAACAACAACTGCAAGNACTGCAAGCAGAACNATGGCTGTTATAACTCTTTGTTTCATAACTTAAATCTCCTTATCCACCAAATCTTCGGTTTCTTTTTTCAAATTCGTGAAGNGCCGAATGAAGATCCTCTTCATCAAAATCAGGCCAAAGCACATCACTGTACCAGAATTCNCTGTANGCNGCCTGCCACAAAAGGAAATTGGAAAGCCTTTCCTCACCGCTTGGTCTGATGATAAGATCACAATCAGGCATTGTATAAACATTTTCGCTTATATCCTGTTCGGTTATCTCTGTTTTACCGCTTGCAATCAGNTTNTTNANAGCAGAAACAATTTCCTGCCTGCCGCCGTAATTAATTGCAAGGTTAACGATTGTGCCTGTTCTGTCNGCAGTGGTGGCTTCTGCTTCATCCATAAGGTCTAAAAGCTGCTGACTGATACCCTCTTTTTCACCNGCAAACTTAATGCGNATATTNCCNGTTTCGGCAATTCTTTCTTTTGCCTCAATCAGAAAATCGTGGAAAAGACGCATCAGCGTATCNACCTCTTCTTTNGGACGCTTCCAGTTTTCCGTTGAAAAAGCATAAAATGTTACTTCTTCAATGCCNAGNCTTCCGCATTCCTTACAGATTTTTTCAAACACATCTGCACCTGCTCTGTGCCCTGCCGTACGNGGTAANCCTCTTTTTTTAGCCCATCTGCCGTTACCGTCCATAATAATGCCGACATGCTTCGGAAGAACAGTAAATTCAGCAGTTTTCTTTTCTTTCTTCTTGAACAAAGCCATAATGTACTCCTTAATAAACGAGAGAACGGCGGAGGGAATCCTCCGCCAATGAATCATTTTTGTTAGATAGAAAGGATTTCCTGTTCCTTTTTCTTTTCTATCTCTTCAGCCTGCTTAACATAGCTGTCTGTAATATCCTGAAGCTTNTTNTCTCCGTTTTTCTGATCATCCTCAGTAATTTCNTTGTCCTTTTTAAGCTTCTTTATATCATCCATAGCATCACGGCGAACATTTCTGATAGCAACCTTTGCTTCCTCGCCACGCTTTGAAATATCNTTAACAAGCTCTTTACGGCGATCCTCTGTAAGAGGAGGGAAAGAAAGGCGGATAACCTTTCCGTCATTGCTTGGGTTAATGCCGATATCTGATGTGTTGATTGCTTTTTCAATTTCTTTTAATGTGCTTGCATCCCAAGGCTGAATCATAAGCATTCTTGGNTCGGGAACACTGATAGCAGCCATCTGATTAACAGGGGTTGCTGTTCCATAATAATCAACCATAACCTTATCAAGGATTGCAGGATTTGCTCTGCCTGCACGAATTGCCTTGTAATCTCTGTCTAANGCATCAAGGCATTTTTCCATTTTNTCTTTTGTTTTAGCAAATAAAGCTTCCATACTGTTTACCTCTCTTAATTATTCTGCACAAGTGTGCCTATTGTTTCGCCGCAAACGGCTTTGCAAATATTTTCCGGATCATCAAGATTAAATACAAGAATAGACATATCNTTATCCTTGCAAAGTGAAAATGCGGTTGAATCCATAACCTTTAAATCACGNTTGATAACCTCTTTAAATGATACAGTATCATATTTAACCGCATCACTGAATTTATTAGGATCTTTATCATAAACACCATCTACATTGGTTGCCTTGAAAAGAACATCTGCATTGATTTCAACACTGCGAAGNGCAGCNGCCGTATCTGTTGAGAAGAACGGAGAACCTGTTCCGCAGCCGAANATAACAATTCTGCCCTTTTCAAAATGGCGAACTGCCTTNTTTCTGATATAAGGCTCTGCGATTTCACGCATTTCAATCGCAGTCTGCACTCTNACNTCAGCACCAAGCTGTTCAAGAGCATCTGAAAGAGCAAGNGCATTCATNGNNGTTGCAAGCATACCGATATGGTCTGCTCTTGTTCTGTCCATACCCTCACTTGTTCTGCCTCTCCAGAAGTTTCCGCCGCCGACAACNATGCCGACCTGAACGCCCATATCAGCAACTTTTTTAACTGATTTGCATATTTTTACAACAGTATCATTATCAATACCTGTTCCCTTTTCGCCTGCAAGAACCTCGCCCGAAAGCTTAAGCAAAATTCTTTTATAAGCAATACCCATTTTTATACCTCCGTGTAAATGGAAAAGTTCTTTTTATATTATCTATATATTAATATATTTTATAAATAAAGTAAATAGTTATATAAGAAAAAAGGCAGTAAATTTACTGCCTTTTACCATTTGTTCATAAATCATCAGAATATTTTCGTTACCCAATTCCCGTTTTCTTTAACAGACATAAATTCACTTAGATTATCATCATCAAATATCTTAAACATCGTTTCAAATCCGTCTGCTAATTTATAATTCTTCAAATCCTCTTTCTTTATCCAGAAAACCTTACCCTCATTTGATGATTGAAGATTTCCACTGAATTCGTTTGTTTTATAAAACAAAACTATGTATCTTGATTTTTTTGATATTTTCCAATGCTTTATTCCGCAGAGCTTTGGATTTTTAATATCAAGCCCTGTTTCTTCCTTAACCTCTCGGATAACAGAATCATTAAAACTTTCATCATATTCTATATGACCACCAGGAAAGGTAACTCCACCCCAGCTTCGGTCAAGTTTATCCTGAACAAGAATGTTGCCGTCATCATCATAAATCATACACATATTTGTTAAAACTACTTTTTCACTCAATTTCATCACCAAAACAAGTATACCATAAGGATATTTGCTTAGCAAGAAAAAGAGCATTTCAAACGAAATGCTCTTTTTTATCTGTTTTAATGATAAATAAGATTATTATTTAATCTATAAGGATTATCAAACAAACCTGCTGTATCAACATAATAATTGTTCATATTATTCGGGTCATAGTACACCTTAACTGTTTCGCCGATACAAGCTGATGTAACATTTTCCCAAACATTATCACTTTTGAATCTATGTACATTTATGCCGTCATTATAATCAGCCTCAATAATAAACGGACAGCGTCTGTTAACCGATATTCTTGTGTTTTCATAAAAATTGACGATAGATGCATTTATCACAAGACCATTCTGTATAAGATTTTTGTGTTTTGTATTTTTTCTCTTCTGCTTGATAATAAGAACAATGGAAACCACAACAAAAGTAACACCCATCGTGCCAAAGATAATACACATCATAACAGGCATTTCACTTTTTATTTCCTGTGGATTAAGGGGATCATAATAAGCATCTACACTATCACCAATACGCCAAGAGGAACTATAAGAGTTTAATGTATCTGTATATTCGTTACCATCAACAACATATTTAACAATTGTATTTGTATGCTTATCGTGATCAGAATCGTAATAAGTTTCAAAATCAATAATTTCTGCTTGCGTTAAAATACAATTATTCTTTAAATTAATATTTACTGATGTGAATACCACAGACATAGCCGTCCAAAATATTCCGATTAAAAGAAATATTGTGATAAGCAGTTTCATAGGCTTAACATTTTTCATAATCATCATTCTCCTTAACCAAAATCAATTCAATATTTTTAACACTTCATTTGCAATAAGCCGATGACCTAAATTTGTTGGGTGAATACCATCAACAGCAAGTTTTACAGGCTCAATTTTTTCTTGTGCTTCATCAAACATTTTTTGCAAATCAATAATTTGGGCTTTATTTTCCAATGCCATAGCAGATAGCACTTCACGGTATTCATTTAAAACTTCGTGAAACGGCTGTTTTTCAGGTACCGCATCAATCATAAACGGCAGAAGAACAAGGAGCCTTGCATTTTCAAGTTCGGCATTCAATCTTCTGTAAATCTCTTTCATATGCGGTTCCATCGGTCTTAAAAGCGGCGGATACTGTTCGGGAACATAATGCTCCCACGCATCATTTACGCCGATTAGCATAACAATAATATCCGGCTTAAGATCGATACAATCCTTGGTAAGCCTATCATATACGTGATAGGTTCTGTTTGATGCTATGCCCTTAAAGAAAAATTTAAGATTTTTATGCTTCTTTTTCAGCTTTTTTGCAGTCTGCAAGGCATACACCTTTGAGCCGTGAATTTTATACGCAAATCGCCTGTTAAAATTTATATCTGTAATGCTGTCGCCGATAAACAATATTCTGCATCCGTCTTTAACATCAATCATAACATTTCTCCGAATTTATAATGTTAACCTTTTTCTTTATCTTATCATTTATACAAACCAAAAGCAAGAAAGAAAAAAGCAGGCATATAGCCTGCTCTAAAAGAATCATTAAATTAACGGTCAATCTGAATTATAAAAATTTTTCAAATTTGGATTAACTTCGATGTCTACGCACCTTATTATTATGGACTGCCTTAAATTGGTTTTATAATATTGGTATTTTAAAAATCGACTCATTTTACCAAACAAATATGTCACAAACTATCGTGATTCATTATTCCTCAATTGTCCAAGTAAATTCATTTCCACATCGCTTTTGGAATTCTTTAACGTGTTCAAACATTTTAACAACACACATAATTTCATTTCTAATATCATCGTTTGTTTTCGACACATTAATAAATCGTGCAACTCTGTCTTCTTCCCAAGGTTCACGTAAAAAATCGCTCATTCCATCAAGACACATTCCTGTATTGCTCGGCAATTCTAATTGCTTAATTAATAATTTATAAAAGCCATACAAATATCTTTCTTTTTCAACATCTATTATCATTTCTTTTTTTGCCATATTGTTAGCCCCCTTTACACTATCTCATAAAATGTTATTCCATGGTCGTATGATACAAATATCAATCCATCATTTGAAAAATAAATTCTATGGGCATTTCTTCTACCTTCATAATAATTTATATCCGCTTCATACCAAATTCTGTTCAAAGCATTTGGAAGTTTACCTTTTTCATTATAGTAAACTTCTCCATACATCATTTTATCAGGAAACCATTTAATAGGCGGCTTACCGCTTTTCCAACCTGCATTTATGTACTCTTCACGTGAAACATAATAATCTGGTAGTTTCCCATAATGTTTAAGCCAATAATCAGCACCATTGACACCGTCTTTTGTAGCATTACCTGCAACAATAGACATATAAGTACTCAATGCACAATGGCAATTATTATGAACAGGTAAATCAACATTTTCATTAATTGGATACACGGTACCATTTCGAGTTAAACAATACGCACAAGTATGTGGCCCAATATGAGTTATCCATCGTTTCCAATCTGAACTCTGTGTAACAACAGGACTAAAGGCATCAAATAACCCTTTATCAACAAAACCATATGCTTTTTTTAATATACATCATCTCATCTCTTTTTACAATATTTGGACAAAAATCCATTTTCACATATTAGGAATAAGATGTTCTTTTGTCAATGAAAAACACGGATTGTTTACAAATTATAGCTACATATACACATAAAAAAGAGCAGGCATATAGCCTGCTCAAAAAAATTTTTAATTAACCATTAATCTGCTTTGCGATTTCCTCTGCAAAGTTTTCCTGACGCTTTTCGATGCCTTCGCCTCTTGTCATACGGATAAAGCCGTTAGCTTTAATCTCTGTGCCAAGCTTCTTAGCAACATCATCGATATAGCCTTTAACTGCACCCTGGAAAAGATCTGAGCGAACGAATTCCTGCTCAACAAGGCAGTTTTCTTTATAATACTTGCCCATCTTACCTGCAGCAATCTTAGCAAGAACTGCTTCAGGCTTAGAAGCCATCTTAGGATCTTCTTTCATCTGAGCAGCAAGGATACCCTGTTCGTGCTCAATAACCTCAGCAGGAACTGAAGCTTCATCAAGATAAGCAGGATTCATAGCAGCAATCTGCATTGCAACGTTCTTACCCATTTCATCAAATGCAGGATCAGTTGCTTTTGATTCATCAGCAACATCAAAGCCGATCATAACACCAACTGAACCGCCGCCGTGAACATAAGTTGAAACAACGCCGTCCATAACCTCGAAACGACGGATTTTCATATTCTCACCGATAGCAAGAATTAAATCGTTAAGAGTTTCTGTTACAGTTCTGCCTGTTCCCATATATTCAGCTTCTGCAAGTTCTTCAACAGTTGAAACGCCTGTTGCGATAACTGTTTTAGCACAATCAGTTACAAAGTTTACGAACTTTTCGTTTTTAGCAACGAAGTCTGTTTCTGAGTTAACTTCGATTACAACGCCCTTCTTTGCATCAACATCTGCATAAGAAAGAACTACGCCCTCAGCAGCAATTCTTGCAGCCTTCTTCTGCGCTGCAGCAAGACCTCTTTCACGAAGGAAGTCGATAGCCTTGTCCATATCGCCGTTTGCTTCTGTAAGAGCTTTTTTACATTCCATCATACCAACGCCTGTTTTTTCGCGAAGTGACTTAACGTCCTGAGCTGTGAATGCCATATTTATTCCTCCAATATATAAAATTTGATTTATTTAAAATTATTCAGCAACTTCTTCTGCTGCTTCTTCAACAGCTTCTTCTGCTGCTTCAGCTACGTCCTGACCGTCACGGCCTTCGATAACTGCATTTGCAATAGCACCTGCAATAAGTTTTACTGCACGGATTGCATCATCGTTACCAGGGATAACATAATCAATTTCATCAGGATCGCAGTTTGTATCAACGATAGCAACGATTGGAAGACCAAGTTTGATTGCTTCTGATACAGCAATTCTTTCCTTGCGTGGATCAACGATGAACATAGCTTCAGGAACTTTCTTCATTTCTGTGATACCGCCAAGGTATTTTTCAAGCTTTTCGATTTCAAGCTCAAGGCCTGCTACTTCCTTTTTAGGAAGAAGATCGAATGTGCCGTCCTCCTGCATTTTCTTGAGCTGAGCAAGACGAGCAACGCGGCCACGGATTGTTTTGAAGTTTGTAAGCATACCGCCGAGCCAACGAGCATTTACGTATGGCATATCGCAACGTTCAGCCTCTTCCTTAACAGATTCCTGAGCCTGCTTCTTTGTGCCAACGAAGATGATTGAGCCACCTTCTGCTGCAAGATCACGAACGAACATATATGCTTCATCAAGCTTCTTTACTGTTTTCTGAAGGTCGATGATATAGATGCCGTTACGCTCTGTGAAGATGTAATCTGCCATTTTAGGGTTCCATCTTCTTGTCTGATGTCCGAAATGAACACCTGCTTCTAAAAGCTGTTTCATAGAAACTACATTTGCCATTTTTATTTCCTCCTTTAAGGTTAATCCTCCATTTCGTTTCATGGCATAACCCCACATAATTCACCTTGGGATTGAAAACGAAATGTGCGTATTCGCGTTCATTTTCACGAATGCTGAACCATTTTAACACATAGAAACGCATAAATCAAGAAAAATTTGCCTTTTTGTATAAAATTTATATATAAAGGCTTTTAACCTGTTCACGAGCCAACAGTTCAAGCGTATTATCAAGAGGCAGAAGCTGTGCTTCGCCGTACTTATTCAGCAATGCCTTTTCGATCATCATATCGGCAAAACCGGGATTTTTGGGAAGCATCGGGCCGTGACAGTAAGTGCCGAAAGTGTTTTTATATCTTACGCCCTCTGTTTTATCCTTTCCGTTATTTCCGCAACCCTTGATAACCTTTCCAAGCGGTTTAAGACCCCTGCAAAGATAGGTTCTGCCTGAATGATTTTCAAAGCCTATAATTTTCATTTTATCAGCAGTTTTATAGGCATAATTTCCGATTAATCTTTTATCTCCGCCAACCGTATAAAAATCAAGAATACCTGTAAATTTCATTCTTTCGCCCGTATGCGTTTCATAATAATTCCCAAGAAGCTGAAAGCCGCCGCAGATGGCAAGAAGCACTGTTCCTTTTTCAATTTCGTTTCTTAAAACATCGTCTGCGCCTTTGCCCAAATCCTTAAGAATTAACGACTGTTCAAAATCCTGCCCGCCGCCGATAAATATAATATCATAATCATTATCACGAAGCATTTTGGCAGAATTCAAGCGGTATACATTACAATCTATTCCACGCCATTTCATTCTTTTTTCAAGGCAGAGGATATTTCCGCTGTCACCATAAAGATTCAGCAAATCAGGATAAAGGTGTGCAATTTTAAGCTTCATTTCCAGAATTCATCCTTTTTATATTTTTGTGCAAGATACGGGCGGAGTGCCATCATCGCTGTATAGGTTGGGATAATAACTGTATTTTCTTCATCCGTTATAGCATAAAATTCCTCATAGCTTGTTATGACATTCGGCTCATAACCCTCATATTTAAGGCGAAGTGCCATATCCCCCGAACGAACACCGAAGGCATAAATATTTTCAACATTTTCTCCGATTTCAATATCGGCATCCCATATCCACGAAACATCACAGCCGTCTGCCGCATTATCATTTAAAACGAAAATAAGATTATTGATTTTAAGCGGTTTTATATAATTCATCGTTTGTGTAAACCCTGCAGGATTTTTAACAAGAAGCATTTTGGTTGAGCCGAAATTTTCCATTCTGCCAAAAGCTCCGCTAAAGGTTTTAAGCGAATTTTCAAGTGTTTTCATATCTGTTCCGAGAATGGAAAGCACAGCCGCCGCACCTATGGAATTATAGATATTATACACACCGCCGAGATTGATTTTGAATATAGAATTATGCCCGTTTAAATTCACAAAAACAGAGGAAAAATCAGCACCTGTTTCAAGAATTGCATCTGCCGAAAAATCGGGATTTTTTCTTTTATATCCGCAGTTTTCACAGTAAAATCCACCAAGCTGGCTATATGTTTTATAATTGTATTTATAAGGAGATTTACAGAAAATACAATAATCTGTATCACTTCTTCCGCCCATTTGCAGAGGAATGTTGATTCCGTAAGTATAATAACGGTTCGGCAAAGCAGAAAGGCTGTAAGTAAGCGGATCATCTGCATTAAGAACAAGCGTGCAATTCGGCATATTTTCAGCACCCGTTTTTATCGCAGAAAGCGTTGACGAAACCTCGCCGTATCTATCAAGCTGATCACGGAACACATTTGTTACAAGCAGGATTTCAGCATCAATATAAAGGCTTACCTTTTTCAGTGCATTTTCATCACATTCAATAAGGGCATATTCCTTTTTGCACCTGCCGAATATAGTTGAATTTACAATAAAAGAGGTTGTAATACCCGTTATAAGATTCGCTCCCGAGCGGTTCATAAAATAACTTTTTCCGCTTTCCTTAAGCCCCTCTTCCACCATTCGTGCAGATGTTGTTTTTCCGTTTGTTCCTGTTATCATAATAACCTTAACACCATTTGAAAGATGATACAGAATATTCCTTTTTAACAGCAG
The DNA here is from genome assembly GCA_014799585.1 of Clostridiales bacterium. Taxonomy (GTDB): domain Bacteria; phylum Bacillota; class Clostridia; order Oscillospirales; family Acutalibacteraceae; genus Eubacterium_R. The sequence goes on along the minus strand of JAAVHU010000012.1, from coordinate 11,231 downwards.
AGCAATTCTGCCCGGAAGCGTTGTTGCCCCTTTTTTTAATATTTTTAAAACCTTTTCTGCCATTTTGGCAATCATAACAGCAATAATCATACTAAATTATATTGATTAAAATAATTTTTATGATAAAATATAGGCGGTGATTAAAATGATAAACAGAATTATTGAAACAGTTAAAAAAGCAGGCGAAATCTACAAAAGTGCCTCGGGAAATTTAGGAATAGAAAACAAGGGTTCTGCCGTTAATCTTGTTACGGAATATGATAAAAAGATACAGGATTTTCTTTTTGAAGAGCTTTCAAAAATCATTCCGAATTGTTCATTCTTAGGTGAAGAGGGCGAGGACAACAAGGAGCTTTCAGACGGATACTGCTTTATTATTGACCCTATTGACGGCACAACCAACTTTATAAAGGGCTTTCAGCACAGTGCCATTTCCGTTGGACTTGCAAAAGACAGAGAGCTTATTTTAGGTGTTGTATATGACCCCGATTTAGACAATCTTTATTACGCAGAAAAGGGCAAGGGCGCATATCTAAATGGTAAGCAAATTCATGTTTCAGACTGCAATTTGCAGAACAGCCTTGTGCTTTTCGGCACATGCCCGTATGAACACGAACTTGCCGAAAAAACCTTTGCATTAACAAAAGAGGTTTTCTACAACGCAATTGAGGTTAGACGAGGCGGAAGTGCTGCACTTGACATTTGCTATGTTGCAGCAGGCAAGGCAGATTTATATTATGAGCTTATTATAAGACCTTGGGATTTTGCAGGTGCAACCATTATTTTAGAGGAAGCAGGCGGAACCTTCTGCACACTTGAAAAGAATAAAATAGACTGCGGAACAATAAGCTCTTACCTTTGCGGAAACAAAGAAAACATAGAAGAGTTTTTCAAAATTGCTGATGAAATATTATAGTTTTAATCAATATTTAAAAGACACCTTCGGCTGTAAGGTTTACAAAATCAGTATAAACGCAGGCTTTACCTGCCCGAACAGGGACGGAAAGATAGACACAAGGGGCTGTATTTTTTGTTCCAAGGGCGGAAGCGGAGATTTTGCAGAGGATGTAAAATTATCTATAACAGAGCAGATTGAAAGCGGTAAAAGAAGAGTTGAAAAGAAAATCAAAAGCGGAAAATACATCGCTTACTTTCAGGCTTTTACAAACACTTATGCGCCGATTGATGTGCTTAAAGCTAAATTTTATGAAGCAATAAAGCACAACGATATTGTTGCTCTTTCCATTGCAACACGCCCCGATTGTTTGCCTGATGAGGTTATTGCGCTTCTGAAAGAATTAAACAGCATAAAGCCCGTTTTTGTTGAGCTTGGATTACAAACCATTCACGAAAAAACAGCAGAATATATAAGGCGGGGCTACCCACTTGAAGTTTATGATACAGCCTTGAAAAAACTTAAAGAAGCAGGGATAAATGTTGTTACCCATATTATTCTTGGTCTGCCAAATGAAACAAAAGCGGATATGTTAAAATCTGTTGACTATGTTTGCAAGGCAGGAACAGACGGAATTAAGCTTCAATTACTGCATATTCTGAAAGGCACAGACCTTGCAGACGAGTATTTTGATGGCAAGGTTAACACCTTTACACTCGAGAAATATATTGACATTATTAAGGGATGTGTTGAAATAATACCCGAAAATATCGTAATTCATCGCTTAACAGGAGACGGAGCGAAGAAAGATTTGATTGCACCATTATGGAGTGCAGATAAGAAAAATGTTTTGAATAAAATCAACAAAGCACTCAGCGAATAAACGCTGAGTGCTTCTTAATTCAATTCATATTATGGCTGTGCTTCATAGATTACTGTGTCGTAATAGCTGACGGATTTAACCTCATCCGGATTTATAAATTCTGCTAACGCCAAATATGTGAAAAACCGATATTCATTTTTTTCATAATCAGAATATCCGAATGAACTCACTCCATCGTGATAACCATTTTCAATTTCAACCGTATCTTTCTCTGTATAAATTGTACCATCCTGCATTTCAATATAAAAGATATGCTCATAGTCCATAGGAGGCATAGTATATGGGTTAAAAGACAATACATAAACACCAAGCGGAGAAATTTCAATGTAATTGTTTTCATCATATGGATACACCTTATCGGCATCAATTGTTCTGATAACATCTGTATCGCCCACTTTGAAATCAAAGCTCCATTCCCCATCAACAGAAACAGGTGTATTTTCTAATCGTGCATCTGCTAATTCATAGATTGCAAGGTCATTTTCACTATTATTAAGTGCTTCATCTACTTCCGCTTGAGTAGCCTTTCCGGATTCCAAAAGCTTTTCGGCAACATCTTCTCTATTTAATATACGATTATTATCTATCTTATTAAAATCAAGATGAATTTTGCTGTTGCTTTTTATATGTTCTTCTTCACAAGTTTTAAACTCCAAATAGCATATTTCGTTGAACACATGAAAGCCGTTTGAATAAGAATTAGGCTCTTTTCCATTTATAGTAATATTAACATCTGCCTCATTTGAAGGAACAAGCATTTCGCCGTTTTCAATTGGACAATCGAATGCACAATAAATTGTTCTTCCATCGCAGATAACCTGAGTTAATTTAAACGCATATCCGTTATATTCAGAAACAACATTTACATCAGAAGCAATTGCATTCAAATCAATGTTTTTACCGTTAAATACTCGTGAAAAAGTTTTGTTCAAATCAAAATTAATTGCTGCTCCTGCTGTTATACTGCACAGAATAATGGCAATCACCGCAGCAAAGGCAATAATCGTTTTTAATGAGAAACGTTTTAATTTTGAATGCTTACTGCCTTTTTCTTCCTCTGTTATAACTCTTTCTTTAATCCTTTGGGCAATGGTTTCATTATAATCAATTTTAATGGTATCAATAATCGCTTCTGTTTCCTGCACATCAATATCATTCAAAATATCAGAAAGATTATATTTCATAGTTTTCTCCTTTCAATTCTTTTTCAATTTTGCGGAGAGCCCTTGAAAGCCGCTTGCGAACATTATCATTGCCAAGCCCTGTAACTGCAGCAATTTCCTTTGAGCTTTCCCCTAAATAAAATCGGTGAATAATGATTGTTGAATCAGGCTCACCAAGAGCATGGATGATTGAAATCAACTTTNGCCTGATATCCCTTTGCTGAATTTCATCTTCAAGATTAAAACTATCGGGCAAATCCAAAAATTCATCNTCCNCATCAAGAAGCTTTATTTCCTGATTTACNGATGCTTTTCTGAATTTATCAACNGCTTTTCTTTTNGCAATANCCATAAGATAAGCCGCAATACTGCCCTTTGATAAATCAACACNTTCTATCTGATTATAAAAGGTAATNAAAACATCACTGATAACCTCTTCAATATCTTCAGCAGAGCAAACTGANGATATNTTGTTTCTTACAACCGTATAAACAAGCGGGGTATATTGATCTATCAGATTAGATAACCCTTTATTCTTATCAGATTGAATCATTTTAATCAANGCTGAATCAAACATATTCACTCTCCTTTCTCTTCGGGAATTCCCTACACTCTTANATTCGCAAG
>JAAVHU010000012.1:0-4368 GCA_014799585.1 Clostridiales bacterium | reverse complement strand
AAGCCAAGGCTTTTAACAGATGCAATGAAAACAATTTCCATAACACCGTTTTTATTNGAATTAACCTGACTTTTAACCTCTTTGCCCTTATCATCAAAAACTCTTGCATATGGCTTATTGATGTTTTCAAGTCTNATTGTAACAGCACCTGTTATATCACTTTCAATCGGATTGGATACAACAACAGGAATGCCNGTGCAGAAATCTGTTTTCATAAGNGTTGAAACGGCAGAGGTTGAAGCTTCAAGCTCGCTCTTGAACTGATTTGCAGATATAGCATAATCATTCCAGCTTCTGCGGTAAGCACGCTGAACAGATGTACCCGGCATATCATCGTGGAACTGATGTGCGATAAAGCGTTTCCAGGAACGATTGATTACTTCACTGTTATAATCATAAGTGCCAAGATAAGATGCAACAACACTGTTTCTTTCAGCAATATCAGCAAGCTCTTCACAGCGTCTGTTCCAACGNTTGCCAACTGCACGTGAGGTGTATCCGCCAACACCGTGATTTTGCATAACAAGTTCTGTTTTCCACTCAGGAAGCTTTGCTCTCTGCTCTTCGGTTAATTTATTTTCAATATCGTGGTAAATCTCATCAGCAGTTGCTGCATAAACCTCAATATCNTCTGTATCGTTCTTCTTGGTTTCNTCTTCAACAAAAGCAATGGATTTTTCCTTTGGTGCACCGCCACGGTCACCGATTCCGTGGAACATATAGGTCCAATCCAAATCATATTCTTCATTCTTCTTGAATTTATCAAGAACGAAATCCCAATCACGAAGCTTTGTAAAGGTATANTAATAATCGTGAGGGTTAACNCAGGCATAAACATAATTGCCGTCTACACCATACCATTTNCCNATATCAAACGGCGTGCCGTAAGCAGAACCCCAAGTAAGCTTTTGTGTGGTNAAGCCCTTAAGATTTGCGTGCTTTTCGATAGACGGCAAAGCCCAGCCAAAGCCNAAGCAGTCCGGCAGGTAGATATCCACACTTCTTTTNCCNAAGGTTTTATCAAAATAAGAATTNCCGAANAGAATATTTCTGAACAATGCTTCAGGAGACGGAATATTTGTATCTCCGTTTTCNAAAGCAGAACCGCAGACATTCCATCTNCCTTCTTTAACATATTCCTTAACCTTTTCAAAAAGCTCTGGATAATATTCCTCCATAAGCTCATAACGNTANCTNCCCTCAAAATTGAACTTGTATGTAGGATATTTTTCAAACATCTTAAAGTTATCAACAAGTGTATTATAAATATATGTTGAAACAGTTTTTTCAAAATCCCAGCTCCATATTGTATCTAAGTGNGCTGTTGCAACNGTGTAAATNTTTTTCTTTTTGCTCATAGTAAAACCTCCTAAAATTAATGATTAACATTTTTTGAAACCATATCAACAAGCTCATCCGCATAAACAATTTCAATATGCTCATCAAGCAAGGATACAAAATAATTCAAATCCTCAATTGTTGTTGACCACGGATGAATATTGATATANCTATATCCGTTTTCAGAATGAATATCACTTGGCAGTGCATTAATCTCTGCAGCAAAGGCCTCAATCCATTCCTTTGAAACCTTTTCATCCGGATTTTCCGAAGTAAACCAAAATGACCTTCTTNCACTTATAAATGGTTTATCATTCACAAATAACATTTTACCGCCGAGTGCTTCATACTTTTCTTCAATCTGCATTATACCGCCGTTAATCTCTGATGCTGCAGCATATGGCTCAAGCGCCTTGCTTAACTTTGCACTGCTTTTGCTGTTATCAAGAATTGTAAGGGTATGAAGATCTGCCTGCTGCATAGCATAAATACTATCTTGCACAAAGCTGTTCATTGCATTTTTGCTGTACTTCGTAGGATTAATATAGCCCATACCCGATACACCACACACAAATCTGTCTTTATCCGTTGCCATATCATATACATACTGAAGAACGGTTGGTGCAAGCTTATACATCATCGGCGGAGCTGTCCAAGACATTTTATAATTCTCTGCTGTAGAAACCCTGTCATAATAATGATCTCTGAAAGGCACAGTTGTTTCATACCACTGAACATTATCGCCATCGCTCATTACAAGTGAAATATAATGCTTTCCTTGTTGAGGTGTTATCTCTTCTGCCTTGTTTTTCTGCGTAAGCGGTTCACTAAGCTTCAATGAGGATAACAGGCTAAGATTGTTGCAATGATCAGACGGAATAACAACTACTCCGCTTTTACTTGCCTGTTTCACATAGCCAAGCTCATCACTGCTCCATCCAAAAACAATGGCATTTTCATTTGCCCAATCAAACACCTGTTCTCTGAATTTAACCTGCTTGCTGTTATTCTCATCCGTATAGAAACAAAACGCACCTGTTGCAGCTGCATAATCACGAAGCGTAATCAGCTCAGGGGATTGATGAACAATAAGATTTTTGTTTAATCTATCCTTATACTTTTCAAAAATATCTTCCTGTGAATTTATGTATTCATCATTTTCCTTTAAGGACAAATCCAGCTTAACCTCAAGCCCCATTGACTCTGCCTCATCCTTAAGAGAAAGCGGAACAGCAAGCCACTTTTCCATACCTGCAACAGTAAATGCCATATTCACTGTAGGGTTATTGCCCTCTTCAAAAAGAACACAGCCCTTATCCGTAATATCATCCATATTTGCATTTATCAGTTCTTGAAGATTACCAATTCTCTTAATTTGAATATCCTTGTTTTCATTCAGATATTTTTCAAGAAAAACAATATTTTCTCCATCTTCAATATATATTTTTGAGCTGTTCTGGGCAGTTATCCCCTGTAATGAAGACACAACCGAATACTCGCTGTCACTTATATCTCCTCTATTAATAACATAGATAACAGATTCAGAAGAATTCAAATCAGGAAGCACTGCCGTATCTCTGTTTTCATTTGTCTTTGAGCAAGCACAAATGCAGAACAAAATACTGAAAACCATAAAAATGGTTAGTAATTTTTTTGAAATTTTCATAAACACGATTCCTATCTGTTTGAATTAATTCCAGCCATCACTGTATTCTTTATTATGTTCAATAAATTCATCAACAAGCGCTTTTGCAAGAGAATAGGAATTTACCAGTGGATGAAGCGTTAATGCCTGAACAGCAGCAGCCTTATCCTTTTCTCTTATAGCCTTTGATGAAAGACGCTCATAAATTTTAACACGCCTAATCATTTCAAGATTCTGCTCATCAACATCGCCGATTTTATGAGGAACGCATCCATCTGCATTCACATCACAAGTTATTTCAACTACATCATCATCACGAAGTCCGTTTATAGAGCCATTATTCGGGATACACATAATCATTGTGCCTGTTGTTCCGCTCTGCGCAGTTTCTATAAATTTGAGCGCAACGCCTGCGTAACCGCCGTCATCCTCTTCATAGATATCAAAATGCCACGGTGTGGTTCGCTTAACACCTGTTTCGCTTGCCATATAGCTGCCCTCACGCATACCATACCATTTTTCAAATACCTTAAGGCAGCCTTCAAAATCATTTTCAATATCCATTTTGGATAATTCGGCAGTCATATTCTTATTGATATCTCTGATCTGCTCGCCTCTTGTCTGCTCGGCTTTCAGGATATTTTCAACAGCCTGCTCTCTGTAATAAAAATAATAAAGATATTCATTTAAAACAGCTTTTCTGTCTCTCAACAGCTCTTTACTGAAATAACGCATATCGGTTTTTGCATATGCCTCATCATTTTCAATAAGCTCATTCATAATCTCTTTTCCGTTCAGCGTAATGCTTTTAAAATAGGAAAGATGATTAAGCCCGTAAACCTCTCCTGAAATATGATTTGGATTTTCATTATATAAAAGAGCAAAGGAACGGAGCATACCGGATGGTGCATCACATATGCCATACGTAAAATCATAACCCATATCCCTTAAGGTTTGAGAAACAACACCTGCAGGATTTGTAAAGTTGAATACCTTTACATCTTTTTTGGAATACTTTTTGATAAGTTCACAATATTCAGCAAGGGCAGGTACACTGCGCATAGCAAAGGAAAAGCCTGCAGCACCCGTTGTTTCCTGACCGAGAACGCCTTTATTAAGCGCAATGCGTTCATCCTTAGCACGCATATCATCCTCGCCTACACGAATTGTTGTGATAACATAATCCGCATCTGTAACAGCTTCAACTGCATCACTTGTTATGCTAAATTTCATATTCGGGCAAAGAAGCTTTGCAACATGAGCTGCCATTCCACCATAAATTCTCAGCTTCTGCTCATTATTATCCATAAAGCAAAGCTCATCAATATGAAGCCTTTCAGCCTTCTGGGCAATACTTTTTGCAAGAAACATGGAGCGAACACCGC
>JAAVHU010000011.1 GCA_014799585.1 Clostridiales bacterium | reverse complement strand
AACTTTCCAAATCCTTTGCCGATAAAACGATTTTTGAAAATGTTTCTTTCCATGTAAAAAAAGGTGAAAGAGTTTTTCTGCTTGGCGATAACGGCTGCGGTAAAACAACGCTTCTTAAAATATTGATGCAGGATTATCCCGCAACAAACGGTAAATTCAAGTTTGGAGCAAATCTATATACAGGCTATTTTGATCAGGTGCAGGCAAAACTTGATTTAAGCAAAACAGCTATGGACGAAGTTTGGTCTGCTTTTCCGTATTTAACGGAAACAAAGCTCAGAAACGCTCTTGCGGCATTCCTTTTTAAGGGTGATGAGGTTTATAAAAAGCTTGAAAAATGTTCAGGCGGTGAACGTGCAAGAATCGCTCTTTTAAAGCTGATGCTTGGTCAGTTTAATTTCCTTCTTCTTGATGAGCCTACAAACCATCTTGATGCTTTTTCAAGAGAAGAGCTTGAAAATACACTTCTGAATTACAGCGGAACAATGCTTATTGTTTCGCACGATAGATATTTTATCAATAAACTTGCAACATCTATCATTGAATTAACGCCGAATGGTGTTAACACTTATATGGGCAATTATGATGATTATGCTGAAAGGCGAAGCGTTGCGGCAGAAACAGAGAAAAAAGAAAAGCCTGTTAAAGTCAATGATTATAAGCTGAAAAAAGAAAGAGCAAGTATGCTTCGTAAACTTAAAACAAGGCTTTCAAGATTAGAGGATGAAATTGAAGAAGCAGAGGAGAAGGCAGGGCTTCTTCAAGAGGAAATCTGCGCAAATCCGCCGTATGAGGAGCTTCTTAAAGTAACAGAAGAGCTTGAAGCTGTTAATAATAAGAAAGATGCTCTTTATGAGGAATGGGAGCAGCTTTCCCAAGAATTGACAGAGCTTGAAGATTAAACTATAATTTAGATATATTACATGTTAAGAGGATTTAATGAAAAATATTGTAATCATAGGTGCAGGTGCATCCGGCTTGATGGCTGCTGCCGAAAGTGCCAAAAAAGGCAATAAGGTAACCGTTGTTGAAAAAATGCCCCGCCCTGCAAGAAAAGTGCTTATTTCGGGAAAGGGCAGATGTAATGTAACAAATGCCTGCTTTGATCTTGAAGAGCTTATTTCAAATGTTCCAACAAATCCAAGATTTCTTTATTCTGCGTTTTCAAATTTTATGCCGTATGATACGATTGCTTTTTTAGCAGATATGGGTGTTGAAACAAAAATTGAAAGAGGAAACAGGGTGTTTCCTGTTTCCGATAAAGCGGTTGATATTGTTGATGCACTTGTTAAAAATGCAAAACAGTGCGGAGCAGAAATTATTAATGATAGAGTTGTTGGGTTTGAATTTGATAACAGTTTAATCCGTGCAATTGTTCTTGAAAGTGGAGAAAAACTTTTTTGTGACGCTGTTGCAATATGCACAGGGGGAAAAAGCTATTCTTCAACAGGCTCAACAGGGGATGGATATGCTCTTGCAAAATCAGCAGGGCACAGTATAGCTCAAATACATCCCTGCCTTGTTCCGCTTGTTTGCAGTAATAATTTTATTCCGAAGTTGCAGGGATTAAGCCTTAAAAATATTTCAATAAAGCTGATCAAGAATGAAAGGGTTGTATATACAGATTTCGGCGAAATGCTGTTTACCCATTTTGGATTGAGCGGACCTGTTATTCTTTCTGCTTCAAGCCATATCAAGGATGTAAAGAATAATGAATACAAGGTTGTAATTGATTTAAAGCCTGCACTTGATTTTGAAACACTGGATAAAAGGATTCTTCGTGATTTTTCAAAGTGCAGTAATAAAGATTTTATAAATTCACTTTCGGAATTGCTGCCAAAAAAACTAATTCCTGTTATAGTATCCTTAAGCGGTATTGAGCCGTCAAAAAAGGTAAACGAAATCAGCAGGCAGGAAAGATTAAATCTTGGCAGGCTGATTAAAGAATTTGAAATTAACATTGCTGATTTATATGATATTGATGCCGCAATCGTTACGGGCGGCGGTGTCAATGTTAAAGAAATAAATCCAAAAACAATGCAGTCTAAACTTGTTGAAAATCTTTATTTTGCAGGTGAGGTTATTGATGTTGATGCCTATACAGGCGGCTTCAATCTGCAGATTGCATTTTCAACGGGGGTTCTGTGTGGTCAGAATATGTAAGAGAGGTAAAACAGAATGATTAATGTTGCAATAGACGGACCTGCCGGTGCAGGAAAAAGCACAATTGCCAAAGCTGCTGCAAAAAAGCTTGGCTTTATCTATGTTGATACAGGTGCTTTGTATAGAACAATTGCTCTTAATGCAGTCAGAAATAATGCATTAGAAGATACCGATAAACTTATTGAAATGCTCGAAACAACTGATGTTAAACTTGCTTTTGATGAAAATGGCACACAGTGTGTTGTTTTAAACGGCGAGGATGTTTCCTCCCTTATCCGCACACCTGAAATTTCAATGGGTGCTTCAAAGGTTTCAAGTGTTCCTGCTGTTCGTTCTTTTCTTCTTGATTTGCAAAGAAATATTGCAAAACAGAATAATGTGATTATGGACGGCAGAGATATCGGCTCTGTTGTTCTTCCGAATGCAGATGTTAAAATCTTCCTATTTGCTTCTCCTGAATGCAGAGCAGAAAGAAGATATAAAGAGCTTATAGAAAAAGGTGAAGCCGTAACCTATGAAGAGGTTTTGGCAGATGTTAACCAAAGAGATTATCAGGACAGTCATCGTGAAATTGCCCCGATGAAGCCTTGCGAGGATTCTGTTATGGCAGATACAACAAGCAATACGCTTGAAGAAAGTATTGAAATGATAGTCAATATTATAAGAGGAGAAAACTAATGAAAGAGTTTGATTATTCCGTTGTTAAGCATTACAAATTTTATGGCTTTGTGAAAAATGCTTTTGGTCCGCTTTTTAAGGCAATGTATAAATTAAAGTTCAAAGGTCTTGAAAATGTACCAACAGACCCGAATCAGAAATACATAGTTGCAGTAAATCATACAAGTGCGTTTGACCCTGTTTTTGTTTCAATTCCAAAAAATGTTCCACCGCTTCACTTTATGGCAAAGGTTGAACTTTTCAAAAATCCGATTGTCGGTTGGGTAATCAAGCATTTGTACGGCTTTCCTGTTAAAAGAGGAAAGGGCGATACTTCTGCTATTGAATACGGTGAAAAGATTATTGAAGAGGGCCACGTAATGGCTATCTGCCCTGAGGGTAAAAGAATTAAGGATAAGGACGGCGTTCCGCAGAAAGCAAAATCGGGCGTTGCAGTTATTGCAAAGGCAACGAATGCTTCTGTTCTTCCTGTTGCAGTATGCTGTGACGGTGCTATTAAAGCAGGCAAGAAGGTAACAATTTCTTACGGTAAGCTTTTAAGCCTTTCAGATATGGGACTTGATAAAGAAGAACTTGCACCAAGTGATATAAAGAATGCAGCAAATATGGTAATGGATAATATTCTTGCTCTTTGGGAGGCAGAAAGAAATGCAGATTAAGCTCGCTGAAACAGCAGGCTTCTGTTTTGGAGTAGATCGTGCCGTAAATCTTGTTTATGATCTTGTTGAAAAAGGTGAAAAGGTATGTACGCTCGGTCCTATTATTCATAATCAACAGCTTGTTGATGATTTGGCAGGCAGGGGAGTGAAAACAATTTCTTCTCCTGATGAATGTGAAGACGGTTACAAAATCGTTGTCCGCACCCACGGGGTTGAAAAATCGGTTATTGATGATATAGAAAGCCGAAATATTCCTTATGTAAATGCAACCTGCCCGTTTGTTCTGAAAATTCACAAGATTGTTGAAAAACAGAACAGCAGTGCAATCACTTTGATTGCGGGTGACGAAAAGCATCCTGAGGTTATGGGTATTCGTTCGTTCTGTAAGGGCAAAAGTTTTGTGTTTAAGAATGAAGAAGAATTGCAGAATATTATCAATTCAGCAGAGATTTCCGATGAAAATGATATAATTTGCGTTTCTCAAACCACTTTTAGCCTTGAAGAATGGAAAAAATGTAAAAAAAAATTAAAAAAGGTATATACAAATTGTGAAATATTTGATACAATATGTTGTGCAACATCCGATAGACAAGAGGAAGCATACTCTTTATCAAAAGAATGCGATGCTGTAATTGTTATCGGAGGTCGCCATTCATCCAATACATGCAAGCTTAGAGATGTATGTTCAGAAAATACACCAACTTTTTTAATAGAAACAGCAAGTGAACTTTCGGGCATAGATTTATCAAGTTACAACGTAATTGGAGTTACTGCCGGGGCTTCGACACCCTCGGTAATTATCAAGGAGGTACTCAAATCCATGTCCGAAGAAATTAAAGAAAAGGAAGTTGAAGCAACACCAGTTGCTGAGACAGCAGAAATCGCTGATAATGCCGAAAAGGCTGCTGTCGATCCATCTGCTGATGGAGAGGCAACCTTCGCAGAAATGCTCGAAGAATCATTCAGTGACGATGACACAAGTAAAGTAGTAAAGGGAATTGTTGTAAACATTACTCCAACAGAAGTATTTGTTGATGTTCCCGGAAGAAAGCAAACAGGCGTTATTGCAGCAGAAGACCTTTCAGCAGAACCATTTGATAAATGCGAAGACGTTGTTTCTGTTGGTGATGAACTTGATCTTATCATTATGAAAACTGATGATCAGGATGGTGTGCTTAAGCTTTCAAAGAAGTTAACTGATGCTTTCAAAGGCTGGGATGAAATCGTTGCAGCAAGCGAAGCAGAAGAAATCCTTGAAGGNCCTGTAACNGCTATTATNCGNGGTGGTGTTCTTGTAACAGTAAANGGNACTCGCGTATTNGTTCCTGCNTCATTAACAGGNGTTCCTCGTAATCAGGAACTTGATGTTCTTAAGGGTTCAACAGTTCGCTTCAAGATTATTGATGTAAACAACGCAAGAAGAAGAGCAGTTGGCTCAATCAAGGCTGTTGTTGCAGAAGAAAGAAAGGCTGCTGAGGAAGCTGCTTGGGCTAAGCTTGAAGAGGGTCAGGTATTAACAGGCACTGTTAAGTCACTCACAAGCTATGGTGCATTCGTAGATATCGGCGGTGTAGACGGAATGATTCATATCAGCGAGCTTTCATGGACTCGTATTAAGCATCCGTCAGAAGTTGTTAAAGTTGGTGATCAGGTAGAGGTTACCNTNAAGGCTTTAGACGCTGAAAATAAAAAGATTTCTCTTGGCTTCAAGAAGATTGAAGATAATCCATGGGANATTCTTAAAAGAGATTATCCTGTTGGCTCAGATGTTGAAGCTAAGATTGTTGGTCTTGCAGCATTCGGTGCTTTCGCAAATGTTATCCCTGGTATAGATGGTCTTATCCATATCAGNCAGATTAGCTGGGATAGAATTAAAACNCCTGCTGATGTTCTTAATGTTGGCGATACNGTTAATGTTAGAATCACAGAAGTTGATTTTGATAAAAAACGTGTTAGCCTTTCAATGAAAGANCTTATCGAAAAGCCTGAAGAGGTTATCGAAGCTCTTGCTGATGATGCNGAAGAAGCANCAGANGAAGAGTAATTTNTAAAANTNAAACGCTATGGATTTTTCCATAGCGTTTTTTTTGTTGCATATTAANTTTTAAAAAAGAAGNGCNTTNATAAGNNTNTTNTAAATNTTNGACGGGTCTGTTAAGAAATTATCCTTTATCATTTCAGCNTCTTCAACAGANGGNACATTCAGNTTTATAACCATAAAATCNTCGNNGTTNTCTGAAANATGNAGCGTGATATCAAATCCGCTTTTTNCTTCTTCAATTTCAACNTTNTTTTCTTTNGCATAAATTTCCTTTGCCGCAATTTTNGCAGACATTTTNATGCTTTTTTCTCTTACTGTGAATGGCAAATCNTTTTCAACATATTCAATNANATCCGTGCATTTTGCTGATGGAACAAGAAANCCNTCNTCATCNTCTGTNANAATTTTATCTCTGAATATTCTTGAAAAAGCATCCATAATTTCAAAGTAATTTGCAATAGCACCCTCNACAAGNGTTTCGCAAACTGCNTTTTGCGTAAGGCGAACCTTAGATTTTGCAACCATATAGCATATGATNATGTTAATATCCGCCTTGGATCTGAGTCCGTCATGCTCAATTCCTGCGGTTAAAGCATCAAATTTGATGTCAATTTCTTTTTCGTTTTCATTCACAAATTCGTTCATAATATCATCTCCGTAACACAAACTATAATAGCATAATATTTACTTACTTGCAAAGGTTTTTGTAATGTAATATAATATATCAATAGTAAAGGGAAATTATTTTCTCTTAATTAAACTTTTTAAAGGAGAATTTAAAAAATGAACGAAGTAACAAAAGAAACAATTATCGGCGATGTACTTGATATGTGCCCTGAAACAGCACCTCTTTTCTTGGAAATGGGTATGCACTGCCTTGGCTGTCCTGCATCAAGAGGCGAAAGCATTGAAGCTGCTTGTATGGTTCACGGAACAGATGCTGATGAGCTTGTTTCAAAAATCAACAGCTTTATCGCAAATAAGTAATGATTAAGCTAACAAAAAGATTGTCCGCCGTGGCTCAGCTTGTAAGGGAGAATTCCTCCCTTGCAGATGTTGGCTGTGACCACGGTTATCTTCCTGCTTTTTTGCTTTTAAACGGTAAAATAAAATCNGCNGTTGCAAGNGATATCAATGANGGTCCGCTGAANTCCTGTATTCAGCTTGTTGCTGANTATTCTTTANANGATAAAATCAAATGCGTTCTTTCANATGGTTTAAAGAATGTTGATGAACAGGATTGCNCNGATATTNCTGTTTGCGGAATGGGTGGTGANCTNATTGCNCAGATACTTGANNANTGCCCTTGGGCAAAAANCAGTGANAAGCATTTTATNTTTAATCCNATGACACACCCTGAAATTCTGCGTAAATATCTTTGTGATAACGGNTTTGAAATTCAAAGNGATNTTGTTGTTAAAGAGGGCAGGCATTATTACAGNGTGTTTGATGCATATTATACGGGTNATGTGCATAGCTTCCCCGAAAGCTATTATTACCTTGGAAATATTAATAATTTTGAATATAAAGATTATTTTAATCATCTGTTAAATTATCTTGAAAATAAATCAAAAGGCGGAGCNGATTATTCNGATNTNATCTCTGCCATAAAGGAAAAATTATGACTACTGTTAAAAANATTTATGATTACATAAACAGCATTGCTCCGTTTGAAACGCAGGAGGAATGGGATAANGCAGGCTTTCTTATCGGTGAATTCCGAAANGAAGTGAAAAANGCTGTGCTTTGCCTTGATGTAACAAAGGCNGTTGCTGAATATGCGGCTGATATAAATGCAGATTTAATTATTTCTCATCATCCTGTTATTTTCAGCGGTATCAAAAATGTTAAAAAGGGAAGTGCNGTTTATACCTGTATTGAAAATGATATAGCNGTTNTATCNGCNCACACGAATTTTGATTTGGCTGAATGCGGNATNAATTATAATCTTGCTNTNCGCCTTGGTCTTAAGGATATAAGGCAGATAGACGGTTCNTTCATAACAGTAGGNAANCTTGATTATGATATGAGCATTGATGATTTTGCNCAGNTTGTNAGTGATACGCTTGATGTNAGCGGNTTGNGNTATACNGATACTGAAAAANCAATTAAAACCGTNGCTGTCGGCGGTGGTGCGTGTGAGGAATATACNGAACTTGCAATGCAGAATGCAGATTGCTTTGTAACNGGCGATATGAANTATCACGCTATGCTTGATTGTGCTGAAAACGGATANGCNGTNATCAGTGCAGGTCATTATGAAACAGAGCATNATTCGTTTATGATGCTTATGGATAAATTGAAAGAGATTTTTGTTGATGTTGAATTTATAAGTGCAAATCAGAAAAATCCTGTTTTGGCGGTGTAATATGGCGTTAGACGGAATTTATCTTCATCANTTAAAAAATGAAATAGAAGCNTTTGCAGTCGGNTCAAGAATAGAGAAAATCTATCANCCGTCTAAGGAAGAATTGGTTTTNGCCCTTCGCTCAAGAGAGGGTGCAAAAAAACTGCTTCTTTCNTGCAGAGCNGATAGTGCNNGAATTCATTTTACGGAATATCCGCCTGANAACCCGTCCAAACCNCCTATGCTTTGTATGCTTTTAAGAAAGCATTTAACAGGCTCTAAAATCGCTTCGGTTACGCAGAACGGNCTTGAAAGAATNGTTAAAATCAAGGTGGATGCAATCAATGANCTCGGTGATCCTGTAACGCTTACTGTTGTTGTTGAAATTATGGGANGATACAGCAATGTNATTCTTCTGAATGAAAACGGCAGAATTATTGATGCACTTAAAAGAATAGACGAAAGTAAATCACAGGTAAGATGTGTTTTNCCGGGTGAAGNATATGTTGAACCGCCTGCNCAGGATAANCTCAATCTTTTTAATGATGATATTGAACTGATTAAAGAAAGAATATATAAAAGTAATAAANCCTTNTCNAATGCGTTTCANAACGCNGTNATGGGTGTTTCNCCGATTGTGTGCAGGGAATATGAAAACGGCATANCGATTGAGAAAATNAAGGAATATGCCCAAAACCCTGTTCCTGTTGCTGTAATNAATGAAACACCGATGGACTTTGCCTTTATGCCNATAACNCAATACGGAAGCCTTGTNGAGCTGAAAGAATTTGAAACCTTTTCTGCTCTTCTTGATTTCTTTTATTATGAAAAGGTNAGNGCAGACAGAATACGTCAGCGTTCAGGNGATTTGTTNAAAAANCTTCANAANNTGCANGANCGTGCAGTCAGAAAAGCTGTTAACCGTGAAAAAGAGCTTCTTGATTGTAAGGATAAGGATAAATACAGAGTGTTCGGTGATTTGCTTTCNACNAATCAGTATAATCTTCAAAAGGGNGCTNCGTATTATGATTTAGANAATTATTATGATAATTGNAATATNATNCGTGTGCCTGTTGATGTNTCGCTTTCTCCNTCGCAGAATGCACAGAAGTATTATAAGGAATACAGGAAAAAGCAGGTTGCNGAAACAAAGCTGAATGATTTTATTGAAGATGCNAAAAAGGAAGCCGAATATCTTGAAACGGTTATAGACAGCCTTTCAAGAGCGGAAACGGATAGTGAGATAACCGAAATCAGAAACGAGCTTGCNGAAATGGGNTATCTCAAACGCAGAAANGATAAAAANGCAAAGAACACAAAGGCTTTNAAGCCTATGGAATTTGAAACAGAAGAGGGCTTTAAAATCTTTGTNGGCAGAAATAATNTGATGAATGACAGGNTAACGCTNAAAACCTCTAAAAACTATGATTTGTGGTTTCATACAAAGGATACGGCAGGCTCNCACGTTGTTGTTCAGAATGACGGCAGGGANTTTACCGATAAGGTTATNAGGGAAGCNGCTATGCTTGCNGCNAAAAACAGTAANGCAGGCANTTCCTCCAATGTTCCTGTTGATTACACCATAATTAAAAATGTNAAAAAGCCATCGGGNGCAAAGCCGGGTATGGTTATNTATGTTGATTATAAAACNGAATTTGTAACTCCNAANNCNNNGGAGCTTGAAAGGATAAAAAGAATTGTATAATATAGCAGTAATTCTTGCCGCAGGAAACGGCACNNGAATGGANATGGATAAAAGCAAAATGCTTCTTGAAATCGGCGGTAAAACCGTGCTTGAAAGAAGTGTTGANGCTTTTTCCGAATTACCCGAAATTGATGAAATNATNGTTGTNTGCCGTGAATGTGATATTGAGGTGTTCTCGGAATTGCTNGATGAAGAGATTACCTTTGTTATCGGCGGCNGCACACGTCAGCAAAGNGTTATGAACGCAGTTGAAACNATTGATGAATGNGATNATATNCTTNTTCACGATGGNGCAAGNCCGCTTGTAACACANAANGCAATNATCAANACNCTTGATAAAGCNCAGATGTATAATGCCGCAGCAACGGGTGTTNCTGTTAAGGATACGCTTAAAATCGTNGATGAAGATTTGTCCATAGTCGGCACACCGAANAGAAATAATCTTGTGTCTATTCANACACCGCAGATTTTCAGNTTTAATCTTTATAAAAANGCTCTTGAAAAAGCAGTTCAGAATAAAAAGGANTATACGGATGACTGCCAGCTTGTTGAAAANTTNGGCGAAAAGGTTTATGTGGTTCTTGGTGATTATGATAATATCAAGATAACAACNAAAAGCGATATTCCGCTTGCAGAAAATATTTTGAAAATGAGAGGCGAAATGGAATGAGAATAGGTCACGGATATGATGTGCATAAGTTTGCTGAAAACAGAAAATGTATCATCGGCGGTGTTGATATTCCTTATGAAATGGGGCTTCTCGGCCATTCTGATGCGGATGTTTTGCTTCACGCAATTGCGGATGCTCTTCTTGGTGCGGCGGCAATGGGGGATATCGGGCATCTTTTTCCCGATACGGATGATGCCTATAAAAATGCAGACAGCCTTGTGCTTCTTGCAAAAACAGTTGAAGCTGTTGAATCAAAGGGTTATAAGATAGGAAATATTGATGCAACTGTTATTGCTCAAGCTCCTAAAATGGCACCTTATATAAATGATATGAGAAAGAATATTGCCAAAGCCTGCAACTGTGATGTGGATTGCATTTCCGTTAAAGCAACAACAGAAGAAGGATTAGGCTTTACAGGAAGCAAGCAGGGTATATCCGCCCATGCAGTGTGCATCATTGAATAATTATAACAGCCCGAACATAGTTATTTGTGCGGGCTTATTTTTAATATTAAGAAAGTTAAAGCATAGGTGTAATATAATGAATGATCTAATATTAAATAATCCTCAAATTATGAATTCGGCGGCAAAAGCACCGAAAAAGATTTGGAAAATAGTCCTTTTGATTTTAGGAATAATTCTTATTATTGATTCTCTGTTTATGCATTTTACAGAGTATCGGAATGCAGATAAACCTGTTCAGATGATTGAAAATTGCAAAGCAACTCCGCAGGAAATGATAGAAAGCGGTAATGTTTATAAATTTGAAAATGCCGCTGTGTTGAATTATTATGCGGCAACGAATTTTGAAAGTGAAACATCCAATCAATGCCATTTTATCGTTGGCTATTTTGAAGACGAAAATGATACGAATGTTCATCTTGCGTCTATGACTTTAACAAGAAATGACGGCGAAATATTAAATACAATGTTTGATTATTCCGAAAGCGATGAAATACAGAGTATAACCTTTTTTGCAAAGGCTCTGCCTATTTCCAAGCTTAATGATGAGGTGTATGATTACTACAAAGAAGATGTTGAATATTTTAATGAAAATTATACGAATATAATCGATTCAGGCTTATGCCTTGATTACTGTTTTGATGATGCGAGTCAGTTTGATGATTTTTGTAAGAGCAACGAAAATATGGCTAAAAACAGCAAAACCACAACAGTAATTATGTTGATTATCGGAGCGGTGCTTATCCTTATAGGTATTCCTAAAAGAAAGAAGAACAAAAAAGAATCAGAGCCGATAATGGAAACATATAATGCGCAATCCAACGAAGAAGATTCGTATAGCTATATAAATTCAGAAGAATATTTCCCAAAGTTCGATGATGACAGCCGATACTAAGATGCTTGATAATAGCATGCATACAACATATTTTTTGAAAAAAATGTTAACACTATTGACAAATGGAAAAATCTTGATAAAATAGTATTTAGCACTCAGAGGTAAAGAGTGCTAACACAAAAAATAATTATTTTAAAATAGAGGTGAATTCTTATGACGATCAAACCACTTGCAGATAAGGTATTGCTCAGTCACGTAGAAGCAGAGGAAACAACAGCATCAGGTCTTTTTATTGCGGCATCCGCGCAGGAAAAGCCTGAATTTATGAATGTTGCGGCAGTCGGCCCCGGAACAGAAGAAGACCCTATGACCGTTAAGGTTGGCGATAAGGTTATTATCACAAAGTATAGCGGCACAGAGGTTAAGGTAGATGGTGTTGAATACACAATTGCTTCTGTGAAAGACATTCTTGCAGTTATCGAATAAGTATTATAGGAGGATTAGGAATTATGGCAAAAGATATTATTTTCGGCGAAGATGCCCGCAAGGCTCTTCAAAGCGGTATTGATAAATTAGCAGATACTGTTAAAATCACACTTGGTCCAAAAGGCAGAAATGTTGTTCTTGATAAGAAATACGGCGCACCGCTCATCACAAATGACGGTGTAACAATCGCTAAGGAAATCGAGCTTGATAACCCGTTTGAAAATATGGGTGCGCAGCTTGTTAAAGAGGTTTCTTCAAAAACAAATGATGATGCAGGCGACGGCACAACAACCGCAACGCTTCTTGCTCAGGCTCTTGTAAGAGAGGGTATGAAGAATGTTGCCGCAGGTGCTAATCCTATGACAGTTAAAAACGGTATCAAGGCAGCCGTTGATGCAGCAGTTGATGCTGTTAAGGCTTCTTCTCAGCAGGTTAAGGGCAGTGATGATATTGCCCGTGTAGCAACAGTTTCCGCGGCTGATGAATATGTTGGCTCTCTTATTGCAGATGCTATGGATAAGGTTTCTGCTGATGGTGTTATTACAATTGAAGAGTCAAAAACTGCTGAAACCGTTTGTGAAGTTGTTGAAGGTATGCAGTTTGACCGTGGTTATATCAGCCCTTATATGGTAACAGATACAGATAAGATGGAAGCTGTTATTGATGATGCACTTCTTCTTATTACAGATAAAAAAATCTCAACAGTTCAGGATATTCTTCCTCTTCTTGAGTCAGTTCTTAAGAGCGGTCAGAAACTTGTTATTGTTGCAGAAGATGTTGAGGGCGAAGCTCTTCAGACAATTCTTCTTAATAAGTTAAGAGGAACATTTACTTGCGTTTGCGTAAAGGCTCCCGGCTTTGGCGATAGAAGAAAGGATATGCTTCAAGATATCGCTGTTCTTACAGGTGGTCAGGTTATTACATCGGATCTTGGCATTGACCTTAAGGATGCAACAATGGCTATGCTTGGTAAGGCTCGTCAGGTTAAGGTAACAAAGGAAAACACAATTATTGTTGATGGTGCAGGCTCAAGTGATGAAATCAAGGCTCGTGTTGGTCAGATTAAAACTGCTATCGAAGCAAGCACATCAGAATTTGATAAAGAAAAACTTCACGAACGTCTTGCTAAAATGGCAGGCGGTGTAGCAGTAATCAAGGTTGGTGCTGCAACTGAAACTGAAATGAAGGAAAAGAAACTTCGTATTGAAGATGCTCTTGCAGCAACTAAGGCTGCTGTTGAAGAGGGTATCGTTGCAGGCGGCGGTGTTGCTCTCATCAATGCTGTTCCCGCTGTTGAAGCTCTTCTTGATACTGATGATGCAGATTTCAAAACAGGCGTTGCAATTGTTCTTAAAGCTCTTGAAGAGCCTGTTCGTCAGATTGCTGCTAATGCAGGAATGGAAGGCTCAATCATTGTTGATAAGATTAAAACAGCAGATAAAAACGGCTATGGCTTCAACTTTGCAACAAATGAGTATTGCGATATGATTGAAAACGGCATTGTTGATCCTGCAAAGGTAACTCGTTCTGCAATCCAGAATGCAGCTTCTGTTGCCGCAATGGTGCTTACAACAGAATCTCTTGTAACAGATATTAAAGACCCGCAGGCAGACGCTGCTAATGCTGCTGCAATGGCAGCCGCAGCACAGGGTGGTATGTATTAATAAAATTACTAATGCTCCAAAAGCAGTGTGTTTTTGGAGCATTATTTTATAAAGGAAGAAATTATGATATTAAAAAGACTTAATGATAACTTTTCCATTTGTAAAGTTGAAGATTATTCAATGATTAATCTTGAAAGTGAATATTGTTTTATTGCAAAAACGGATGAAGAAAATTCGCTTGTTTGCAAAACAGATTGTGTGCCGAAGAATGCTGTGAAAGTAGATAATGGCTGGCGTGCTTTCAGAATAGAAGGCGTTTTGGATTTCTCTTTGATTGGTATTCTGTCCAAAATTTCTTCTGTTCTTGCAGAAAACAATATCGGCATTTTCGCTGTTTCAACTTGCAACACAGATTACATTTTCGTTAAAGAAGAAAATTTCAATAATGC
>JAAVHU010000010.1:1805-39480 GCA_014799585.1 Clostridiales bacterium | reverse complement strand
TCGCTTACCGCATTCCAAGAAAGTGTAAATGAACCATTGGCATTTACTTTCCCATTCAGTGTTGGTGTTGAAAGCCCTGTAGCAGGGATAATTTCTGTTTTGGTTGAATTACAATTTTTGCAAGTATATGTTTTTGTGCCTGTTGTTGTAGTTGTTGGCGCATTTGTTACTTTTCCGTTATCATAGCTGTGTCCTGTTGCAGGTATTGCTTCTGCTTTCGTAGCTTTACACTTTGTGCAGGTATATGTTTTAGTGCCGTTTGCAGTACAGGTGGAAGCCTTTGTTATTTTACCATTATCATAGCTGTGACTTGTTGCAGGTATTACTTCTGTTTTCGTAGCTTTACACTTTGTGCAGGTATATGTTTTAATACCATTAGCAGTACAAGTGGAGGCTATTGTTATTTTGCCGGTATCATAGCTATGCTTTGTTGTAGGAATTGTATTCTGAGGTTTGATGATTGCATTACATATAGAGCAATGTGAACCCTCTGTTAAACCTGTTGTTGAACAGGTTGGCGCAACCGCCTTGTCTGTTACTGCTTTGTGACCTGTTGTAGAGATTGCTTCTGTTTTTGTTGCTTTACATACAGTGCAAGTATAGGTCTTAACGCCATTTGCCGTGCAGGTTGAGTCAGTTATCTTTCCGTTATCATAGTTGTGTTCCGTTATAGGAATTGTATTCTGTGCGATAATAACCGTATTACAAACAGAGCAATGAGAGCCTTCTGTTAAACCTGTTGTTGTGCAGGTAGGTGCAACAGCTTTGTCTGTTACCACCTTATGACCTGTTGCAGGGATTTTTGTTTGTGCCACAATTACTCTGTTGCATACAGAACAATGTGAACCTACTGTTAAACCTGCTGTTGTGCAGGTTGCTGCAATTGCTACGTCTGTTACTGCCTTATGACCTATTGCAGGCACTGTTTCCTGTGCTGCAGTAACTACATTACACACAGAGCAATGTGAACCTTCTGTTAAACCTGTTGTTGAACAGGTTGGTGCAACAGCTTTGTCTGTAACAATTGTATGTCCCTCAGCCGGAATTACTTCTGTTTTTGTTTCATAGCAATTCAAACAGGTGTAAGTTTTTATGCCGTCTGTGGTGCAGGTGGCATTCTTGGTTATTGTGCCATTGTCCCAGATGTGTTCACCTTCTGATTCAATCGGCCTATAAGATGCGGTAATCTGAAGCTGACCATTATAATAGCCTGCGTCAATCTTTGCGTTGTGCGTTTCGGTTTTCCATCTTTGTGTGGAAAGATAATAAGCAACCAGATTGTAAATTACTTTTTTATAGCCCTCAGGCATACTGTCAGTAACATTAATAATAAATGCCTCTTCCTCTGCCTGTAAATTCTGCTGAACAGAAGCAGTCAAAGGATCTGACCAACGGTGGATTTCTCCGGTTTTAATGAAATAATTGTTTTCAAGTGTGTTTGATTCATAGCCGCTATTTGGTGCATGGTCAGAATGAACCAATGTTGTAATTGTATCATCCAATCCAAAATAAAGATAATTTTCATATGTATGATTTGTGCGTCCGTTATCATCCCATGTTGTATCAATCTGGCACCATTCTCCGTCAATCTTAACGGCTGTCCATACATGACCGTTGCCTATGATACGTCCGTTGGCAATGCCTACACGGTTAAGAAGCATTGTGTACGCACGATGATATGTTTCGCACGTGCCTGTTCCTCTTGCAAATGCACCTTCAGCACCACAGTAAATATATGAATAATCATATGTGCAGTTGTCCAATAACCAGTCGTGCAGCCATAAAGCACGCTCAAATTCTGTGTCGCATTCCTGTATGCATTCAGCAGCAATCTTGTCTGCAATGGATTCAATCGTTGGGTATTTAGGGTCGTTCAAAACGATATCAATGGTTTGGCGTGCTGTTGTTATCGGACTTGCTCCTTTATCCATTACATAAAAAATAAGTCTGTAAGTGCCCGATGCACAAAATGTAAATTGAAATGTATTCTCTTCCTGATAGGATGTTTTTGAAGGATCGGTTACGTGGGAAAGCCCATCCTCGCCAACTCTTGATATACTGTTGAAATAGTAAAGATAATTACCCGAACCGCCTGTGGCATTTAAAGTAAAGGTGGTCGGTTCTCCGCATTTCGCATCATATGTAACATTCAGCGAAAGTTTATCCGTGTCAGCAAAAGCCTGAAACGGCATAGTGCCAAATATCATCAGCACAGCCATAGCAAAAATCAATATACTTTTAAATCTTTTTCTCAAAAAATGACGCCCCTTTCAGATGTTGGTATCACTAATTTATATCTTAATAAACATTATATTATGTATTTTTTAGATTGTCAACGAAGAAAGCATAGCAAAAAATGAACCACCGACTTAGTCGGTGGTTTCGTTGTGGTTATCTTTTTATNTCGTCCCATTTCACGCCGTCAATATGAAACAAATCATCAAAACAATAAACNTNTGTTTCGCTTCTTGAATGGCTTGGATACCACACCTGNGCAAAGAANGGATTTGTTTTTGCAATAGAGTTNTAATCCCATTTTTTCTGCGGAATAAAGCATTCAGGGCACCAATGNCCNCCCAAAAGAATAAGTGNCGGGCTTGCTTCAAANACNGCACCGCANTGGCCGCATCTCCATTTCAGCTTTGTTGAAAGGTTGCCCTTTTCCATACTGTCGGATAAGCATTCTCCGCCTCNGAATTTAGCNGCCATTTTCATATCATCAATATCAAGCTCTGCTTCGGGCTTGCTTTCATCATAGCCGTGATCAAGCTTGAATCGTTCGGAAATGCTTGTGTTTTTCTCAAACTTCATAATTTTAAAGTCTGCCCATTTTTTCGGTATGCTTTCCCATGCTTCTTTAGAACCGAAAAATGCATTGATTCTTACCNTGTTGCCTTTTTCAATCCAATCAAGNGTTCCGAAATCAGGGGTNAGAGCAATTTTTTTCATAAACGGCTTAACGCAGAATGCAACAACGTCTTTGGAAATTCGTTTTGCCAATTTGTATTCAAATTCAAGCTGNCTTGCAAGATATTTAAAATAATTCTTAATCGGCATATTTCCTCTGAAATGCAGATAATCGTCCAGCTTGTCACTGTCTGCAAAGAAATGTCCGTGGAAATTTTTTGTTATAAACCAATTCGGAGAAAAAAGCTTTTCGGGGGAGGCNAGCCCAAGCGTGTCTAATAAAATACACATAAATTCATAATTTGAAATTCTGTATTCCTCGCCCGAACCGATATTGTAAAAATGATTCCAGAAATCTTTNCCNAGGTTTCCNGCCATATCTTCAAGCACAAGGTTGCACATCACTCTGCCTGCGTCTTCAANGGTGCACCATTCAAGCACGCCGTTAAGCGGAACGTGATACATAATAGGNTCAAGGTTGTTCAGAATGCTTGGATAAAGTATGCCTGTCTGNCTNAGCACAACCCAGTTTTTAATTCCGCTTTCAACAAAAATACGCTCTGCAACCGTTTTGGAAATTGCGTAATGATCNTAAATTGAAATTTTAATCGGGTCTCCGCATCTGCCCCAATGAATGGGATAATTTCTTCCGCCTGTTTGTGCAACAGAACCGATATAGCAAACCTTAATNNCATCNGGATTTGGNTGAGCAAGNACGGCTTTGCAGATGTTTTCTGCCGCNCCGATATTTGTTTTCTGNGTTAAATAAGGCTTCCAATCAGCAGCGGGTGAAACCATTCCGCCTATGTGNAGAACATAGTCACTTCCNGTAACACCTTCAAGAATAGCATCNTAATCAAGAAAATCGCCCCATATAATTTTAACATTTGGCTTTGCCATATATGGAGTAAGAAGNTCCTCGTTTTTNGGNCTTTTTCTTGCAAGTATNTTTAAATTTATTTTNGTTNGTTTTTTTAACATANACTTGATTGCAGACCAGCCCATNGTGCCTGTTCCNCCGGTNATNAANACTGTTTTTCTTGCCACTGTTAAAACACCTCGCTGTTTTATTGTGTNAATNTTANGCTATNATTCTAAACTATTTATAAACTTTTTTCAATATNCTTGACAACAATAAAAATGAATAGATTTTAAACTTTTATNCAATATTTTTTTAATATAAAATATGTGTTGACAATTCTGCATTGTTGCGTTATCATAGTTTCAAAGTTAATAATACCTTATCAAGAGTGGCTGAGGGACAGGCCTTATGACGTCACAGCAACCTGCTTTTGAAGCAAGGTGCTAATTCCTGCGGTANTACCGANTGATGAGNTTATTNANCACACTNGANTNAGTGTGNTTTTCTTATGAAAGGAGAANAGTAGATTATGTCTAAATATTTATTTACAAGTGAATCTGTTACAAAAGGGCATCCGGATAAAATCTGTGATCAGATTTCTGATGCAATTCTTGATGCTATGATAGANCAGGATCCTATGAGCCGTGTTGCCTGCGAAACAACCTGCACAACAGGTCAGGTTCTTGTTATGGGTGAAATCACTTCCAATGCTCAGGTNGATATCCCNTCTATCGTTAGAAAAACAGTTTGTGAAATCGGATATGACAGTGATGAAAAAGGTTTCAACGGCAANACCTGTGCAGTGCTTGTTGCNCTTGATAAGCAGAGTGCNGATATCGCAATGGGCGTTGATAAGTCCTTTGAGCTTAAAAATGATGAGGATGATGAATATAACCTCAANGGTGCAGGCGATCAGGGTATGATGTTTGGTTATGCTTGTGATGAAACCGAAGAGCTTATGCCTATGCCAATCAGCCTTGCTCATAAGCTTTCACTTAAATTAACAGANGTTCGTGAAAACGGAACNCTTCCGTATCTTTATTCAGATGGTAAAACACAGGTTACTGTTCAGTATGAAGACGGCAAGCCNGTTAAAGTAACTGCTGTTGTTGTTTCAAGNCAGCACAGTGCTGATGTTTCTCTTGAAACTTTAAGAAAAGATATNATTGAAAAGGTTATNAAAACAACTGTTCCTGCTGANCTTATGGATGATGAAACTGTTATTTATGTAAATCCAACAGGCAGATTTGTTATCGGCGGCCCTCAGGGAGACAGCGGACTTACAGGCAGAAAGATTATTGTTGATACATACGGCGGATANGCTCGTCACGGCGGCGGTGCTTTCAGCGGTAAAGACCCAACAAAGGTAGACCGCAGTGCGGCTTATGCTTCCCGTTGGGTTGCTAAAAACATTGTTGCATCAGGNCTTGCTAAAAAGTGNGAGGTTGAGCTTGCTTATGCAATCGGCGTTGCAAAGCCTGTTTCNGTTATGGTTGATACCTTTGGCACAGGTGTTAAATCNGATGAAGANATCGGCGAAATCATCAATAAGGTNTTTGATTTAAGACCATCTGCTATTATTGACCGCCTTGATTTAAGAAAGCCTNTTTATAAAAATGTTGCCGCTTACGGNCATATGGGCAGGGAAGACCTTGGNGTTTCCTGGGAAAAAACNGATATGGTTGATGAAATCAAAAAGTATATGTAATTGTTTTAGGAGAGAATNTNCGTTCTCTCNTTTAATTATAAAAGGAAAGTTNTTATGTTTGAATTAACTAAAGTAACCGATAAATGCTATTANATTAATAGCCCTGCAAAAATCGGNATTTATAAGCAAAGCGAAAANGANGTTTATCTGATAGACAGCGGAAATGATAAGGANGCAGGCAGAAANGTTCGCAAAATTCTTGATGAAAACGGCTGGAAGCTGAAAGGTATTCTGAATACNCATTCAAATGCAGATCATATCGGCGGAAATCAGTATCTTCAACAGCAGACGGATTGCANGNTATTTGCAGATGGAATTGAAAAGGNTTTTACTGAATATCCCGTTTTAGAGCCGTCCTTTTTATACGGCGGTTATCCGCCAAAGGATTTAAGGCANAAATTNNTNCTTGCAAAGCCAAGTGAAGNTAACNTNNTTNNGNGATGAGAGCTTTCCCNAANGAAATNGANNTTATNCCNTTAAAAGGNCATTTCTTTGATATGGNNGGCTNTCGCACACCGGATAATGTTGTTTTNCTTGCGGATTGCTTAAGCAGTAAAGCAACGCTTGAAAANTATCAGATTTCTTTTATNTATGATGTTGCCGAATATCTTAAAACACTTGATATGGTAAAAANGCTTGAAGCNGATATGTTNATTCCNTCCCACGCAGATGCAACANCAGATATTAAAGAGCTTGCNGANNTNAATCAGNAAAAGGTTTATGAAATTGCTGATAAAATAACCGATTTACTTAAAACNCCGATGAACAGTGANGAACTGTTAAAATGTATTTTTGATGNGTATAATCTTAAAATGAATTTTGANCAGTATGTTCTTGTGGGCAGNACAGTTCGTTCCTATCTTTCGTGGCTAAAGGATAACGGAAGNGTTGATGTTGCNTTTGNGGATAATCANCTTTTGTGGAGTAAAATTTAATANANTATATATGGACCGATGNTATTATCGGTCCTCTTTTTTTTACAGCTNAANCACCTTGTAATACAATTTGTAAATAAATAATAAACAAATTGTAGAAAGNCTTTTCCTTTTANTTTTATTTAATATAATATGCAGTAGAATTTATAGAAATCAGGTGAATACTGTGGCTGAAAACAAAAAANGTAAANCNCAGGATACGGCAAATNGTATTGCCNAAANGCAATTAAAAGANTTTNCNAAAAATCATCCNGCNGAAGAATTTGAAGGGTATATTTCACGAAAATACTTTATATTAAGTGAAAAACTGTTANCAAGGGGCAGTAAATACATAAGNATNGTAAATACNCTTAAANNNATTTCAATNGNNNTNTTTTTGNTNTTTACAGGTTTTGCTCTTTANATGGGAAATCATCACGGCAGCAAAATGCTTTGGTTTTCAATCTGGATTGCATTGATATTTACNTTAGTTTTTNTATTTTTGGTTCTGGATTATTTTAAAAATGTTTTTNTGAAGAANTTAACGGCTTTTCTTNATGATGTTGAGGAAACGGAATTTAAAGAANTNANTTTTGAANATTNTGANGAANCGGAGGANNATGAANATGAAAACAATTCTGAAAATATTTAAGCGTGATTTGAAAAAGATTTTTACAAATTCAATGGCAATCATCCTTGTAATCGGTGTTGCCGTTTTGCCTTCTCTTTATGCTTGGTTTAATATTTATGCAAACTGGGATCCCTATGGAAGCACNGGNAATATGCAGGTTGCCGTTATCAATGNTGATNNGGGTTCNCAAATTGAAAATTTAAGCATATGCGTNGGTGATCAGATTGTATCTAATNTGAAAGCNAATGATTCAATAGACTGGAAATTTGTNTCAAAGNATGAAGCAATGAATGGTGTTAAATCAGGNAAGTATTATGCGGCTGTTGAAATCCCCGAAAATTTCAGCGAATCGTTAACAAGTATTGTTAAATCCAATTTTGTTCAGCCNAAAATCACTTATTATGCAAACGAAAAGAAAAACGCAATTGCAACAAAGATAACCGATAAGGTTGTTACAACTGTTCANACNCAGGTTAATGAATCCTTTGTTACAACTGTTGTTGATGTTTTAAGCGAGGTTTTCGGNATTATTTCAGATGATNTTTCNGTTAAAGATGATAANCTTTTTGAACAGCTTACAAGCCAGATTGATGCCGCNAAAACAAGTATAAACGGNCTTCAGACAACNGCTTCGGGNTTTGCAGAAACNGCAAAACTGATTAAGGANCTTGGAAAAGATATTAATGNAACTCAATTTTCATCACTTGGTGATAATNCNGCTTCTGCTATTAACAATACNGAAGATGTTGTAAAATCTGTTCAGAAATCTCTTTTGAGTGTAACNNACGCAGCGGGTGTTTTAATCGGTAATGTTGAGGCTGATATTGATAGTGCCGTTGCTTCGGTAAANGAAGCACAGAAGNTAATCAATAGTGTTCAGAATGATGAAAAACTGAATGCAGCACTNCANAATCTTCACAATCAGCTTGTTGATATTTCGGAAACATCAAAGGCTGTATCTGAAATTCTGAAAAAAATAANTACAAGTCTTCCTGTTCAGATAACTGAAGTTGAAGAATTAATTGCAAAGCTNGACAGTATTTCAGCTTCGGCTGATAAAGTGGCCAAGGATATTGAAAATGCCTTAAAGAATAATAAACCTGTGGATTTGAAAAATATTACTTCAAAGCTTAACGATATTTCAGCTAAAATGNATGCTGTTGTNAAAAACTATAACAGTATTGCAGAGCCGCAGATAAATTCAACNATANCNTCTTTAACCTCTGCTCTCAGCAATGCTTCAAGTATGATTTCTCTTATTGACAGTGATAAGGAAAAAATGAAAACAATTCTTAAATCGCTTGAANCCGCAACCTCGGCAGGCTCNGTCAGTGCAGATTCTTTCCANTCGCTTCTTAATGGTGTTTCGGCAGAGCTTGATGTGNTTTCTAANAATATAACGAATTTAAGTAATAACGAATCCTTTAATGCGTTTTTGAATATTATAAGGAGCAATTCGGGTGAATTCGGTGCGTTTATGGCTTGCCCTGTTTCCATTGAAACAGATAAGGTGTATGAGGTGGAAAACTATGGCTCGGCTATGGCTCCATTTTATAGCACGCTTGCTATATGGGTAGGCGGAGTTGTGCTTGTTGCAATCCTGAAAACAAATGTTAAGCATAAAAATGAACTTGGAAATGTAAAGGCATATCAAGAATATTTTGGCAGAGGTATGCTTTTTGTATCTCTTGCCTTAGTGCAGGGGCTTATTATCTGCCTTGGCGATTTGTTCTTCCTCGGTATTCAGTGCTATCATCCTGTATTGTTTGTTCTTGCAGGCTGCTTTGCTTCCCTTGTTTACAGCATTTTGATTTATTCTTTAACTGTAACCTTTGGCGATATAGGAAAGGCAATTGCCGTTATCCTTCTTGTTATTCAAATTGGCGGTTCGGGCGGAACATTTCCGATAGATGTTACTCCAAGGTTCTTCCAGGCAATTAATCCGTATCTTCCGTTTACCTATGTTGTAAATGCTATGAGAGAATGTGTTTGCGGTACATTCAGTAATGATTATTGGATTGATTTACTTAAACTTTCAGTTTATATAGTAATCGCTCTTGTAATTGGCCTTGTTATCAGAATACCATTCAAAAAGCCTATCTCATTCTTCAATAAACGCCTTGAAGATACAGATGTTATGTGATAAAAACAGCAGCCGTTTGGCTGCTGTTTTTTACTGTGTAAGCTTATTTTTATTGACAGAGGGTAAAGTTTCATTTATAATAAGAAACAAGCGTTGCGTAACGATTGTTTCTTATTGAAAGAAAGGGTGATTACATGCCTCCAAAATTCAGATTTACGAAAGAAGAAATTATTGAAACGGCATTGAATATGGTCAGAGAAAACGGCATTGAAAGTATCACTGCAAGATCCCTTGCAGAAAGGCTTGGTTCTTCATCAAAGCCTGTTTTCAGCCTGTTTAGTAATATGGATGAGGTTTTAACCGAAACGGTTGTTGCCGCAAGAAATGTATATAACGAATATATAAAAATCGGTTTGTCGTCCGAACTGNCTTTTAAGGGTGTAGGCACGCAGTATATTTTGTTTGCNATCAAGGANCCTAAGCTGTTTCAGGTTTTNTTTATGCGTGATTTGGGCGAAAANGCAGATGCTTTGAATACACTTCCCGTTATTGATGATAATTACAGCGAGATTTTACTTTCTGTTCAGAAGCAGTATTCGTTTTCGGAAGCTGAATCAAAAAGNCTTTATGAGCATTTGTGGATATACACNCACGGGATAGCTTCTTTGATTGCAACGGGTGTCTGCCGTTTTACNGCAGAGAAAATCAGCAGTATGATGACAGATGTGTGTAAAAGTCTTGTTAGCCAAACAAGAGTTGAACAAAATANGGTTTAGCTTTTGTTTGGCTAAAATATGAAAGGGGANAATCAACTNTGATTTCAATCAGANATATTGAAAAATCATATGGCACAAAAGAAGCACCCGTTAAGGTGCTNAAAGGNATTTCATTTGATATTCAGAATAANGATTTTGTTGTAATNTTAGGTGCTTCGGGTTCGGGAAAATCAACNCTTCTTAATATTATGTCCGGTCTTGAAAAAGCAGATAACGGCTCGGTTATTTATGATAATTCCGATATCGCAAAATTTACAGANAGTGAATTNACNGCTTTCAGAAAGGCAAATATAGGTTTTGTTTTTCAGCAGTATTATCTGCTTNCNAATATGAATGTAGANAGAAATGTTAAAATGTGTGCCGATTTGGCAGGCAATAAAGATTATGTAAAGATAATCGAAGCAGTTGGNTTAAAGGATAAAATNAAAAAATATCCAAGTGAANTAAGCGGCGGTGAACAGCAGAGGGTTTCGCTTGCAAGNGCTTTGGCAAAGAANCCGAATGTTCTTTTTCTTGATGAGCCAACAGGTGCATTGGATGAAGAAACNGGCAGAGCAGTTCTTGATTATATAAGCAAGCTTCAAAAGGAATATGGCTTTACGGTTATTATGGTTACGCATAATGAAAATATAGCNGATATGGCTAAAACCGTNATAAAAATGAACAGNGGCAGAATTGTTGATTCCTATTCAAATCAGGTTCAGAAAACTGCTTATGAGATTGGCTGGTAAANNTATGATAATCGGATTNAAAAATAGCTTTAAATTTATAGGNATAAGCNTTATTTCATTTTGTGCAGTGTTTATATGCACNCTGTTTATGAATTATAGTATNGATTTTTCTTTTGTNGAAGCACAGCTTGTTGATGATATGGCAAAGATAATGTTTGATGCACAGCTTATGACAAGCAAGGTTGTGTGCGGTGTTACGGGCGGTTGTATGCTNTTAACAAGTGTTGTTCTGCTTTGCTTTTACATAAAAAATTATATAGATAATCACAGTAAAGAGCTTGGCATTCTCAAGGCTCTTGGNTTTTCGGATATCAGATTAGCAAAGGATTTTTNNGTTTTTGGGTTTAATGTTCTTATCGGAACAGCAGCAGGCTTTTTANCCGCATTCTGTTTAATGCCAAAATTTTATGNNGTNCAGAATGCTGAGCATCTTTTTCCTGATATGGATGTCTGNTTTCATTCGTCCATTCTGATTTATCTTGTTCTTNTGCCAACAGTGTTCTTTTCTGTTGCNTCTGTGCTTTATAGCTTTNTAAGACTTAGAATGCCTGTTATAAATNTGCTGAAAGGAAAAAANGGAAAGGTTAAGCATTATAATGGCAAAAAAGATAATCTTCCGTTTTTGNCTGAAATGAAAAGGGGCGTAATCCGTCAAAGAATTTCNCTCGTCATCTTTGTNTTTTTGTCTGCTTTTTCTTATTCTTCAACNATGCAGATGTCTTTCAGTATGAANGAATATGCAGATATTATGATGAGNATTCTGATGGTTGCAATNGGCGTGNTGTTTTCGTGTATAACACTGTTTCTTGCCGTGTCATCNGTTGTGAAATTTAATGCTGTAAATATTTCGCTGATGCATGCGTTTGGNTATAAATANCGTTCNTGCAGNAATGCCGTTCTNGGCGGATACAGACCNTTTGCNTATATCGGCTTTGCNGTTGGAACNGGNTATCAATACGGNCTNCTTAAATTTATGGTTAATGTTNTATTCGGCAATGTTGATNATATAGCTGAATTNANTTTTAANTTCAAAGCATTTGTGATTGCCATAGTAACATTTGTTGTTTTTTATGAANNNGTTATGNTNNTNTGNTCNGAAAGAATAAAGCACATTTCTCTTAAAAANATTATGNCGGATTNANGANATNTNTGCAAAAAAAACAAGCACCCCCTTTNGGGTGCTTGTTCTNTTTTTATAATTTNCTNTCNTTATCAANNGCNTTNTCNACTGCATTATGNATTGCGGCTTCAAAGCCGTCTGCCTGTAATGAGGTAACGCCCTCAATTGTNGTTCCGCCNGGTGAACAAACTTGGTCAATAAGCTCAAANGGNTGNGTGTCACTTTCNAAAATCATTTTTGCACTGCCTAAAACAGATTGTGCGGCNATTTTNAGTGCAACATCCTTTTTCATTCCGTTTTTAACGCCTGCTCTTGCAAGTGCATCAATAAACATATAAACGAANGCAGGGGAGCAGCCTGCAAGCACACCGAANAGTGAAAANCTGCTTTCGGGAAGCTCAATGATTGTTCCAACNGCACCAAAGATTTTTTCAATATCTTTCTTTTCTTCGTCTGAAACAAGGTTGTTTGTGCAGTAAGCACTGCATGCCGCCGCAACTTTAGCGTTGATGTTTGGCATAATTCTAACCAATTTATTTTCGTGCGTAAGGTTGTCCCTTATAAATTCAAGGGCTTTTCCTGCGGCAATTGAAATAACAACAGTTTCTTTCTTTTCAAGCTCAAAATTAATTTCCTCTAAAACGGAAGCAATCATATTCGGCTTAACCGCAAGCACAACGAAATCTGAATTCATAACAATTTCCTTTGCAGTATCGCATTTTGTAATGCCGTAATCTTTAACCGCTTTATCTATGCTCGGAGCATATGTGTCAAAAGCAAAAACCTTGCTTTTTTCAATAACGCCTGCTTCTGTAATTCCTTTTATAATGGCTGTTCCCATATTTCCGCAGCCTATAAATCCTATGGTCATAAAAAATCCTCCTGTGGGCATTTTTATATCTTAAAATATATACTACCACGCAGAAGGAAAAATATCAATTCTTTTTATAAATTGCGTTATGACACCTCAGCTAAATCTCTGTATTTCTTTTTTGTTGCATTTCCGCCTCTTATGTGGCGTTCTGCCTTGTTTTCCTGCAAAACCTTTGCAACCTCGTCATACAGTGCTTTGTCTATCTCGTAAAGTCTTTTTGTAACATCAATATGAACCGTAGATTTGCTTATTCCGAAAACGGCCCCTGCCTGCCTTACCGTTGCGCCTGTATCTCTTATGTATTTTCCGATTTCAATGCATCTTTTTTCAACATTACCATTCAAGTGTTTCACCGTCCTTGGTAATATATATTTTCTTTTGCGGAAAATTATTACAAAAATTGCAGTGAATAAATGGTAGATTTATATTGGGTTTTATGTTAATATATAAATATTGTAATTTTGTTTAAATACAGGAGGCAGTTATGCTGATTAGAAGAGCAGAAAATATGGATATTCCTAAAATTCATGATTTATTAAGCCAGGTGTGCCTTGTTCATCATAACGGCAGACCGGATTTGTTTAAATACGGTGCAAGGAAATATACGGATGATGCGCTTGCAGAAATGATTTCTGATGATGAAAAGCCTATCTTTGTTGCCGTAGATGATGAAAACGAAGTTTTAGGATATGCCTTTTGTATTTTTGAACAGCATATCAATAATAATATTTTAACGGATGTTAAAACCCTTTATATAGATGATTTGTGTGTGGATGAAAAATTAAGAGGTCAGCACATTGGAAAACAGCTTTATGATTATGTTGTTTCCTTTGCTAAGCAGAGCGGTTGCTATAATTTAACGCTGAATGTGTGGAACTGCAATCAATCTGCTATGAAGTTTTATGAAAGCTGCGGCTTGAAACCTCAGAAAACACATCTTGAAACTGTTTTTTAATTGATATGAACGGAGCCTTTTTATGATTTATAATTTAAAGAAAGATAATTATAAAAACTTTGAAGTTTTTTCTGAAAATCTTTTAACCCCTCGTGCATATTTTATTCCTTTTTCAAACAAGGAAGAGCTTGATGAAACGGATATAAGAACAGAAAGATATCATTCATCAAGAGTTGCTGTGTTATCGGGTGAATGGAATTTTAAATATTATGCAAAAGTATCCGAAATGCCCGATACATTTGATACAGATAAAGAAGAAATGGATACGGTTGCTGTTCCGTCTATGTGGCAGTATACAGGCTATGAAAGGCCTTATTATGTAAATCAGCGTTATCAGTTTGATGTAAATCCGCCGTATTTTCCAGAGGATTGCCCCGTTGCTGTTTATTCAAAAAAGTTTATTATAAACGATATATCGGGTAATTTCAGCGTTGCATTTCTTGGTGTAGCAGGCAGTCTTGATGTTTTTATAAACGGCAAGTATGTTGGTTATAGTGAGGGCAGTCATAATACTGCTGAATTTGATATAACGTCTTATCTTGCAGATGGTGAAAATGAAATTGCCGCTGTGGTGCATAAATGGTGCAACGGAACCTATATTGAAGCGCAGGATATGTTCAGAAGCAATGGTATTTTCCGTGATGTTCTGATTTATAAAACAGGGGATAATTCTATTTATGATTTTGAAGCTAAGGTTACATATAATCAGGATGGTTCCTATATGCTTGATGTTATACCTCAGTTTAAGCTGAAATCAGAGGTTTCCTTCAATGCTGTTCTTATGGATAAGAAAAAGATTGTTGCTGAAAAATCAATCAGCGTCTGCCCGGGAAAAACAGATAAAATAACCTTTGATGTGCTTGATGTTGAGGAATGGAGTGCCGAGATACCGAAGCTGTATGATTTGTATATTTCCCTTTCAAATGATGAAGAAACAGAAGAAATCATCAGAAAGAAGATAGGCTTCAGGCACATTGAAATCAGAAANAATATCTTCTATTTCAATAATAAAAGAATAAAGCTNCTTGGTGTGAATCATCATGATACAACGCCNAAAGCAGGCTATGTTATGACCGTTGATGAANTGGAACAGGATATCAGAATATTCAAGGAGTATAANGTAAACTGCGTTCGTACTTCTCATTATCCGCCTGATCCGATTTTTATTGAGCTTTGCGATGAATATGGTATTTATGTTGTAGACGAAGCNGATATAGAGGCNCACGGCGTTTGCTGTGANGGTCCTTACAGNCCAAACCTTATCAGTAATAATCCGCAGTGGAAAGAGCATTATTGGGATAGGGTAAACCGTATGTTCCAGCGTGATAAAAACAGNCCNAGNATTGCAATGTGGTCNCTTGGCAATGAAGCNGGCGGTATCAGATGTCAGGATTACTGCTATAAGAATTTAAAGGAATTAACGGATATTCCGATTCATTATGANGGTGCAACAAGAACAAGNCGNTTTTCCTATGANGTTCATTCTGANATGTATCCNTCACAGCCGAAATGTGAAAAGGTTGCAGCAGGCAGAGGGCTTTCGCATAAATATTATGAAAAGCCGTTCTTCCTTTGTGAATATGCACANGCTATGGGTGTTGGTGCAGGNGATTTGGAAAGATACGTTAAAGCCTTTTATTCAAGNGATATTATGATGGGCGGCTGTATCTGGGAATTTGNAGANCANGCTGTGTATCACGAAGATGGTGATTATAAATACACCTATGGCGGTGANCACGGNGANTGGAAGCATGACCNTAACTTCTGCGTAGANGGTCTTTTNAATGCAGACAGAACACCGCANACAGGNGCAATTCAGATGAAAAACTGCTACCGCCCTATAAGAGCAAGGCATAAAGAAAACAATCTGTTTGAATTTACAAGTAAATGCTATTTTAAAACGCAGAAATGCACAGTTAAGTATTCTGTTCTTAATAATGGCATTGAAGCTGAAAACNGTGAAATTGAGCTTGAAATNGAGCCAACCCGAACAATTGCAAAAGAAATTGATTATAAAATTGATAACCATACAGTTATNNTTTTTGAGTATTATAATGATGAACANTNNNTTGCAAGAGAGCAGATTGTTTTAAGCGATACTTATAAAGCANAGCCGATTGCCNAAAGCGAAGCACCAAAGGTTTCACACAGNGAAAATAANCTNTTCATTGCNNCGGATANGTTTGAAATCGTTTATAANACATCAAACTGCGTGCTTGAAAGCTATNTTTATAACGGCAAACAGCTTTTCAATCAGAGTCCNCTTGGCTCGGAAAANGGCTTTAATCCTGAGCTTTACAGAGCACCNCTTGATAANGATATGTATTTAANCAAAAACTGGCATAAAAAAGCNATTGATAANCTTGTTTTNGAGNGTAAAAAGCAAAAGGAATATTATCGTATAGAAGANAATGCAGTTGTTTTAGATGCGGAATATAAGNTGTTTTCACCGAAATGCAGAAATNTNGGCAAAATATTTGTAACATACAGGATTTACGGCGGNGGAGAAATNNAGGTTGATTATTGCTATAATAATCTTAAGGTNCGNAATGTTCCAAGGCTTGGTATAACNCTTGAAATGCCGAAGCGTTTTTCNAATGTTAAATATTTCGGCTATGATATGCTCANCCTTTCTGATTTTAAAGAGCAGGCTGTGTTCGGCATTCCTCAGTTNAAGGTGNCTGATATGCACGAGGTTTATGTTAAGCCGCAGGAAAGCGGTATGNGATATAACACATATTGGGCTGAGCTTACGGATGATAANGGCTTCGGGCTTANNTTTGAAAGCGAAAANTCTTTTGTTTTCAATGCAAATCATTTCAATGTTCNNCAATGTGCAAAATCAAANCACGCAGAGGATTTGAAAGCGTATGANACAACCGCTGTTCATATAGACGGATATATGCTTGGTGCAGGTTCNAATGCCTGTGGNCCTGCTCCGTTTGATGAGCATAAAAAGGTTTGGGTTACGGAATANAGAAACAACTTTGTTGTTAAGCCGATAGGAAANGAAAATGTTTAAAATAGGAACAGATATTATAAGAATTTCAAGAATAGAAAAAAGCCTTGAAAAAGAACACTTCAAGGCTTCTGTGTTTACNGATAATGAAATCCNTTATGCTAAAAAGGCCGAAACCTTTGCAGGCATTTTTGCTGCNAAAGAGGCTTATTTNAANGCAATGGGAACGGGTATAAACAAAAGGCTGAATGCAATAGAAATCAGCCATGATGAAAAGGGAAAGCCGTATATTAACGGTGTTCCGAATTCCGATGTTTCAATCAGTCANGACGGNGATTATGCAANNGCATCGGTNATNNTATGGGAGTAANTATGAGANTATTAANNGNAAATGAAATCAGAAAAGNAGAGGAAANTGCAATAGAAAAATATTTTTCCGAAGCTGAATTAATGANNAGAGCAGGNANAAAATGCGTAGATAAAATTGTTAAATTTTACGGCAAAGAAATAGANGGAAANANGGTTCTTGTTTTCTGCGGAAACGGNAAAAATGCNGGCGATGGTTTTGTGATTGCCAAAAGGCTTTGCCAGTTTGGTCATAATGCAGAAATCGTGCTTTGTGATAAAGANCCAACNCTNCCTGAACCAAAGNAATANTTNGATGAAGCAGTGGAAAACGGNGTTAANGTAACACGNTTTGANGANTGCGANATGGCGTGTGCNTTGATTGTTGACTGCATTTTNGGAATAGGCTTTCACGGTGAACCGAAAGANCCGTTCNATTCCNTTTTTAATGCAATTAATGAAAGCAGTGCAATCGTTGTGTCTGTTGATNNNCCAAGNGGTGTGAATGCAACAGACGGNTCNGTAATCAATGCTGTTCGTGCNGATTTAACTGTTGCAATATCAACCTATAAGTATTGCCACATTCTGCCGCCTGCAAATGAATACTGCGGAAAAATTGTGGNTGTAAATATAGGNATACCTTATGATTGNTANAGTGAAACNTCGGCTTCAACGATAACGAAGGCTTATGTAAAAAGCTGTTTNTCAAAAAGANGNCNGAATTCCAATAAGGGTGATTTCGGAAAACAGCTTAATATCTGCGGNAGNTATACTATGCCGGGGGCAGCAGTTATCTGTGCTAAATCCGCACTNAAAACNGGTGTTGGNCTNTTGAAATGTGCNTTCCCNAAATCTATTTANGGTGTAATGACCNCTCATTTAACCCAGCCTGTTTTTGCNCCTTTNAGCGAAAATGAAAATAAAACCTTTTCTATGGGTGCATTAACCGGTATTCTTGATGAAATGAAATGGGCAAACAGCGTGGCAGTCGGCTGTGGNATCGGTGTTAATGATGATACACAGCTTCTGTTAAATCAGATTATTAAGGAAA
This sequence comes from Clostridiales bacterium, assembly GCA_014799585.1. Lineage (GTDB taxonomy): Bacteria > Bacillota > Clostridia > Oscillospirales > Acutalibacteraceae > Eubacterium_R. Next base: position 21,564 of record JAAVHU010000010.1, on the reverse strand, counting down.
GCAATGTTCCTGTTGTTGTTGATGCAGACGGCATAAATTCTTTNGCCGTGAATATAGATGTTTTGAAGGACTCAAAAGCTCCTGTTGTTTTAACACCTCATCCCGGAGAAATGGCAAGGCTTATCGGNAAAGATGNGTCTTATGTTCAGAAAAACAGAATTGATGCAGCAAAAAGCTTTGCAAAGGAATATGGCTGTATTGTTGTGCTTAAAGGTGCAAATACTGTTGTAACAAACGGTAAGTATGTGCTGATTAACACAACGGGCAATGCAGGTATGGCAATGGGCGGCACAGGTGATATGCTTACAGGTATGATCGCTTCGTTTATTGCACAGGGAATGACTCCGCTTGATGCTTCTGCCTGTGCAGTTCATATACACGGTATGTGCGGAGATATAACTTCAAGAGAGTTAAGTCAAAGAGGAATGACTGTGGATAATATGCTTGAGCTTCTGGGTGCTTTAATGATTGAATTTGAGTAATGGAATGATAGCATTTGAAAAAGATTTTGCCGATTGTTGTTTTAATGATGTTTTTGTTTGCGGGCTGCAGTGTTGAATCATATACGCCTGAAATAAAGGATTTCAGCCAGAACGCTTCTGTTGAAGCAGGTGGTTTTTCCTATACCTGTGAAATTTCAATGGCTGAAAATGTTGTAACCATAACGGCAACCTCAACCAATGCAAGCGGTATGTGTATTGTTTATAACGGCAAATCGGCAAATTTTAAATATTCTGATATGGAATATGAAATTGTTTCTGATAAGATAGATGATACAAATCCCGCAAAAGCCGTTTATGAAGCGTTTGAAGCCCTGAAATCAGGCTTTCCCGATAATGCCTCCAAAACGGCAGACGGCTTCAGATATGACGGTAAATCGGCTCTTGGAAGCTTTACTTTGCTTCAAAGAGATGATTATACATATAAATCATTGCAGTTTAAAGATGCAAATCTTAGTATAGAATTTGAATAAGTAAAAGGAATATTAAATTATGTTTTTCAAAAAAGAACCGTATCCGAAAAAATATCCGAATATGCCTGTTCCGTCCTTAGAACCAAGTGAAGGGCAGAAGGCACAGATGAACAGAAAATTCGGTATGTTTATTCATTTCGGAATAAATACTTTTAATAACACGGAATGGTCAGACGGCACACTGCCGATTGAAAGCTATCAGCCAACAGATATTGATGCGGACAGTTGGGTAAAAACAGCCTATGAAGCAGGTATGAATTATGTAATTTTGATTACAAAGCATCACGATGGCTTCTGCCTTTGGGATACGGATACCACGGATTATTCGGTAAAGTATTCATCGGTTAAAACAGATGTTGTTAAAGCCGTTTCCGAAGCGTGCAAAAAATACGGCATTAAGCTTGGACTTTATTATTCCTTGTGGGACAGGCATGAAAAATGCTATAAGGATGATGAAGCCTATGTTCAGTATATGGAAAAGCATTTAACTGAGCTTATGGACGGCAGATATGGTGAGGTTATCGAACTATGGCTTGACGGCGAGTGGGATAAAACTTGCCGCAGATGGCAGATAGACAGGATATATAACCACGTAAAATCTATGCAGCCAAACTGCCAGATNGCNGTAAACAATAATATCGGTAAGTTCAACAATCGAAAGGGAATACCAAGCAAAAGATATTTGCCAAAGAATTATCGTTATGGTGATCCTATCCGTATGTTCCCGTGCGATTTCAGACTGTGGGATCCACATATGTGCAGGGAAGATGACCCTAAGATTTATACCTTTAATGGCGAGGAATATTATCTTCCTTTTGAATGCACAATATGTTCAAGGCAAGAATTCAGTTGGTTTTATTCTGATACATATGCAAGCAAACCATTAATGGATGCAGAGGAAATAATTAAAAATTATCGTATATTAACGAAAAGCGGTAATGTAATGGTTATTAATCTTCCTCCTGATAAAAACGGAAAGCTTGTTGAAGGTGATATAAATAACCTTATGTATGTTGCCGAACAGCTTGGCATTAAAAGGACAGTATAAACATTTGGGTAAAAACACTAAAACTTGATTTTTCTGAATTTCAGCGGAGAGATACCTGTTTGTTTTTTGAAAAAGTAAATAAAATTTGATGTGCTGTTAAACCCTGTTTTAAACGCAATGTTCTGAACAGAATCATCCGTTTGCTGCAGCAGTTCTTTTGCTTTATCAAGGCGAACTGCAAGAAGATAATCATATGGTGAAAAGCCCGTGGTTTCTTTAAATACCTTTGAAAAAAAGGATGCACTCATCAGAGCTTTATATGCTATATCATTAACAGATATGTTTTTATCATAATTAGATAAGATAAACGCCTTTGATTTTTCAATAAAATCTGTCTTTTTGTTTTCATTGGTTAATTCGTTACCCTTGCTGATTGAACAAAGCAATGCATAAATCTCATTTGAAATATCATATTCATTTTGATTTAATTTAATATATTTAATCATATTTGAAATGCAGTCGGCTGTTTGCCGATTGCATTTTATTTTTTGCCCTTTTTTCAATTTGATTTCCTCAAACCACTGCCTTGAATTATTGCCGTCAAAATGCACCCAAACAGTATGAGCATTAGCATCAGCAAAGTATTTGTGCGTTTTATAACAATCCACAAGTAAAAGCTCGTTCCTGTATGCTGTTAATACAGTGCCTTCCTGTTGCAGGGTGATGCTTCCGTCAAGTATGTATATTGCAAGTATACTGTCATAATTTGTGGTTCTTTCAACGCTGTAATCCTTGTTGCAATAAAACTCTCCGATTGCAATTGGATAGTATAATAATTTTTTTGCCGTTTGAGATGCAGTATAAAAATACATATGTGAGCCTTTGTTCAGCCCGTTTCCGATAAGTTCCATAATACCTTGAATAGGATTTCTAAATTTTTTAATAAAATATCAAAACAAATCCCTTATAAAAGATATTACAATAAAAGAAAATTCAAGTCAAACAGATAATTGATTTAACAAATAATATTTCTAAAAAAGGAGAGTAATATGAGATATAATATTTCTTTAAACAAATGGAATTTTTCCATTGCTGAATTAAACTATAACGCAAGGGTTACAACACCGCACACGTGGAATGTAGATGATGCCGTTATGAAGCACAGGGGTGAAGCTGAATATAAAACCTCTGTTTATGTGCATAGGGCATTAAGCGATAAAAAAGTATTCATTGCCTTTAATGCTGTTTATCATACCGCAAAGGTTTATATCAATGATGTTTTTGCGGGCGAGCATAAGCGTTCGGGCTATACACCGTTTAAAATTGATGTTACCGATAAAATCCATTTTGCAAAAAATAATACAATCAAGGTTGTTGTTGATAATATGAATACTGATAAAATGTTGCCGCATAAGGATGATTTTGACTGGGCAGATGACGGCGGAATTATCAGAAAAGCTGAACTCAACTTTGTTGAAAAGAATGCTGTTGAATATATCCGTGTTGAAGAAGATATCAAATCTATCAATAACGATTTATGCAGCGGAAGTCTTTTAATCAGAACAGCGTTTCTTGATGATAAAGCACAGAGCGGAGCAATCAGCGTAATTGATTATTCGAGCAACAAAACAGTAATAAAAAAGCATTTTGATAATCTTGAAAATAAGATAACAATTGATTTTGAAAATCTTAAGCTTTGGAGCTGTTATTCACCTAATCTTTACAGAATCGCCATTGAAACCGAAAATGATTATTATGAAATCCGAACAGGCTTAAGAACAATTGAGGTTAAAGGCGAAAGTGTACTTCTGAACGGTGAGAAAATATATCTTAAAGGCTGTGAATGGATGCCCGGCTCCCACCCTGATTTTGGTATGGCTGAGCCACTTGAACACAGTATCAAATGCTTAAAGCAGTTGAAAAATGCAGGCTGTGTGTTCACTCGTTTCCATTGGCAGCAGGATGATACCTTGTTTGATTGGTGTGATGAAAACGGACTTCTTGTTCAGGAGGAAATCCCATACTGGGGTTATCCAAAGCAGGCAACTGAATTACAGCTTGATATAGCAAAACAGCAGGCAGATGAAATGGTTTATTTCCATTCCAATCATCCGTCAATTATTTGCTGGGGTGTTGGTAATGAGCTTGGAGCAGAAACTGATCCAACCATAAAATATGTTGATGATATGGTTGCTTATTTCAAATCACTTGACAGCAGAAGACTTGTAAACTATGTTTCAAATTCCATAAGCAGAAACGAAAATGTTGATAAGGATGATGCTGCATTACACGGTGATATTGCAATGTGGAATGATTATCTTGGTTTGTGGGAGCCGAGTGATGATATAAAAAAACATATGATACGCACCTGTAAAAAGGCAAAGAAAATGCCACTGCTTGTATCGGAATTCGGACTTTGTGAACCGCATTTTAAAGGCGGAGATCAGGAAAGAGCAAGAATACTGAAAGAACGTCTTGAAATGTATTCTGAAATCGAGAACATTTGCGGTTATATGTGGTTTTCGCTTAATGATTATCGTACCCATTGCGGTGAAGCAGGCGAGGATAAGATGCGTCAGCGTGTTCACGGCTCAACAGATTTATACGGCAATGAAAAGCCATCATACAGATTACTTTGTACATTACAGGGATAAAACATCAAAAAAAGCAGACGGTTTTGAATCGTCTGCTTCTTTACTGTTTTTATATTATAATTCTCTGATATCCGTTATAAATTTTTTTACTGCCTCAAAGCTTTCTGCACTGATAACGTGTTCAATTCTGCATGCATCCTCAACTGCAGTTTCAGGATTAACACCAATCGCAATCAGCCAGTTTGAAATGGCAATATGGCGTTCGTACATAGTTTCTGCAATTTCCATTCCTTTTGCAAGCAGGGAAATATAGCCGTTATCATCAACGTCAATATATCCGTTTTCACGCAGATTTTTCATCGCAACGCTAACGCTTGGCTTGGAAAATTCAAGCTCGTTTACAATATCAATAGAGCGAACAACGCCCTTTCTGTTCTTGATAATCAAAATGGTTTCAAGATAATCTTCTGCTGATTTTTGAATCTTCATAATAAATTTTACCGCCTTAAACCCTTTTTGAAACAAAGAATGCTTCTTCGTTGATTAATAATATAGCACAGTTTTTCCGCTTTTTCAATTTTTTTTGAAAAAGTTTAGAATTACTCTTGACAATGCGGTTAGTCTTTGCTAATATATACCTCGGTTAGGGAAATCTAACCGTCTTTTTAAAGCTTTGAGTTAGTCTAAACTATCAAAGACGTTGAAAGGAATGGAGTGGTATTATGCCTTTAACCTTAGCAGATATAGGTGAGGAAAATATTATAAAAAAAATCGGCGGTAAGCCGGATGTAAAACAGCATCTTGAAAATCTTGGCTTTGTTGTGGGCGGAGCAGTAAGCATTGTTTCATCAATCGGCGGAAATCTGATTGTGAATGTTAAAGACAGCCGTGTTGCAATAAGTAAGGAAATGGCAAGTAAAATCATGGTGTAGGAGGACATACAGATGAAAACTTTAAAAGAAGCAAAGGTTGGCGAAACCTTAAAGGTTGTTAAGCTCCATGGTGAGGGAGCAGTTAAACGTCGTATAATGGATATGGGAATTACAAGAGGTGTTGAGGTTCATATCCGTAAGGTAGCACCGCTTGGTGACCCTGTTGAAATTACTGTACGTGGCTATGAGCTTTCTTTAAGAAAAGCCGATGCCGAAATGATTGAAGTAGAAAATGTTTAATTTTTTGGGCAAAGATAATCCTTTGCCCTATACATTGAAATATAAGTTAGCTATAACTAATTAATGAAAGGACTTTGAATATGAGTATTAAAATTGCCCTTGCAGGTAATCCAAACTGCGGTAAAACAACTCTTTTTAATGCGCTTACAGGCTCAAATCAATTTGTTGGTAACTGGCCGGGTGTAACCGTAGAGAAAAAAGAGGGAAAATTAAAGAAACACAGTGATGTTGTAATAACAGACCTTCCCGGTATTTATTCACTTTCTCCATATACATTGGAGGAGGTTGTTGCAAGAAATTATTTGATTTCTGAGCGTCCTGATGCTATTCTTAATATAGTAGACGGAACAAACCTTGAAAGAAACCTTTATTTAACAACACAGTTAACAGAGCTTGGCATTCCGGTTGTAGTTGCTGTTAATATGATGGATGTTGTTAAGAAAAACGGAGATAAAATCAATATAGCAGAATTGTCACGAGCAATCGGCTGTAAGGTTGTTGAAATCTCTGCTCTTAAGGGAACAGGTATTGTTGAGGCTGCTGAAGAAGCAATTAATGCCGCAAATGGTGATAAAACAATTCCTCAGCATAGCTTCAGCGGTTCTGTTGAACATGCTCTTGCTCATATCGAGGAAGTAACAGTTCACGATATGCCTGAAGAACAGCAGCGTTGGTATGCAATCAAGATTTTTGAAAGAGATGAAAAGGTTCTCTCTCAGCTTAATCTTGATAAAGATACGATTGCTCATATCGAAAAAGATATTGAAGCTGCTGAAAATGAACTTGATGATGATGCAGAAAGCATTATTACAAACGAAAGATATATTTACATAGCTTCCATCATCAAGGGCTGTTATAAAAAGAAAAATCATAATAAATTAACCCCGTCTGATAAAATTGATAAGGTGGTTACAAACCGATTTGCAGCTCTTCCGATTTTTGCTGTTATTATGTTCCTTGTTTATTATATTTCAGTTTCAACAATCGGCGGTTTTGTTACGGATTGGACAAATGACGGCTTGTTTGGTGACGGCTTCCATCCGCTTGGAATCGGTACAAGCGATTATGATGATGCAATGACGGAGTATGCTATCGAAAATGTATGGACAGAAGATGTTGTTGCAACAGTTGATGCGGCTGTAAAAGCTGATGTTATCGGTGCTGATGATATTCAGGATGCAATCGCAGAAGAAGATTTCGGAGCTTTTGATGAAGCTTACGGAAGCTATGGTGAATCCCTTGCAGAAGCAGGCTTTGATATTTCCGAAACAGTGGATACTGCTCTTGAAGCAGAAGATGCCCCTGCAACAGAAGATTTTGGTGTTTGGTGGAATGGTATTCCTGTTCTTGTTCAGAATGGATTAGATAAAATTAATTGTGCAGAATGGCTTTCAAGCCTTCTTGTTGATGGTATTGTAGGCGGTGTTGGTGCTGTTCTTGGTTTCGTTCCGCAGATGCTTGTACTCTTTATTATGCTTGCATTCCTTGAAAGCTGCGGCTATATGGCTCGAATTGCCTTTGTACTTGATAGAATTTTTAGAAAATTCGGCTTAAGCGGTAAGTCATTCATCCCAATGCTTATCGGTACAGGCTGTGGTGTTCCGGGTATTATGGCATCACGCACAATTGAAAATGACCGTGACCGTAAAATGACGATTATGACAACTACCTTTATTCCTTGCGGTGCAAAGCTTCCTATCATTGCAATGATTGCTTCTGCTTTGTTCAATAAGGCTTGGTGGGTTGCTCCAAGTGCATATTTCCTTGGTATTGCGGCAATCATAGTTTCAGGCATTATGCTCAAGAAAACAAAGATGTTTGCAGGTGATCCTGCTCCGTTCGTTATGGAGCTTCCTGCTTATCACTGGCCAACTGTTGGCAATGTGCTTCGCTCTATGTGGGAAAGAGGTTCATCCTTCATCAAAAAAGCAGGTACAATTATTCTTCTTTCATCTGTATTCATCTGGGCGGCTTCTGCGTTCGGCGTTGTAGACGGCTCATTCACATTTGATCCTGAAATGGAACTTGAATCAAGCATTCTTGGTATGATAGGCAGTGCTGTTTGCTGGATATTCAAACCAATCGGCTTTGGCACAATTAAGGCTACTGTTGCAACCGTTATGGGTCTTGTTGCTAAAGAAGAGGTTGTTGGTGTATTCGGTGTTCTTGATTTTGAGGGTATGACAAGGCTTGCAGGCTATTCATTCCTTATCTTCAATCTCCTTTGTGCACCTTGCTTCGCCGCAATCGGTGCGATTAAGAGAGAAATGAACAGTGCAAAATGGACTTGGTTTGCAATCGGATATCAGTGCATATTCGCTTATGCTGTTTCACTTATCGTATATCAGTTAGGTATGCTCTTTACAGGCAGTGGCAGTATTATAGGCACAATCGTTGCGGCAATCATCATTGCGTTTATAATCTATATGCTTGTTAAACCTTATAAAGAGGATAATTCACTTAAGGTAAATGTAAGAACTTCTAAGAAGAAAGAAACAGTTACAAAATAAAGGAGGCGATTTTATGCTCGCTTTTTTAACTGAAAATCTTGCAACAATCATTATTGCAGTAATCGTTATCGGAATATTAGCTGCAATAATTACAAAAATGATTAAAGATAAGAAAAAAGGTAAATCCTCCTGTGGTTGCGGTTGTTCAAACTGTGCCGCATCAGAAATTTGCCATAAGAATAACTCTAAAGATTAATACTCAAAATGTAAACGGCAGGTCATCGACCTGCCGTTTGCTTTTTGTTTTGTGTAAACTGTAAGGTGACGTTCTGCAACCACAGTGTAAAGCCAAGTTTATAGAATTTTTCTTCAATATATTGTTAAATCTTCTTGTAAGGAAAAATGAATTTGAAAAGGAGGGTTTAGCAATGAAATATTTAAGAGCAATTTTAGTTGTCACAATGTATCCGCTGTTCCTCAGTAAATAATAAGTATAAATGTTATTAACAAAAAGAGAACTCTATGCTTTCACATAGAGTTCTCTTTTTTTATTTGTTTTTTTAAAATTCTTAATCCAAAACCGATTCCCAATAATAGAAGAGGAAGAAGAATGGATAATTTAAAACCTTTGTTAAAACTATCAAAAAATGTTGAATAAAAAATATTTCCTGCTGATGCAACGATAGGGTAATCAGATGCACCTGCTCTTGGTGAAAAACAAATAGCACATATGAATAATTGTAATTCAATAAGAATGATTCCCCAACGCATTTCTTTGATATCCGTAGTGTAGCCTATCAGAATATTCAGAATTATATATACTGTTAAAGAAGTAACAGCACAAGTTGTGTAACTGAAAGTTTCAAATAAACTTATTATTATGTAGACAGCAAAAGAAATCCAATATGCAATAAATGGCTTTAGATTGTTAAAAACTGTTTTCATAATAATTCACCCTCCTTGTTTACAACACATGAAACCGTCCTCTGTGTTTCTGTTATTTTAAAAATAAATTGTCATATCAGATTTATATTGGCTCTTTTTATTAAAGCTCAAGTGCTTTTCTAGAATTTCAATATTGGATTTATCAAATTTGGTTTCACTAAGCCATCAAATAACGGCATCGTCATCGACCTGCCGGTTGCTTTTTAAATATCAGCTAATGATTATCTGTATCAATTCCTATGATTGTGTCGGACTTTGCTTCATATGTAATTGTATAAAGTGTATCTTTGTCTAATTCAGCTCCATCCAATAATTTGCCGTAAGTAATTGAGTCCATAGTTAAATCATAATTATTTTCGTTTTCATCTATAAAATGATAACCAAATTTACTTTCACTAACATAATGAACTGTGATTTGTTGGATATTTGGTTTTATAGCATGACTTATATCTATTAAGCCGAATACCATTACACCTAAACAAATTAAAGCAGTAACAGATAATTCTTGCACTTTCCATTTTAGTTTTTTGTGTGCGTATATACCACATAAAAACGCAATTACTGCAATTGCAATTTTTACAATACCTTTTATCCAAATTCCACCTAAATACATAGTTTTCTCCTAAATTTGAAATTATCCCTTTATTATATCTTCGCTTATATGCTTTTTTAGTTCGGTTTTGAATTCGGTTAAAGCTTTTTTTGAGGTAAGGCCTAAATTAACGGTTGTAACCGTTTCATCATTCAATGTAATCATAATCAGTGTCTGCCTGTCTATAAAATTCTTTTTCAGGCTTGCCTTTGTGTCTTTATAAGTTTCAACCTCGGTAATATCACTGTATGAAAAAACGTTGTTATCATCAATGCCTGTAAACTCAAATCTATCCTCATAAAAAGCAATGCCGTTGCTTACGGTTTCTTTTGTAACCAAAACGGCAACCACAATTGCCAACAGCTCTAAAGCACCAAAGAAAATGGCATACAAATTCTGTGCTTCAAGTATTTTTATTACAGAAAACACTGCAAAGCCTGTAACGGCAATATCCAACAGTGCTATAACCACAAGGGTAATCGGCGAAATGATTCTTATGAATTTCTTTTTCATATATATTTGTTCTCCTTGAAATTTTGGATAAGTTCACAGTTTTTAATCTCAAACTGCCTGCCGTCCAGATAGCTTAAAATTCCTGCATCTTTCATATGGAAAATGAGTTTGTAGCTGTACAATGCCTGCCTGTATCTGCCTTGCTCTTTTCCGTATTTTCCGTCATTTAAAAGCGGATGTCCGATATAAGCCATATGTGCTCTTATCTGATGTGTTCTGCCTGTTTTCAAATCAATCTCAAGCAGGGAATTACCGTCCTGATAATCAAGCAACGTGTATTTTGTAACAATCTTTTTTGAACTGTCTGTTTCCTGTTCTGAAACAGTTACCTTGTTTTTTCTTGTATCTTTTGTAAGGAAAGCCGTAAGTGTGTCGCTTTCCTTTTCCATTTTGCCGTGCACAACAGTAAGATAAAACTTTTCAATATCTCTGCTTTTGATTTTTTCGTTCAGAATACGCAGAGCTTCTGCATTTTTTGCGGCAATCACAATTCCGCCTGTGTTTCGGTCTATCCTGTTGGCAAGGGAGGGGGAAAAGGTGCTGCTGTCCTCAGGGTTCCATTCGCCTTTTTCGTAAAGATAACGCTTCACTCTTGAAATCAAGGTATCAACATATTCATTGCCGTCAGGGTGGCAGAGAAGCCCAACCTTCTTATCAAGAAGAATGATGTTTTCATCCTCATAAAGGATATCCAGCTTTTTTGAAGCATTCGTAAAATCATAATGCTTCACCTTTTCTTCAAGCACATCATCTTTCAGATATAATTCAATTACATCTCCCTCGTTTAAAACGGCGGATGCATCTGTTCTTTTTCTATTAACTTTAATGTTCTTTTTTCTGATTTCCTTAAACATCAATGATTTTGGCAGTTTCGGAAAGGTTTTTAAAATAAATTTATCAACCCTTTGCCCTGCATCATTTTTAGATATGGTAAAACTTTTCATAAAAGAATTATATATTATAAAATAAAAAAAGTAAATATCTATGCTATACTAACTGCGATTATGCGATAAAAAGGATTTTGTTTTGTATGGATCATTTCAAACTTGTAAGTGAATATAAGCCAACGGGTGATCAGCCACAGGCGATAGAAGCCCTTGTAAACGGCATTAAAAGAGGGGATAGAGAGCAAACCTTAATGGGTGTAACAGGCTCGGGAAAAACCTTTACAATGGCAAATATCATTGAAAAAGTGAATAAGCCAACACTTGTGCTTGCGCATAATAAAACGCTTGCGGCTCAGCTTTGCTCAGAGTTTAAGGAGTTCTTTCCCGAAAATGCTGTTGAATATTTCGTGTCTTATTATGATTATTATCAGCCTGAGGCTTATGTGCCGACTACGGATACTTATATTGAAAAGGACAGTGCAATTAATGAAGAGATAGACAAGCTGCGCCATAGTGCAACTGCCGCTCTTTCCGAAAGAAGAGATGTTATTATCGTTGCATCTGTTTCCTGTATCTATTCTATTGGTGACCCTATTGATTACCGCAATATGGTCATTTCTCTTCGTTCAGGTATGGAATACAGCAGGGATGATTTGATTTTAAAACTTGTTTCTATTCAGTATGAAAGAAATGATATAAATTTTGTAAGAAACAAATTCAGAGTTCGTGGTGATACACTTGAAATTTTCCCCGCAGGTTCAAGCGGAAATGCAATAAGAGTTGAATTTTTCGGCGATGAGATAGACAGAATTTGTGAAATCAATCCACTAACAGGCAAGGTTGAGGGCATCCTTTCCCACACCTGCATTTATCCTGCATCTCACTATGTTGTTGGGCAGGAAAAAATGAAAGTTGCTCTTGATAAAATTTATAATGAAATGGTTGAGCGTGTTTCCTATTTTGAAAGCAAAGGCAAGCTCCTTGAGGCTCAGCGTATTAAAGAGCGAACAATGAATGATATTGAAATGCTGCAGGAAACGGGCTTCTGCAAGGGCATTGAAAACTATTCTGCTGTTATGAGCAACAGAAAACCGGGTGAGGCACCGTTTACATTGCTTGATTATTTTCCAGATGATTTTCTTCTTTTCTGCGATGAAAGCCATGTTATGCTTCCGCAGGTAAGGGGAATGTACGGCGGAGACCACAGCAGAAAGGCGAGCCTTATTGAATTCGGCTTCCGCCTGCCGTCTGCTTTTGATAACAGACCGCTTCAGTTTGATGAATTTTATAAAAAGGTTAATCAGGTTGTGTTTACCTCTGCAACACCGGGTGAATTTGAAAAAGAAAATTCAACGCAGATTGTTGAGCAGATTATCCGCCCAACAGGTTTGCTTGATCCTATCATTACTGTTAAGCCAACAGAAGATCAGATGGACGATTTGGTTTCTGAAATCAATATCCGAATCGAACGAGGGGAAAGAGTGCTTGTAACAACGCTTACAAAGGCTATGGCAGAGGATTTAACGGCTTACCTTGAGGGCTTTGATATTAAAGTTCGCTATATGCACCACGATGTTGATACAATTGAACGAATGGAAATTATCCGTGATTTGCGTCTTGGTCAGTTTGATGTTCTTGTTGGTATCAACCTGCTTCGTGAGGGTCTTGATATTCCCGAAGTATCTCTTGTAGCTATTATAGATGCCGATAAAGAGGGCTTTCTTCGTTCGGAAACCTCTCTTGTTCAGACAATCGGCAGAGCTGCAAGAAACGCAAACGGCGAGGTTATTATGTATGCAGACAGTGTAACGCCGTCTATGGAACGTGCGATAACAGAAACCCTCCGCCGCCGTAAGATTCAAGAGCAGTATAATGAAGAACACGGCATTGTGCCGCAGACCATTAAGAAAAATGTTCGTCAGGTGCTTGAAATTACCTCTAAAGAAAAGCTTGACGGCAAGCGTAAAAAACGTATGTCAAAGAGTGAAAAAGAGGCGCTTATCCATAGCTTAACCAAAGAAATGAAGGAAGCTGCTAAAATGCTTGAATTTGAGCATGCAGCATATTTACGTGATAAGATTAATGAATTAAAATCGGAGTAAAGAGGATGCTTAAATTATTTAAAGATAAACTGTTTTGGAAAAGTGCATTAACGCTTGCAATTCCTGTTGCACTGCAGAATATGTTAACAAGTTCCTTTACCCTTGCAGATACTCTGCTTGTCAGCCAGCTTGGTGATGTTGCACTTTCGTCTGTTGGTATGGTTGGACAGTGGGGCTGGCTTATGACAATGGTTATTTTCGGCTTCTGCTCGGGTACAACCGTTTTTGTTTCTCAGTTCTGGGGAGCAAATGATAAAAAAAGAATTCACCGAACTTGCGGAATTGCTCTTGCTTGTGTGCTTGTTGTTTCGGGAATATTTACGGCAGTAAGCCTTATTATTCCGCAGTATGTATTAAGAATGTTTAATTCAGACCCTGCTATTATTTCAGAGGGCAGTAAATACTTAAGCGTGGTTGCTTATTCTTATTTTGCCGTTGCAATCACAAATGTGCTGTCAACTGTTCTTCGTTCAACCGAAGAAGTAAGGCTTCCTATGTATGTTTCGGGCTTTACCACTGTGCTTAATATTGTGCTTGATTATTGTATGATTTTCGGAAAATTCGGCTTTTCTGAAATGGGTATAAAGGGTGCTGCTTTGGCAACCTCTATTTCTGCATGGGCAGGTGTAACGGTAATTGTTGTTGTTTCTGTTATCCGTAAAACGATTATTATTGCTCCGTTTAAAGAAATGTTTTGCTTCAAAAAGGCAGAGATTAAGGAATTCTTTAAAAGAACAACGCCTGTTGTGTTCAATGAAGGTATGTGGGGTGCAGGCACTTTTGTTTTCAATTTGATTTATGCAAATATGGGATATGAATACTTTGCTTCCGTAACCATTTTAAGAAGCTTTGAAAATATAGCTTTCGTATTTTTTGTTGGTCTTTGTAATGCCTGCAGCGTTATGGTTGGCAAATCCATCGGCAAGGGTAAAATTAAAGATGGTGTAACAGATTCAAAACGCTTTGCTTTCCTTGTTCCGTTTCTTGCCATCTTCGTTTCAGTGATTATTATAACCTTCAGATATCAGCTTGTGGGTATATTCAATATGGGTAATAATATCAGCGAGGTTACACTTAATTCTGCTGTTATTATTATGACGATTTATGCATGTGAGCTTCCTATAAGAATGATACCTTATATTCAGATTGTGGGTATTTTCCGCTCAGGCGGTGACACTGTAACGGGTGTTAAATATGATTTAAGCTGTTTGTGGCTTATTTCACTTCCTGCAACGCTTATAGCGGTGCATTTGATAAAAGTTCCGTTTGTTGTTGCATTCGGCGTTATGTATGTTTTTGAGGATTATTTTAAAACCTTCCTTTGCCTTCGCCATTATCGTTCAAAGAAATGGCTTAAGCCCGTAACAAAAGAAGGCAGAAAGGCTTTGAAAAATTATAAAACTGAATTTATCAATGTTAAAACAGGTGATGAAAAATGATAAAGAATTTAGTTGTTAAAGGTGCAAGAGAGCATAATTTAAAAAATATTGATGTTGAAATTCCAAGGGACAGCCTTGTTGTTTTCACAGGCCTTTCCGGCTCTGGTAAATCAAGCCTTGCATTTGATACGATTTATGCAGAGGGGCAAAGAAGATATGTTGAAAGCCTTTCTTCCTATGCAAGGCAGTTTTTGGGTCAGATGGAAAAGCCTGATGTGGATTACATTGAGGGCTTAAGTCCTGCTATATCCATAGATCAGAAAACAACCTCTAAAAACCCACGTTCAACGGTTGGCACAGTAACGGAGATTTATGATTATTTAAGACTTCTTTATGCAAGAATAGGTATTCCGCATTGTCCTATATGCGGCAGAGAGATTGCACAGCAGACAATTGATCAGATTGTAGACAGTATTCTTTCCTATCCCGAAAAAACAAAAATTCAGATTATGGCTCCTATTGTAAGAGGACGTAAGGGTGAATATGTTAAAGAGCTTGATGATGCAAGAAGAAGCGGTTTTGTTCGTGTAAGAGTAGACGGCAGTATTTATGATTTGTCTGAAGAAATCAAAATGGAGAAAAACAAGAAGCATAACATTGAGGTTGTTGTAGACCGTCTTGTTGTTTCCGAAAGTATACGAAGCCGTTTAACCGATAGTATTGAAACCGCAACGCATCTTTCAAAGGGCTTGGTGCTTTGCGATGTTATAGACGGAGAGGAAGAGCTGTTTTCTCTTGATTATGCCTGCCCTGAGCACGGTGTATCTATTGAGGAAATGAGCCCGCGTATGTTTTCATTCAATAATCCGTTTGGTGCGTGCAAGCGTTGTTCGGGTCTTGGCACCTTTATGGAAATTGATGAGGATTTGATTATTCCAAACAGAAAGCTATCCATTAATCAGGGTGCAATCAAGGCAAGCGGCTGGAATGTTGCAGACGGCTCCTCCATTGCAAGAATGTATTTTGAAGCACTTGCGGCTGAATATAATTTTTCTCTTGATATGCCTGTTGAAATGCTTCCAAAAGAAGCAATTGATGTTATTCTGCACGGCACAAATGGTAAAAAAATCAAAATGAAACGTGTTACCGCTTATGGAAGCGGCACATACGTAAATGATTTTGAGGGTGTTGTTAATAATTTAAAACGCAGATATGATGAAACAACATCCGAGTGGTCAAGAGCGGATATAGAAACAGTTATGGTTTCTGCTGTTTGCCCCGATTGTAAGGGTGCAAGGCTTTCTCCAATCAGCCTTTCAGTAACTGTCGGCGGAAAGAATATTTATGAATTCTGCCAGATGTCTATTTCAGAAGAGCTTGATTTTATTGATAATCTTGAATTAACCGAAAAAGAGCAGATGATAGGCAGATTGATTATCAGAGAAATCAAGGAAAGGCTGAATTTTTTGAATGCAGTTGGCCTTGATTATCTTTCTCTTTCCCGTGAAGCGGCAACGCTTTCAGGCGGTGAGGCACAGCGTATCCGCCTTGCAACGCAGATAGGCTCTTCTTTAACAGGTGTGCTTTATATTCTTGATGAGCCGTCTATCGGTCTGCATCAAAGAGATAATGAGAAGTTGCTCGGCACTTTAAGACATCTTAGGGATTTGGGTAATACACTTATCGTTGTAGAGCATGATGAAGATACAATGCGTGCTGCCGATTATGTTGTTGATATCGGACCGGGTGCGGGTGTTCACGGCGGAGAGCTTATAGCAGCAGGCTCTGTTGATGATATTATTCATTGTGAAAATTCAATCACAGGTCAGTATTTAAGCGGTAAAAAGCAAATCCTTGTTCCTGAAACAAGAAGAAAAGGCAATGGGCATAAATTAACCGTAATGGGTGCAAAGGAAAATAATTTAAAGAATATCAATGTTGAAATTCCGCTTGGTCAGTTTGTTGCTGTAACAGGTGTTTCGGGTTCGGGTAAATCAAGTCTTGTAAACGAAATCATCTATAAGTATCTTGCAAACGAACTCAATAAGGCAAAAAAACGTCCGGGAGAATTCAAAGCAATTAAGGGTGCAGAATATCTTGATAAGGTGATTGACATAGATCAGTCCCCAATCGGCAGAACACCTCGTTCAAACCCTGCAACGTATACAGGCGTTTTCAATGATATCCGTGATTTGTTTGCAGAAACACCTGATGCGAAAATCAGAGGCTATAAGTCAAACCGCTTCTCCTTTAATGTAAAGGGCGGACGATGTGAAGCCTGCCAGGGTGACGGTATTGTTAAAATAGAAATGCATTTCCTTGCAGATATCTATGTTCCGTGTGATGTCTGCGGCGGTCAGCGTTATAATCGTGAAACGCTTGAGGTTAAATTCAAGGGCAAAAGCATTTATGAAGTGCTTGAAATGACGGTTGATGAAGGTCTTGAATTCTTCAAACAGCAGCCAAAAATTTATCGTAAACTGAAAACACTTTCAGAGGTTGGTCTTGGCTACATCAAAATCGGTCAGCCTGCAACAACGCTTTCAGGTGGTGAAGCACAGCGTGTCAAACTTGCCACAGAGCTTATGAAACGTTCAACAGGCAAAACCATTTATATCCTTGATGAGCCAACAACAGGGCTTCATACAGCCGATGTGCACAGGCTTATCAATGTGCTGAATGCTCTTGTGGATAAGGGAAATACCGTGCTTGTTATAGAGCATAATCTTGATGTGATTAAAACAGCCGATTATATTATTGATTTAGGCCCTGAGGGCGGAAAAGGCGGCGGAACAATTATCGCCAAAGGTACGCCTGAGGAAGTTGCAAAATCCAAGAAATCATACACTGCAAAATATTTAAAACCATTGTTAGAGAAATAATATGAAAGATTTAGTATTAAAACTGAAAGAAAACCATTTTTTGAATGATGAAGAATTCAAGCGTCTTATAGAGGATGAACGTGAAGAAACATTAGGATTTCTTAACAAAACTGCTTCTTCTGTAAGCAAAAGTGTTTATGATAATAAAATTTATATCAGAGGCTTGATTGAATTTACGAATTATTGTAAAAATGATTGCTACTATTGCGGAATACGCAAAAGCAACAGCAATGCCGAACGCTACCGCCTTAATCTTGAACAGATTTTAGATTGCTGTGAAACAGGCTATAACCTTGGCTTCAGAACCTTTGTTTTGCAGGGCGGAGAAGACGGCTTTTTTACAGATGAAAAAATGGTTGAAATCATCAAAGCAATCAAAAGAAATTATCCTGACTGTGCCTTAACACTTTCTATCGGAGAAAGAGGTTATGACAGCTATAAGGCATTTTTTGATGCAGGGGCAGACAGATATCTGCTTCGCCACGAAACAGCCGATTGTGAGCATTACAGCCGCCTTCATCCGAATAACCTTTCACTTCAAAACAGAATGGATTGTCTTTATAATCTAAAAGAAATCGGTTTTCAGGTTGGTTGTGGCTTTATGGTAGGTTCTCCGTATCAAACAACGGATAGCTTGATTAAAGATTTGAAATTCATTAAAGAATTAAATCCTCATATGGTCGGCATAGGGCCTTTTGTTCCGCATAATGCAACACCGTTTAAGGGTTTTGAACAGGGCAGTTTAAATCTAACATTAAAGCTTTTGAGTATTATCCGATTAATGCTTCCGAATGTTCTGCTTCCTGCCACAACAGCCCTTGGCACAATAGATGCAACGGGCAGAGAAAAGGGAATTCTTGCAGGTGCAAATGTTGTTATGCCGAATCTCTCGCCAAGAGATGTTCGTAAAAAATATCTTCTTTATGATAATAAAATCTGCACGGGTGATGAAGCGGCAGAATGTGTTTTGAGTTTGAAAAGCAGAATGAATAGTATAGGATATGAGGTTGTTACAAGCAGGGGAGATTATAAGAATTATAATAAGGAGTAATGTGGATTATGGCAGAAAATTTGAATCAGACACCGAATGCCAACAGAGTGCATATCGCCTTTTTCGGCAAACGAAATGCGGGTAAATCAAGCGTTGTCAATGCAGTTACAGGGCAGGATTTGTCTATCGTTTCAGATGTTTTGGGTACAACAACAGATCCCGTTTCAAAAGCTATGGAGCTTTTGCCGATAGGGCCTGTGCTGATAATAGATACTCCGGGAATTGACGACAGCGGTGATATAGGAGAGCTGAGAGTAAAGAAAACGAAGCAGATATTGAATAAAACCGATGTTGCAGTTTTGATTGTAGACAGTATGGCAGGCAAATCTGATTGTGATGATGAATTGATTGCTCTTTTTAAAGCAAAAGATATTGCTTACATAGTTGTTTATAATAAATCTGATTTGAAAGTTATTGAAAATCTTGCTGATAATGAACTATCCGTAAGTGCAAAAAACGGCGAAAATATCAAAGCACTGAAAGAAAAAATTGCAATTTTTGGAAATAAGAATAAAATTACAAATTGTATAATATCAGATAAGCTCAATATGAATGAAATTGTTGTTCTTGTAACGCCGATTGATGGTTCAGCACCAAAGGGAAGAATGATTTTACCGCAGGTGCAAACCATAAGAGATATCCTTGATGTAAACGCTGTGTGTATAACTGTTCAACCCGAACAACTTGCTTTCACGCTTGAGAATCTGAGAGTGAAGCCAAAACTTGTTGTAACAGACAGTCAGGTTTTCGGAAAGGTTAAATCACTTGTTCCCGATGACATTCCATTAACCTCNTTTTCNATTCTTATGGCGAATTTNAAAGGNATTCTGAAAACAGCAGTGCAGGGTGCAGCAAGCATNGAAAAGCTGAAAGATGGCGACACNGTGCTGATTTCAGAGGGCTGTACCCATCACAGGCAATGTGAAGATATAGGCACNGTTAAGCTTCCAAATTGGCTTAAACAGTACACTTGCANGGATATTCAGTTTAAATTTACTTCNGGCGGAGAATTCCCNGANGATTTAAGTGAATTTGCNCTTGTTATTCATTGCGGCGGCTGTATGCTGAATGAAAAGGAAATGCTTTATCGTCAGAAAAATGCAGAAAATCAAAAAATNCCGTTCACAAATTATGGAACGGCAATCGCTTATATGAATGGAATTTTNAAACGAAGTCTTGAAATATTCCCCGATATTTATGCTGAAATTTAATATAAGAAAAGGAGCTTTGT
>JAAVHU010000010.1:0-1800 GCA_014799585.1 Clostridiales bacterium | reverse complement strand
ACAAAGCTCCTTTTCTTTTTAATGTCCATGNGGNTTATCNGAAAAATGTGAACGNTCNTTTTTTAAATCTGCATATATGAANTCAAAGAATAAAACGGNAAGCGGAATAAGNGTAAACCAGATTGCCTTACCTTCAAATAGATTGCAAAGAATTGTTGAAATTAATCCTCCGAGTATAAAACANAGTATCATTATTATATGATGNGTAAGCATTTTTGCATATGTTTTATCTTTTCTGTTCTTAAATGCTTTCACAATCCAAACTCCAATCTGCCTTACATGATTTGTACAGAATGTTGTTGCACTTGGTATGCCTTGTGCNTGTCTGAATGTGTTGTANTGCATAGAGCAGATAAANTTTATAGCAATCTGNGAAATCTGAAACGGTGCACTTTCAGGCAGAAAGCCAAGAAAAACAATAACTGCCATTTCAAGAGCAATNAGAATNGTNTCCCATCTTATGATTCGCATTCTTTTTATTGGTGACGGCAGTGCTTCACTGAAAATTGCACCTAAAATATATGCTCCCATTGGTATCAGGTAGTAAAACGCCTTTGAAAAGNTTTTATTTCCCAATTCCATTGCAAATAAAACGAAGTTTGCCGTTTGTGCATTGCAGAATACACCGCCCCTTATAGAATAAGTGAAGGCTCCGTAAAATCCTGCAACAAAAATAAGAAAAGCGAATACCCATCTTTTTTCACATTCCAGATANTCTTCCTTGTCTTTGTCCATATAAATCTCCTCAATTAAAACGATTGTGGATATTATACGGCTNAAAATGGATATTTTCAAGTTCTGAANAGGATTTTATTGTCTTTTTATTCGTTTTAAAGCGTTTTTTTCAAGTCTGCTTACCTGTGCNTGAGAGATTCCAACCTCTTTTGCAACCTCCATCTGCGTTTTTCCCTGCATAAATCGAAGATACATAATGTTTCTTTCTCTGTCATCAAGGTTTTTTATCTCGTCTTTTATCATAATTTCGTCTATCCAGTCNGTATCGCAGTTGCTGTCACCAACCTGATCCATAACATAAATTGTGTCGCCNCCATCATTATAAACAGGTTCATACANTGAAACAGGGTCNACTATNGCTTCAAGAGCAAGCACAACATCNCTTTTTTTCATTCCAAGCTCTTTTGCAATTTCTTCNACNGTNGGTTCTTTNTGATTNTTATTTATAAGGGCTTCTTTTACCTGCATTGCCTTNTATGCNGTATCACGCATACTTCTGCTGACNCTTACAGGGTTGTCATCACGCAGAAAACGNCGNATTTCACCGATGCACATAGGCACAGCATAGGTTGAAAACTTAACGTCTAAATCAAGGTTNAAGTTGTCNATTGCCTTTATAAGACCGATAACACCTACCTGAAATAAGTCGTCCATAGACTCNCCNCTGTTCTGAAATCGCTGAATAACGGATAAAACAAGCCTTAAATTGCAATTTATCAGCTCTTCTCTTGCTTTTTTGTCNCCNTTTCTTGCTTTTCGCAGAAGCTCCATCTTTTCTTTTTCTTTAAGCACTTTTATGTCATTCGTGTTGATACCACATATTTCNACTTTGTTGTAAACCATACATAACCACCATTCTTATAAATTATGTACGGAATTAGTATTGCCTAAAATATGCCAGCTTATAATACATTTGTTAAAAATATTCATTAAAATATGGTGAAAATCAATATATAGCATAATTATCATCAATTTTTCAATAAAGTAACAATATATTGAATAGTTTATTACATAAAAGTGTAATAAGCATTAAAGCTATGTTATCTATAAATTATTATATTATAT
>JAAVHU010000009.1 GCA_014799585.1 Clostridiales bacterium | reverse complement strand
TTGCTTTTTGTGTGCATATCAATGACAATACACTATTTCCTTCATCTGTATTATAGCATATGCATTTTTATTTTGCAAGTGAAATTTATGAGGAAGGAGCATTGCCTTAATCGTAGGGTGCGGCGTCCCCGACGCACCGTGTTATACTGCATAAACAGGGCTTGTAATTGCAAGGGGCTGATCCTTGCCGTCTATTGTTCCCCAAAGCTCTGCTCTGTACCAATGATTTTTCTTTAAATCTATTTCAATGCGTTCAGTGTGTTTATCTGCTTCGCAAACGATGAATCCGCCGTTTGAAACAATTTTTATTGTTTTATACGCAATGTTTTTATTTCCGCAATGGCTTTTTCTTGCATCAAAATCACAGTTAAGAATAAATTCTGCAATTCCGTTTGAAATGGTTTCGCCTATATTATATACATTATTATTCTGCAAAACAGTGAATGAAAATTCGGCACCAACGGAAACAACCATTCTGCCGTTTTTTATGGAATCAATTGCATTTTCTTCGTTAATTTCTCCGTCTATACCAAGATAAGTACAGCCAAACAGCGTGTTTTCATTCTGCGGTCTGTGCCAGTCTTTGCCATAGCTTGCGGCAAGATGATAGCCTTTATCAAGCAGGTTGGTCCAAAAGGCAAGGGCTCTGTCATTTTCCGTATTTCCGTCGTGAAAAGCTTCGTGCCATATTTCAATGTAATTCACATTTTCCCATTTTGTAACATTAAATTCCCAACGTCCGCCTGTGCAAATCGGAGAACCGCATTGAAACGGATGGGCAACGCCAACTGTTCCGCCTGCATTTTTAACAGCTTCTATTTTATCATCAATGTTGTTTGGCACAGCATCACGCCAGTCTACAAAGCGTTTTGTTCCAAGAACAAGCATATGCCCGAAATAGGTGGTCCATTCAATACCTTTGATGAACGGAATGATATCGTTGTTCAGCTCTTTCGTTCCGCTTAATGTGTTGTGGTCTGTTAATGCAATTAATGAAAGCCCGTCTCCTGCGGCGGCTTCCTGCAGTGATTTTGGTGTAAAATCACCGTCTGAATGTATGGTGTGGCAGTGAAGCTCACAAGGAATGTATTTCATATCTTTTCCTCCCCTGTAATACGAACATTGTAGCTTACCGCACAGGCACAGCAGTGAACATTCAAAACAAGTGTCCATTCTCCGCTTGTAATTTCTCCCTTTTCAAAGCCAACAGATGCAAAATCTCTGCTGATTTCGTGGTGCTGTTTATCTGCCTGTCTGTGTGCCGCTCCTCTGTAATTTCCGTTTTCATCAAGAGAAAGGGTTATCAAATTTTTAACAGGCATAAACTCCTTTGGCTCTGCCTTGTATGTATCACCAAGATATTTTTCAATGCTTTTTTTCAGCATTTCAGTTGCTTTTTCTTCATCTTCAAGTGTTTTTGGCGAATAGTCGTAATCAATAATCAGCTTTTCAATTCCGTTTGGAACAGCAAATTGAAGCGGGATATTTGTTTTGTCCTGCTCAGGCATAACCTTGCCGCTTTTTTCAAATATCAGCATAACGCACACCTCCGTTTTCTTCATTATACTAATATTTCTATACTTTTTCAAATAGTTGAACAAATTCATTAAAAATGTTATAATTCGCTTTATAAAGGGATGTGGAATTTATGGAAATGAATTTGTGCAAATGGATGAAAAAGCTGAGTGGCTCAAAGCCTGTTTTTGAATACAATCTTGTTGGTACGCACGATAGTGTTACGCAGTATGCTCAGTTTTCATATATTACAAAATGTCAGGATAGAAATATTTATGAACAGCTTTGCCTTGGTATCCGTATGCTGGATATAAGAGTTGAAAGCAGAGGAGAAAGGCTGAAAATGGTGCATGCCTTTGCGAAAACCTTTAATACGCCAAATCATTTTGGTAGGCAGATGGATATGGCTGATGTTCTGAAGCATTGCTATCGCTTCCTTTCTGAAAATCCAAGTGAAACAATCGTTTTTCAGTTTAAAAATGATAGCGGAGAAGAAAACGAAAAATGCTTTAATAATTTATTTAATACNTATATTAAANGCAATGAGGATAAGTGGTTTCTTGAAAATCGTGCTCCGCTTCTGGATGAAGCAAGGGGAAGGATTATTCTTGTCCGCCGTTGTAAAATGGAGAATAGGGCAGAGTATACCGAGAAAAATACAGGCTTGGATTTTTCCCGTTGGGAAGAGCAGGACAAGGTTGTTCCAAATCCGCTTCCTCTTGAAACAGGCGGAGAAAACAGTGCTACATTTATTATTCTTGATAGATATATGTACAAGCCCATTTCTCGCTGGAACGATTGCACAAAGCCGTTTCTTGATCAGGCTAAGCCGTTTTCAGGTGAATATATTTTGAATTATCTTTCAACAGCAGGCGGGCATAAAGGACCTTATAGAAATGCGAAATATATCAACAATCAGTTCTTAGATTATCCGCTCAATAAAGAAAATTATTACGGAATCATCTGCTGTGATTTCCCCACAGAAGCATTAATACGCAAAATTATCGAAACAAACCTATAAAAAATTAATAAAATAGGGGCAATATCTATATCGGCTTTGAAGCAATATGTTAAAAATATAAAAATATGACAATTTTTTATCACATTATACTTGAAGATACGGCTTGAATTCGTTATAATATCTTTGGTAATTTTTAAAATTATTAACAAAACTGGAAGGAGTATTAAATATGACTTATTCACATGAAGTTGAACAGATGTGTACTGTTAAAAAAGGTCCACATCACGGTCCGGCTCCAATTCCTGAAGAAGGAAAATGGGTAAAATCTTATCAAATCAGTGACATCAGCGGTTTCTCACACGGTATCGGCTGGTGTGCACCTCAGCAGGGCGCTTGCAAAATCAGCCTTAATGTTAAGGAAGGTATTGTTGAGGAAGCTCTTGTTGAAACAATCGGCTGCTCAGGTATGACTCACTCTGCTGCTATGGCTGCAGAAATTCTTCCTGGCAAAACTCTTCTTGAGTGCCTTAACACAGACCTTGTTTGTGACGCTATCAACGTTGCTATGAGAGAAATCTTCAAGCAGCTTGCTTATGGCCGTTCACAGAGCGCTTTCTCAGAAGACGGTCTTGTTATCGGTGCTGCTCTTGAAGATCTTGGTAAAGGTCTTAGAAGCCAGGTTGGTACAATGTTCTCAACAAAGCTTAAGGGCGTTCGTTATATGGAAATGGCTGAAGGCTATGTTACTCGTATGGCTCTTGACGAAGAAGGCGAAGTTATCGGCTATGAATTCGTTAAGGTTGGCAAGATGCTTGAGGATATCCGCCACGGTAAAACACCTGATGAGGCTTATAAAGCAAACATTGGTAATTACGGTCGTTTTGCAAATGCTGCAAAATATATTGACCCTCGTGAAGAATAAGATAAGGAGGACGCAAAAATGGCAAATGATGTAAAATTTGAAGGCAAGGAAAGAAGACTTGCTAAAATTGAAAAATGCCTTGCAGAATATGGTCTTTCAAGTCTTGAAGAAGCAAGGGATTTATGCTTATCAAAGGGCATCGATGTTGATGCTATTGTTAAAGGTGTTCAGCCAATCGCATTTGAAAATGCAAGCTGGGCATATACACTTGGTGCTGCAGTTGCTATCAAGAGCGGTGTTAAAACTGCTTCTGAAGCTTCTGAAAAAATCGGTATCGGCCTTCAGGCTTTCTGTATCCCGGGTTCTGTTGCAGAGCAGAGAAACGTTGGCTTAGGTCATGGTAACCTTGGTGCAAGACTTCTCAGCGAGGAAACAAAGTGCTTTGCATTCCTTGCTGGTCACGAAAGCTTTGCTGCTGCCGAAGGTGCTATCGGTATCGCAAGAACAGCTAATAAGGTTCGTAAAGAGCCACTCAGAGTTATTCTTAACGGTCTTGGAAAAGACGCTGCTTATATCATTTCAAGAATTAACGGCTTCACTTATGTAAAAACAGATTATGATTTCTACACAGGCGAGCTTAAGGTTCTTGAAACAAAGGCTTTCTCAGACGGTGAAAGAGCTGCTGTTAAGTGCTACGGTGCTAACGATGTTCTTGAAGGTGTTGCAATTATGAAGGAAGAGGGCGTTGATGTTTCTATCACAGGTAACTCAACAAACCCAACTCGTTTCCAGCATCTTGTTGCAGGCACATATAAGAAATGGGCTCTTGAAAATAATAAATCATACTTCTCAGTTGCATCAGGCGGCGGTACAGGTCGTACACTTCATCCTGATAATATGGCTGCAGGTCCTGCTTCATATGGTTTAACAGACTCTATGGGTAGAATGCACGGTGATGCTCAGTTCGCTGGTTCATCATCAGTTCCTGCTCACGTTGAAATGATGGGTCTTATCGGTATGGGTAACAACCCAATGGTAGGTGCTACTGTAGCAACAGCTGTTGCTATTGCCGAAGCAATTGCAAAATAATTTAATTTTAGCATAAAACAAAAGGCTTAAGAGGTTACTCTTAAGCCTTTTTGTTATTTATATGAATATTATTGTTTGATTTGCTCGCTGATATTTCTTTTTGCATATAGTACACGCATTATAGTTACAGTTTTTGTTTGTTCATTAACAATATAAAACATCAAATAATTATCTACAATTATTCTTCTGTATTCCAATCCAAGTGGCTTAATCGGTGTGTAGACATTATTTGAATACGGAAAATCGCATACCTTTTCTGCGGATGAAATAAAGTTCTCGGCGAGTTTTGAAGCCGCAGTAGGATTTTTTAGTTCGTCAGAAATGTATTTTATAATTTCCAACATATCATTTTTTGCAACAGGTAAAAATTCAAGTTTATACATTTATTGCACCTTTTAGCTCTGCCAAAATCTCTTTTGATGAAAATCTTTTATCGGTCAGCTTTGCATCCTTTTCGGCTTCCTGCAATTTTAAATACACTTCACTTTCAAACTGCAAGTTTTCATATGCTTCTATACTAAGCACAACCATATCGCCAAAACCATTTTTGGTAAGAAAAACAGGCTGTGAGGTTTCGTGAACAATTTTTGATATTTCAGCAAAATTATTTCTTAAATCAGAAACAGGTCTAATTGAATTATTCATCAAATCATCTCCTTGAAATTATTTTATCATAATTATGCTAAAATATCAATAAGAATCAATTTTTAAAGGCTTAAGAGGTTACTCTTAAGCCTTTTTGTTTATTGGTTACAAGGACAAAACCAACAAGGTTCTGACCTGCGCCGAGCAGGTCAGATTCTTATTTTATTGTTATACTGCGATAATCAGTATTTGAATCATCAAGCATACTGTTTAGGTATTTTCGTGAAAAGTCGCCCTCCATTTTATCCCAAAGGGCAATGCCTTCTTTATATTTTTCCTTATCCGTTGGAATGCCTGCAAAATAATTTGCATTTATATCGGCAAAGGTTTCAAGCATAAGTGCCTTATCTTTATCCGAAATATCACTTTCTTTCAGTTTTTCGCCTGTTCGGGTTTTATTCTTAAAGAAATCTTCTGAATAATCTGAGAAATCCATTAAGTTTTTATCATCAATAGCATTCTTTTCAGCCCAAGCAGATACATCAACAGACCTTGTGCTGTACTTAAATTGGTTATTTTCAAAATCAACGATTCCGTATTGATTTGGTGAAACAGCCAAGGCTGTTGTTGTAATTTCTGTTATGCCGTCCTTAGCATAATGCTGCATATGAATATGACCGCTTATATTCAGCTTTACCCTATATTTATTATAAAGCGCAAGCAGTTCGTCTGCATCATAAAGCTGATATCCAAAGGAAAGCAAATCATTGTGTGCAAACAAATTTTGGTGGCTTACAGCAATCACCTTCATATGCTCTTTTTTTGCCTTCTTTAGCTGAGCTTCAATCCATTCATAGGATTCATCCTGAACAAAATTTGTGCCATATGCGTTTGTATCAAGCATAAGAATGCACAAATCAGAGTTTACCTTATATATGTAGCTGAGTGAGTATTCGTCAACGCTTTCTGCCTGCTTTATACCGAAATTGTAGTAGATTTCCTTAAATTCATCTGGAGTTACAGTTTCAACGTATTTATATTCATGGCCGATTAAACTTACGGATGCCGAACTGTTTATATCGTGATTGCCTGGGATAACAAGTACCTGAACACCGCTATCCTGAATAAAGGCAAGTTTTTTTGCCAAATCCTTGTGGCTTTCCTTTTCTCCGTTAAACGTAAGATCTCCGCTGAGTATCAGAACATCGGGTGAAGTGCTGATAACCTCATCTGAAAAGGCAGACATAAGCTCGTCTATATACTGAATAACCTTGCCGTCTGAATTATTGATTGTTTCCCAAAACACTTTACCGTGATCCGTCAGGCTTGGTGAAAGATAATGCATATCCGTTGCCGTAATAATCTTAGCAGGCTCGCAGTTGTTTTTACTGTTCAAAATGAACGCACCGCTTGCAATTATCGTAACAAATGCAAGGATTACTGCGGTGATAATTATTCTTTTCTTCATATGTAACATCCTAAAAAACATTGTTGATACAATTATAATTCTTTCATAATTCTAAATCAAGTAAAAAGAGCGGTCAAAAAAACCGCTCTTTGATGTTATTTATTCAGTTCAACAGAAAATCGGAATTTTGCGTTATCCTCATACCAAAGCGGGAAGTTTGTTCCCCACACATTATTATAAAGTACATAGGAAAAGCCGTCTTTTTCCACATCTTCAAATTGATTATCAAATTCAAGAATTTTGCCTTTGCCCGGAGAGAGAAGCGGGTTATCAAAATTGATGAATGTATAACTGTTTTTATCTGTTTTAAGTTCTGCCTCTGAAACGGCGTGAAGATTTTTTGAACCCTTTGAAACTACAGAATTCGGATTAACCGTATCACCAAGTTTATTGAGTTTGATATTTCCGTTTGCCGGGAAAAGGTGCATATAAATAGCTTCTGTTAATCTGTTTGCATCCTTTCCAAACCAAGATAATTCAATCTCAAGTCCGTTATCGGTTAAAGAGTAAATAATTTGAATATCCCTTGGTGCACCAAGTTCTTTGCAAAGTCTTTCGTCACATTTCAGATTTACATAAACCTTTGGATTCTTTTCATCACTGTCGTCAAGAACAGCTTTTACAACAGAATATGCAAATCTTCCAACAGGATATTTGCCCTTAACATATTTAAGAAGCGGTCTTGCAAAGTCGCCTATTGCCCACTTTCTTGTTAAATCAAGGTCTCTTGAATAATTCTGAAGCCAGAAATCATAATCCTTTTCTGAATAGGAATGGTATTCAACAACCGCATTTTCATTTTTCTTAATCACTTCATCGCCGTCAAAGGCAAGGCTGCCTATACCGCCTGATTTATTAAGTTCAAAGATCCATTTTCCGCAGGTAACAGCATCAAAATTTTCTTTTCCGTTTGGAAGCGTATTCATTTTTTCGGGAATAAGAGAAGTTAAAACAGCTTCAGCTTCTGCTTTGTGTTCAGCTTCAAGATTTGATACAGCCTTTGTTATATATCCACGCTGTTCAGCCCAACTTTTTTCGATTGTTTTGTAAGAACCCGGCTTGTATGTGCCGTGCTTACGGCTGATGATGGTAAGCATATTCTGTGGAAAATCACGCAATGGATGTTTGATAACAACCTTGTCTTTTGCTCTTGCCTTTTGGAAATCAGCCTTAAGATAATTTTCATAATCGGCAAAATACATTTTATTGTCCATACCGCAGGTGTGCTCGCTTACGCAAAGCAGTGCATCTGTAAAGCCGATATATTCCTCGCTGTCTTTTTTCATAGAGCCGTCTGCAAGCCATTTGCGTTTTAATGCCATAAGCTCACGAAGGGAAGCAGATTTGTATGGGTCTGTTGCACTTCCGTGAATCCATGTGTCACCGATTTCGTTTTCAATAACAGGAAGTTTATCGCGAACCTGCCAGATAGCTTCTGCAAAATCATCCATTGAAGCGGCTTCAACCTCATAATCAGGGAATTCACTTTGAATCTTATTCAGCTTTGCAATTGCTTTTTCAGGGGAGGGTGCACCGTGATTATCCAATGTATGGTCAAAATAAAGAACTTCGTCTATCAAATCACTCTTAAATGCACCGCCGTATGCCTTTGAATAAACAACAACAATTTCAGCATCCTCGTTTTTCCACAGGAAGCATTCGGGAACCTCAGGCACAGCCGAAGCTCCGTTTACACCGATATGTAACAGCTTAATGCCGTGCTTTGAAAGAATTTTAACAAGCCCTTTTGTATGTCCGGGAACATCTGTCATCTTAGCGGCAATTGTTTTTCTGCCCCTCAACGTATCAAGTTTGTCAACAATAGATAAGCCGTATTCAAGCGTATCCGTGTCCAAAAGCTCGGTATGTGTTGTAAACGGCATTGCGTGAGGAACAATGTTGCCGTTTTTTATCGCCTCACTCAAAGCTGTTTTCTGCTCGTCTGTTCCGTGTTCAAGAGCTTCTTTCAAAATCCATGAACCCGTTGTCCATACAAAGCATTTCTTTTTATCGGTATTTACCTGATTTGCAAGGTCAATAGCACTTGGTATAAATGTGTTTATATATTTTTGTCTTATATTTTCGGCATAATCTGTAAAGCCCAAATCAAGATGCGTTTTTGATACAACAAATACTTTTTTCATATGTTTATTTCCTAACTAAATATTAATATCCCCGCACTGTTTAACAATGCAGGGATATTTTATCATATAAAATGAACACTTACAATATGAATAATCACTTTATATATACAAATTATATTGTTCCAAGTGCTTCGATAACCTTCCTTTTGTAATCAAGAAATTTAGGTGTTAAGTTAAACGTATCCTCTCTTGGATGCTTTTCATCAATTACAATTTCGTGGGTTATTTTACCTGGAGAGCCGGATAAAATCAATACCCTGTTTGAAAGCAGAATGGCTTCGTCAATATCGTGGGTTATGAAGATGGTTGATAAATCAATTTTTTCCATAACCGAAAGATACCATTTGTGCATCTGCGATTTTGTGATTGTGTCTAACGCACTGAAAGGTTCGTCAAGCAGAGCAACCCCGCCTGATGCAAGATATGTTCTTAAAAGTGCCGCTCTTTGCCGCATTCCGCCCGAAAGCTCGGCAGGATACATTTTTTCCGTACCCGAAATGCCGAATTCTTCAAAATGCTTTTGAGCTTCCATGCGGGCTTCTTTTTTGCTTTTTCCCGAAAGAAGCAGGGGGAGAGATACATTATCAATAATTTTTTTGTATTCAAGCAGCATATCCTTTTGAAGCATATAGCTTACCTGACCGGGTTTTCCTGTAATATCTTTTCCGTTTAACAGGATGCTTCCGCTGTCTGCCTTCAGAATTCCTGAAATGCAGTTGAAAAGCGTTGTTTTACCTGCTCCGCTTACACCAAGCAGGCTGATTAATTCGCCTTTTTTCAAAGAAAGAGAAACATCCTCTAATATTTTTTTATCGCCGAAGCTTTTTGAAATTGAATGAACTGATAAGATTTCCATTGTTTGTTCTTTCTGAATTGTATTATTGAGGCAGGAATTCGTTTGTAAATCCGAAATCCTTATCAATCTGTTTTTCTATAAGCTTGTTCTCCCAAAGCCATTCGTAAAATGTATTCCAGCGTTCGCTGTCTATATATCCCCATTTATCTGCATCTGCAATATACTGCTCTGAAATCCATTTCTGGCTTTCAAGCACAAGCTCGTCACAGCCTGTTAACGCACCTGTGTCATCACTTTCAATCAATATTTTTGCAGCTTCCTCCGGATTTTTTGCCGCATATTCATAGCCCTTTGCGGTTGCTTCTATAAAGGCCTTTGCAGCTTTTGGATTTTCCTTTAAGAAATCATTGTTTCCAACAATAACGGGCGTGTAATAATCAAAGGTTTCGTTAATATCCTTAAAGTTGAAATAATCAACATCAACACCGCTGACCTTTGCGTTTATGCCGCCCCAACCGTAGAATACCCATATTGCGTGGTCGGGATTTGCGTTAACATCCTGTGCTTCCTCGGTTACGGTGTTTGGAATGATGTTCACCTTGCTCCAATCTCCGCCGTTGCTGTTGACAGCATTTTTCATAATTGCAAGCTCAATGGGGGAATCCCAGGTAAGATAAGTGTTTCCTGTTAAACCTGCAGGCTTATCCATTCCGCTGCCTGATTTAGACATAATTCCCGATGTATTATGCTGTAAAATTGTTGCAACAGCGGTAACACCAATCTGATTTTCAGCAGTAAATGCGGCAGCAAGCGTATCCTGTGCTTCAATCGTAAACTGAGCCTGACCTGCTGCACAAACCTGTGTTGCCGCACTGTTTTCAGGCGGCTGAACAATTTTAACATTAAGCCCTGCTTCATCATAATAGCCCTTTTGAAGCGCAACATATAAGCCTGTGTGGTTTGTGTTCGGTGTCCATTCAAGGCAGAAGGTTATATCTGTTTTTTCTGCTTTATTATCCTTTTTGTCTGCACTGCACGCAGCAAGGCAGAAAATCATAATAGCTGCAAGAAGAGCAGCCAGTATTTTTTTATTCATAATAATTCCTCTTTTTTCTTTTGGGTTGTTTTTATGCTTTCTTTTTAACTCGCCTTTCCCAAGGCATTGCCGCTTTTTGAAGTATACTGATTAAAGCCATAAGCAAAAGGCTTATAACTGAAATAAACACGATTACGGCAAACATTTTGTCAAATGCATATGCTTTTTTTACTCTTGTCATATATACGCCAAGTCCGTAAAATCCGCCAAGCCATTCCGAAATAACAGCACCCACCACTGCATAGGAAGCAGAAATGCGAAGCCCTGAAAAGAAAGAGCCTGTTGCAGACGGCAGTTTTATATGCCTGAATATCTGAAATCGGTTTGCACCCATTGAACGCATCATATTGATTTCGTCCTTGTCTGTGCTTTGAAAACCGTCAAGAAGCCCTATGGAAATCGGGAAAAATGTTGTAATCACAACAAGCGTTATTTTCGGTGCCATTCCAAAGCCCATCCATAATACAAGCAGAGGGGCAATTGCAATGGTAGGTATAGTTTGCGTTATAATTAAAATCGGGTAAATTGCTTTGTAGATAAACGAAAATCTATCCATAAGCGTTGCCACAATAAATGCAAGGATTATACCTATTCCCAAACCATAAACAGCTTCCTGCAAGGTGTAAGAAGCCTGCTTAATCATAATTGAAAAATTATCAATAAATGCTTTGCCCACATCAACAGGAGATGGCAGCATATAAGCAGGCACAACCTCAAAATCACTGCATAAAAGCCATATCAGTATAATTACGGCAAGAGCCAAAAGCGGTGCAATACGATTAGTGATGCTTTGTAACTTTTTTGTCAATCGTAAGAACCTCGCCTTCAGGATTGTAAACCACTTTTATGTATGAGCTTACACTTGGGCAGCCTGCATCAATAGCTACCTTCTGGCAGTTTGCAACAATTTCCATAAGCTGATCATAGCTTTCACCCTCAATTGTTGTTTCAAATGGTCCTACATAGCAGTTAAGGCCTGTGCTTTTTATATAAGCGATAACCTCGTCTACTATTCTGATGAGTTCGTCCTCACTGTGAACGTCAGGTAAAACCTGAATTGCTACACTTGCTTTCATAATTTTTTTCCTTTCAAAAATAAAATATTACTCAACAAGCCAAAAGAAAAAGTCCTATACCAAAAATAGTATAGGACAGAATTTATTTATATATATCGTCTTCACCGTCCATACTAATGCTCGGTTTGAAGGGTATAATCTCAGCTTTTTACAGCACCCCTGACTTATTAAGTTAATGCTATTGTAATTTATTTATCACGCATTGTCAACAATTTTCTGCAATTCATCAAGCCTTTCTTTTGAAAGCGGATTTGCATTTACAAGTGGATTTTCAATATTCAGATTTTCGTATTTGAAAAATCCCATTGTGTGAAAGGCAAGAAGCTCATATTTTTCATACTTAAACTGCTTTGCAAATTCGGCATACTTTTTTATCTGCTTTTCGCTGTCATTTATATCGGGAACAACAACGGTTCTAAGCCAAAGTTTTTTGCCGATTTCAGAGCAGTATTTTCCGATTTCAACGAAGTTTTTAAATTCCCCGCCTGTATATTTTTTATAGCTTTCTTCATCGCAGAATTTTATATCAAGAATAACCATATCGGCATTTTTAATACATTCTTTAACTTCGTCCGTAAGCGGAACACTGCCCGAAGTATCAAGGCAGTAGCTGATGCCCTCTGCCTCTAAAAGAGGATAAACCTCATTTATAAATGCAGCATTCAGCAGTGGTTCTCCGCCCGAAAAGGTTGCTCCTCCGCCGTTTTTGAAATATGGCTTGTAGCGTTTGATTTTGTTTGCAAGCTGTTCAGCCGTGTAATCGTTGCTGCCCTTAAACCATGTATCGGGATTGTGGCAGTAAACACATCTTAACGGACAGCCTGTGAAGAAAACACCGTATCGTATTCCTTCGCCGTCAAGCGTTGCCATTGATTCAAATGAATGTATGTTTGCCATGTTTTACCTCGATGTTGTGTTTTTATTTTATTGCATTGATATCAAAATCACCGCTTACGGAATTAACTTTGATTTCGGCATTTCCGTTTCCGTAAACATATGTGCCGTTGCCATGAGCTTTTTTTATACTGCTTACTTTAAAATCATTTGTGTAAACTTCGCCCGAAACGGTATCGCAGTTAATTGTAAATCCATCTATATCAGCGGGAATGAACAAAGAGCAGTCACCGCTTACGGATTCTGAATCCAGCTTTACGAATGCGTTGTGCGTAATAATTTTTGAGTTTGCACTTACGCCGTCTAAATCAATATCCTTGAAATTACCTTCTGCATTAATATTTCCGCTTACAGTATCAACATCAAGTGCATTTGCTGTGATTCCCTTAATAGTTGTATTTGCAGAAACGCAGTTGATTTCAAGCTCGTTCAGAACGAAATCCTTTGGCAGACGTACTGTTAATTCCTTGTTTTTCGGATTTGAAGCCTTAAAGCCCGATTTGCAGAATTTAATTTTAAGCTCGTTGCCGTCAACACGGTAGCGAAGTGCGTAATCGGAATTGCTTTGATTTGGCTCGGAAAATGAAATTGTATCTCCATCATAATATTCAACAGTAATATTGTGGCTTATCCAGTCAATCGAAAGCTCAGTTATTCCGCTTGCAGAAACCTCTCCGCTGCCGGCAGTATAAAGGTCTTCGTTATCATAGCTGTAGGATCCTGTGCTTACATAGAATGGAATATCTTCAAGAATATCCCCAACGCTATTGCCTAAAAATCCGAATACACAGCTTATTGCAACAACTGAAACAATCGTAATACCGCATATGATAGAAATGATTACTGCTGTAACAGAACCGCCTCTTGATTTTGTTTGTGTTGGTTGGTAAGTGCCGTTTGGCGAATAGTATGTTCCGTTTGCAGAATTATACTGTGTAAAATCATCATACTTTTTTCTGTGCGTTTTATTGTAGGCATCGCAGATTATATAATACATTGGAATTGTTATAAATAAAATCCATGTTGGGTGCCATACATGTAAAATCATGCCGCCTGAAAGATACATTGCAGCAACAAAAACAGGATAGCAGAAGCGGGCAGGGTTTTTAGTTTTAATTGCAGTTATGGCTGTTTCTATAATTGGTATAAATAAAAACATAATCCAGCCGATTGCCCATCCGTGTCTTGTGAAAAATCCGAAAAACAGATAAAGGAAAACTACTGCAATAGGAAGCAGTGCGTGAAGCCAAGGATTCTTCTCAGTCTTCGGGCTGTAAAAAGGAGGAGTTGGTTTGTTATAAATATGTCCGTCCTTTGTTTCAACGTGCACGCCGCTTCCGCTTACGTGAACATTATCTCCTTCTTTGCTTTCAACGTGAATTCCGTCCCAACCGATATGAACCTTGTCTTTTCCGTTTTCCACATTAAAGCCATTGTTGAAATTAATATCCGTCTTTTCTTTATTTTCATTATTTGTATAATAACTGTTTTCTGTTTCGGACTGTTTATCCTCAGGCTTTTCCTTTGGCTCTTCCTCCGCAATCTTTTTTGGAGCATCAGTGCCGTTTAAAAGTTCATCAATTGTAATACCATATAAGTTTGCTAAAGCTATTAAGTTATCGGTATCGGGGCTGCTTTCTGAGCGTTCCCATTTAGATATCGCCTGCCTTGAAACTCCGATTTTTTCAGCAAGCTCTTCCTGTGAAAAGCCGTTTGCCTTTCTGTACTCAAAGAGCCTTTTTGCTGTTTCAATATTCATCTTATCACCTCAAGTCAATTTTAGCAGTAGCAAGAGAATAACGCTATAAACTTTGCTTTTCATTTGCGAAATTCTGGTTTTCAATTCCGCAACTATTGGTTGCGAAAGAGCTTTTTTTGATAGGAATTAAGCCGTTTTAAAAAAATTATTTTACAGTAAATCTGAATTCTGTTGTTGTTTTAAATTCCTCATTCGGCTGTATATAGGTGAATGGGAATTTGTCTGCAAGATTCACACTGTCCGGATAGAACTGCGTTTCAAGAGCAATGCCTCTTCGGAAGGTTACAGCTCCGTTTTCTTTACCCGGATTGCCCTCTTTTGCAAGCCAGCCACCGCAGTAAACCTGAATGCCCGGAAGGTCTGTGTAAACAGAAAGCTGTCTGCCGCTGTTTTCTTCATAAAGCACGGCTGCTTCTGTAAAATCTCTTGGTTCTTTGTTTAAGCAATAGTTATTATCGTATCCGATTCCCTCAATAATGGCACGGAACGGTTCATCAATTTTATCACCGATTTTGTGCATTTCGGTAAAGTCCATCATTGTGCCTTTAACCTCACCAAGCTCGCCTGTAGGAAGCTGGCATTCATCTGTTTCGGTAAAGTAATCTGCATTAATTTTAAGATCGTGATTTTCAATTGTTGCTTCTGTATTTCCCGAAAGGTTAAAATAAGCGTGGTTTGTTGGATTGGCAACAGTTTTTTTATCGCTCAAAACAGTGTATTCAAGTCTTAAAGTATTATCCTCTGTGAAGGTGTATTTCACTGTTAATGTGAAATTACCCGGAAAACCATCCTCCATATCAGGAGAGAATTTTTCAAAGGTAACGGAATTTTCCGTTGTTTCTTTTACATCCCAATTTGTATAGCTGAAACGTCCGCCGCCGTGAAGTGTCCATGTGCCCTGATTTGCAGGAAGATTGTATTCAACGCCGTCCATTGTAAATTTAGCATCTCTTATTCTGTTTGCAACTCTGCCAACAAGAAGCCCCTGAAAGCCTAAATCACCAATGATATAAGGCTGAGGCTCATTAAAGCCAAGCACAACATCGGCAAACTTTCCGTTTCTGTCAGGAACATTGATTGCCTGAATACCTCCGCCAAGTGTCTGAAGAGAAACAGATGCACCGCTTTTGTTTGTTATTGTGTAAAGATCAACCTCTGTTCCGTCTTCCATTTTTCCAAAAAAAGTTTTTGTTACGCTCATAGTATTTTTACCTCTCAATTTGTATTTATAATAACTTGAGTATAAACCGAAATGTAAACAAATTCAATAGAATCTTGACATTTGCTTTTATAAAATATATTCTTAGTATGTTATATTAGGTCAAATATGCTTATTTAGGTATGGATACTTTAATCCCTCCAAGTGTTTCGCACCCACCTCCTTTTAAAAAGAGAGGCTAAAAGGTTTTTAAATTTATATGGAAAGGAATGTTCCTTTTGGAAAACATTATGATGATTTTTACAACGGTTATGCGTTATGTGCTTCCCGTTGCAGCGCTTATAGTTGTGTTTACCTGTGTTGTTTCTCTGTTCAGAAACAGGCCAAGAATTCATAAAATGGCTCAGTTAACGGATAAAAATAACGGCTCTGTTATAAATATAAACCATTGGGAAACCTCTATCGGAAAATCAAGGTCTAATGATATTGTACTTCCTATGCCAACTGTTTCCCGCTTTCACGCTGTTATTGCAAAAAAACGAAGTGAATGGATTATAACAGACACTTTTTCAAAAAACGGAATATATGTAAACGGCGAAAAGATAGACGGCAAGGCTGCTTTGAATGACGGCGACGTTATTGAAATCGGGGATATTCCGCTTATTTTTGAATGTGCAGAAGCACTTTCGAGCAAGGCTAAAAAGGAAATCAGAAATCAGGCAAGGGGCACGGCAAAGGTTGTTGCCTATGCTGTTCTTGTGGATACGAAAACGCATAAGCCCGTTTATATCAAGAAAAAGGATGTTCTTATCGGCAGAGATGATAACTGCGATATTCAGCTTTTGTCAAACACAGTTTCGGGCAGGCACGCAAGAATTCATCTAACCACAAGGGGATGGGCACTTTCCGATTTGGACAGCCATAACGGAACAAAGCTTAACGGCAGATTTATCAATCAGCCGCAGCTTATTTTTGATGAAGATATGATAACCTTTGGAGATAAGGTTTTTGTTTTCTATGAAAAGTGAGGTGGGAAAAATGGCAAAGCGAGATAAAAAGAAGCTTCCTAAAATTAAACCTATCAATAATTTTCTTATGCTTCTGATTATATCTGTTTTTCAGCTTATAACCGCTTTCAGTGCGGCATACAGCTATGAAAAATTTGAAACAAAGGTGCTTTTTGCTGCTGCGCTTTTGGTGCTTACGGAATGGATTTATCTTGTGTCCTTCTATGCAATTCTGCACAGAAGGAATTTTGAGCTTGAGCTGATTGCATTTTTCCTGTGCGGCACAGGTATTTCCACGATCGGCTCTGTTGATGCAGACAGTGCATTCAAGCAGTATTTTATGATACTTGCGGGAATTATAATCTATATTTTTATGG
>JAAVHU010000008.1 GCA_014799585.1 Clostridiales bacterium | reverse complement strand
CTGCCCATTCAGAAAGATACACAGCAAGGGCATCTTTCTGCCCATTCAGAAAGATACACAGCAAGGGCATCTGATGAGGAATGATCAATTCCCCAGCTTGCATATTCACCCCAAACAAGATAACCCATCTTATCGCAATGATAAAGATATCTTGGTTCAAAAACCTTTTGATGTGGCCTTGCTCCGTTAAAGCCAAGAGCCATTGAAAGCTCTATATCCTTAAGAAGTTCGGCTTCATCCTTTGCTGTATAAATGCCATCCTTGTAAAAGCCCTGATCAAGCACCAATCTTTGAAAAACGCTTTTTTCATTGATTAAAAACTTATATCCGTCAAGGCGGACGGTTCTTAAACCGAAATAGCTTTTTACCTTATCCTCTCCAAAGGTAAATTCCAAATCATACAGCCTGCCGTTGCCAACTTCCCACAAATGCTTTTCACTTAGCGGAATATGGAAGATACGGTTTCCGTTTGCATTATTCTGCTTTATCGTTCCAACAGATTTTCCGTTATAAAGCACATTGCAGGAAAAATCCGCCGTGCCTGTAAAATCAGCAGAAATGGTTACACTGCAATTATCAACATCGGGATAAATCTTGAAATCTTTTATGTATTCCTGCGGTGTATATTCAAGATAAACCGTTTGCCATATACCCGTTGTTCTTGTGTAATCACAACCGTGGCTTTTTAATTTTTCACTCTGCTTGCCACGGGCAACAAGAGGATTTTTAACATCATCCTCACAGAAGATAAAGATTTCATTTTCCCCGTCAACAGCTAAATCTGTTATATCAAACTGAAATGAGGTATAACCGCCTTTATGACGGCCTGCAAACTTTGAATTCACAAGAACAGTTGTTAAATAATCCGCAGCACCGATATGAAGAAAAACTCTGCCGCCGTTCTTTTTTATATCAACCTTTTTTCTATACCAAACAAGATTCACAAAATCGGTGTTTCCAATGCCCGAAAGCTCGCTTTCAATACAAAACGGCACATTGATTTTATCTGTATATTCACTTTTTTCATAATACTTTAAAGCCAACGCTTCATTCTTGGAAAACCTAAAGCCCTTAACTTTTTTAAAGCCAAAATCCCATTCACCGTTTAAATTCTGCCAAGCAGAACGCTCAAACTGCGGGTTTGGATATTCATTTCTGTATACTTTCATATATTTTACCCCTTTATATATAAGCAGATTTAGGGAGAGCTTTCGCCCTCCCTAATTTAATTTACATAGCAACAATATTAACAAGCTTGCCCGGAACATAAATTTCCTTTTTGATGGTTTTACCCTCAATTGCAGCAGCAATTTTTTCGTCTGCCTTTGCAAGTGCAAGAACCTCATCCTTTGGCATATCAACAGGAATGGTAATTCTTGAACGAACCTTGCCCATAATCTGAAGCACGATTTCTACACTGTTTTCAACCGTTTTTGCTTCATCAAATGCAGGCCATTCTGCTTCATTCACCATTCCGCCAAAGCTCATTACATCCCACATTTCTTCTGTTACGTGAGGTGCAAAAGGATTAAGAAGAATGGTTAAGGTTTTAAGCTCTGCCTTTGTTACACTGCCCTTTTCATAAATCTTATTGATAAGAGCCATCATAGCCGCAATAGCTGTGTTGCACTTAAGATTATCAATATCCTCGGTAACCTTTTTAATTGTTTTATGCATTAATGCTTCAAGCTCACTGCTGTATGCATCACCATCAGCAACAATTTCCTGCAGGTTCCAGAAACGCTCAATAAAACGCTTACAACCCTTGATTGAATCAGA
The DNA here is from genome assembly GCA_014799585.1 of Clostridiales bacterium. Classification (GTDB taxonomy): domain Bacteria; phylum Bacillota; class Clostridia; order Oscillospirales; family Acutalibacteraceae; genus Eubacterium_R. The sequence goes on along the minus strand of JAAVHU010000008.1, from coordinate 4,651 downwards.
GTTCCAAGGAGCAGCCTTTTCAAAATCGCCGATAAACATTTCATAAAGACGCATTGTATCTGCACCATACTGATCAACGATTTCATCAGGATTAACAACATTGCCACGGGATTTACTCATTTTTTCGCCATTTTCACCGAGAATCATACCGTGAGAAGTACGCTTTTGATAAGGCTCTTTATTTGGAACAACACCGATATCATAAAGGAATTTATGCCAGAAACGGCTGTAAAGAAGATGAAGTGTTGTATGCTCCATACCGCCGTTATACCAATCAACAGGTGCCCAGTATTCAAGAGCCTCTTTAGACGCAAGAGCATGATCATTATGCGGATCCATATATCTTAAGAAATACCAAGATGAACCTGCCCACTGCGGCATTGTATCTGTTTCTCTTTTTGCATCTCCACCACAGCAAGGACACTTTGTGTTTACCCAATCTGTCATTTTAGCAAGAGGAGATTCACCTGTATCTGTTGGCTCATAGGAATCAACATTTGGAAGTTCAAGCGGAAGCTGATCTTCCGGAACAGGAACATAACCGCACTTATCACAATGAATAATCGGAATAGGCTCGCCCCAATATCTCTGACGGCTGAATACCCAGTCACGAAGCTTGAAGTTAACCTTTTCCTTGCCCTTGCCCTCTTTTGTAAGCCATTCAATCATAGCTTTTTTAGCATCTTCAACAGAAAGTCCATTCAAGAAGCCACTGTTTACAAGCGTGCCTGTTGCACAGTCTGTAAAGGCTTCTGCCTGTACATCCTCTCCGCCTGCAACAACCTCAATAATCGGAAGATTAAACTTCTTTGCAAACTCCCAGTCACGTGTATCATGAGCAGGAACTGCCATAATTGCACCTGTGCCGTAGGAGGTTAAAACATAATCTGAAATGAAGATAGGAATTTCAGTGTCATTAACAGGGTTGATACCCATAACGCCATCAAGCTTAACACCTGTTTTATCCTTATTCAGCTCTGTTCTTTCAAAATCACTCTTATGGGCAGCTTCGTTCTGATAAGCACGAACCTCATCAAGATTTTTAATNCTGNCTGCCCATTTTTCGATAAGCGGATGCTCAGGAGAAATAACCATATATGTAGCACCGAAAAGTGTGTCACATCTGGTTGTATAAACAGTTAAAGTATCACCAAGNGTTGTTTTGAAATCAACNTCAGCACCTGTGCTTCTGCCTATCCAGTTTCTCTGCTGAACCTTAACTCTGTCTATAAAATCAACATCATCAAGATCNGCTGCAAGGCGATCTGCATACTCCGTNATTTTAAGCATCCACTGNCTCTGATTTTTACGGATAACTTCTGAACCNCANCGTTCACAAACACCGTTTACAACCTCTTCATTTGCAAGAACGCANTTNCAGGANGTACACCAGTTTACAGCCATTTCCTTTTTATAGGCAAGGCCCTTTTTGAAAAGCTGTAAGAAAATCCACTGTGTCCATTTATAGTATGAAGGATCAGTTGTATTAATCTCTCTTGTCCAGTCAAAAGANAAGCCGAGAGATTGAAGCTGAGCCTTGAAATGNGCAACATTATTCTTTGTTACCTCNGCAGGGTGGATATGATTTTTAATTGCAAAGTTTTCTGTTGGCAAACCGAAAGCATCCCATCCCATNGGATAAAGAACATTATAGCCNTCAAGCCTTTTCTTTCTTGCAACAATATCAAGTGCTGTATAAGAACGTGGATGACCAACGTGAAGNCCCTGTCCGCTTGGATAAGGGAATTCTACAAGGCAATAAAATTTAGGAAGTGAATAATCATCTTTAGCAGCAAATGTGTTTTGGCTATACCAAACATTCTGCCATTTTGTTTCAATCTTTTTAAAATTGTAATCCATTATATTAATCCTCCAAAAGTTTTTCTGTATCTAATATATCTCCGTCTTCCCAAAGATGCTCAAGATTGAAATACTGCCTTTGCTCTTTATAGAAAACGTGAACAACAACCGTTGAAAAATCAAGGCAAATCCAGCCGGACTGCTTGCCCTCAATATGATGCGGCTCTTCGCCTGCTTCAGTTAATTTATATTCAATCTCATCTGCAAGAGCCTTAACCTGCGTTGAAGAATCGCCTGTAACAAAAACAAAATAATCAGCTAAAACAGAAATATCTCTGATTCCGATAACCTGAATATCCTGCCCTTTTTTACTGTCTGCCGCTTTAACAGCTATTTTTGCAATATCAAGTGAATTCATAGTTCTAAATCCTTTTCTTTAAAATTTTCAAGTATATCATTATAGCATTCAACCGTATCCGTATGAATCGGCTTTGCCTTTTTTGCCAAATCAGTTATTGTATATCTGAGCGAATACAGCATTGCTTCATCAAGGCTTTCAGATGCCTTTTTACGCATAACATCAACATCGGGGTAGCATCTGTCTGCCGAAATGAAATCAGCCGTATACACAACCTTTTCAAGAAGTGTCATATTTCTTCTTCCCGTTGTATGATAGCGGATTGCAGATAAAATATCTTCATCATCAACACCAAGCTCAACCCTGCAATAAGCAGTACCCGACATCTGATGATAAATCTGCGTATTTGCAAATTTAAGTTTTTCTGTATTCTCACCGTTTTTTGCGATATATTCAAGCTGAATATCAATGCTTTCTTCTTTCATTATATCGTGAAGAATGCCCGCTGTATAGGCTTTTTCCTCGTCCGCACCGAATTTTTTTGCAAGCTCCTTTGCAGACTCGGCAACATTAAGCGAATGCTCAAATCTTTTTTCGGAAAGGCGATTTTTAATTATTCTTATAAAGTCATCATTCTTATACAATGTAAAGCCCCTTATCTTTTACATATTCGGAAACCTCGGCAGGAACAAGAGCAGAAATATCTTCATTCTTCTTTATCTTTTCTCTGATTTCGCTTGAAGATACAACAACAGGTTTACAAACACAAACTGCACAATTATAAAAAAATTCTTTTTGATTTTCTTCCAAATATTTTCTGACGGATTCTCTTTCGTTATTTTCTCTTACAATTGCAACGACACTTGCCATTTTCAAAATACTCTTATATCTATACCAATTTTTAAAAGATAAAAACTGATCAGAACCAATAAGAAGAAATAAATCATCGGAAGGATATAGTTTTCTTATAGCTTTAAGTGTGTAATAAGTATAACTTTTCCCTTTTCTTTTGAATTCTATATCTGAGATTTCTAGACTATCCGTTATATCTACCGAAAAATTATCTTTGTTATGAATTACCAGAGAAAGCATATTAATTCTATCATCAGCAGAAGCTAAATTTTCAGATGACTTATGCGGAGGAAAAGCCGTTGGAACTATAATAATCTTATCAAGTTGCATAAACCTTTTCTGTGCTTCAATAAGATTTATATGCCCATTATGAACAGGATTGAACGCACCGCCGAAGATACCTATCCTCAACGTCTGCCACCTCTGTCTGCCTTCGTATATTTTGCCCAAGGGTGCTTTTCTTCAAACTCTCTGTTTCTCTGGCGAAGCCCTTTGATTTTAACCTTTTTCTTCGGCACTTTTTTACCCGAAGCCTTAAGGCGTTCTTCCTTTTTTGCATTTACCTTTTCTTTATCTATCTTTCTGTAAATAACGATAACGCCGCCGATAACCTGAATAACCTCTGCACCAAGCTTTTCTGCAAGCTTATCTGCAAATTCCCTTGGATTCTCAGGTGCCGTTTCAAGATGAACGCGAATTTTTAAAAGCTCACGCACATCAAGTGCATCATCAATCTGAGAAATAAGATTATCCGATATGCCGTCCTTACCTATCTGAAAAATCGGCTCAAGCGGATTTGCCTTTGCACGAAGTGCGGCTCTTTCTTTTGATGTCATATGATTTTCTCCAATTCTTTTGTTAACAGCCTTAAGGCATTACCCCTGTGGCTGATTTTATCTTTTTCTTCTGCTGAATATCTGCCAAAGGCTTTGCCGTTGATGATAAATAACGGGTCATAACCAAAGCCCTCGTTTCCATCTCTTTCAAAGCCGATATGTCCGTGGCATTCGCCCCTTACGGTGATTTCCTTACCATCAGGGAAAATACAGCAGATTGCACAAACATAATAAGCTGTTCTTTCTTCCATAGGAACACCGTCTAACTTCTCAAGCAAAAGGTCATTATTTCTTTCGTCATTGCCGTGACCGCCCGAAAATCTTGCAGAATAGATACCCGGGGCACCATCAAGATAATCCACACAAAGTCCGCTGTCATCTGCAATAGCAGGCATATTCAGAGCCTCACAGGCTGCCACAGCTTTAATTTTTGCATTTTCCTCAAAGGTTGTTCCGTTTTCTTCAACATCGGGAACTTCTTTTCCAAGCATTTTTGCAGTAACAACATTAATACCGAGCGGGGAAAGAATACGCTGCATTTCTGCAAGCTTTTTCATATTATTCGTTGCTAATATAAAATCCATATTTTTACCTCTTAATCTTCACTATCAAACATTCCGGCGGCAAAAGCATCTGCATCAAACGGCTGCAAATCATCAATCTGTTCGCCGACACCAACAAATTTAACAGGCACATCCAGTTCGTTATTTATTGCAAGCACAACACCGCCTCTTGCAGTGCCGTCCAGCTTTGTTAAAACAATACCTGTTATTCCTGCTGCTTCCTTGAAATCCTTTGCCTGATT
>JAAVHU010000007.1 GCA_014799585.1 Clostridiales bacterium | reverse complement strand
GGTTGATGAAATAGACGAGGCTCTTGCAGACGTTGAAGACTACCTTGATGATGATTGCGACTGCGATTGTGATTGTGATTGTGACTGCGATGATGATTGCTGCTGTGAATATGAGCTTGAATGCCCTGCATGCGGTGAGAAAATCGTTGTGGATGAATGCACAATTGAAGAAGGCGGCGTTGAATGCCCTGCATGCGGCGAATATCTTGAGTTCGAAGTTTCATGCGAAGATGAAGACGATTCAGAAGAATAATTAATGCTTCATAACAAACTGTAAAGCAATATTGCTTTACAGTTTGTTTTTTTATAGAATACAAAGAAAAAGCGAACGGTAATGATAATCCGTTCGCTTTTTGTTGTGCTTTTCGTTATTTTGTTTAACCTAAAGCATCTTTTACCGCGTCGCCGGCTTTGTCTGCTGCACCGCCTACACCGTCTGCTGCTTTATCAGCTGCTTCTCCTACATCGGAAACTGCTTCGCTGGCATTGTTGCCAACCTTGTCTGCTTCATCTTTAAGGTCTGAAGCATCTTCTTCAATCATATTGCTTGTATTTTCCGTTGTGCTTGTGGTTGAAGTTGTGTTGTTTGTTGTAGTTTCCTTATTGTTGTTTTTACTGCAGCCAACAAAAATTGCGGCAAGAACTGCAAAAGCAAGTGCAAAAACTATGATTTTAGTTTTCATATTAACTACTTCCTTTCTGTTATAGTATTGTCTGTTGATTATCTATTATTCAAATTTTTTGATATTCTATTTTGTGAGTGTACCGTTGTCAGAATAGAGAAGCATCAGAATATCTTCCTCTTCACCTGTGATGGTGTTCATATAAATTAACACCTCGTCACCAGTTGTTTTGTTTCTGCAATGATATTCAATGCATGGTGCTTCTGTGCCGTTCTTTTTCGGAATAATGCAGTTTCTGGATGAAATGATATCAACGTGGCTTGAAATCTTTTTTTGCAAATCTTTTTCTGCAATTTTTATTGAAAAATCTTTTTGGTCTTTGTGATTGGTTAAAAATCCATCTGCTTCAAGGGAATAGATTTTTCCGTCCGCAAGCGAAACGCCAACCTTAATTAAATCTGAATAGTAAATTACATTGTCTTTTTGGTAAGCAAAGTTTATAACACAAACATTGTTTTCAACAGCATAATAGGTCTGCACCATATTGTTGTATCCTAGCCTTTTCAGATAAGCCTTTGCAACATTAACTGCGTTTTCCTGTGTGATGGATTGTGAACTAACCTTTCCTGTTCCCAAAATATAAGCAACGTATCCGCCGCCTTTGGAAACTGCAACCGAGTAGCCATCCATTGTGTAGTTATAGCATGGAATAGCACCGTTGCTGTCACCCGAATAGGTTAATTTATCAACGTTAACGTAAAGCGCTTTTGCTGCTGTTTTCAGGCATTCGTCCTTTGTTTTTGCAGGTGCATCCTTTGTAACAGCAGGCTCTCTGTTGAGCACGGCATCTGCAAAAGGTCCGTCATAAATCAAAGTGGGGTAATCTGAAAATGCCTCTTCGGCTTGTGTAAAGTCAAGAGACAGGGAAGCAACGTTGCTGCCTGTGTTTTTGCTTTTTACCTCGTTGCCTGTAATGTCTGCGCCATAGGTGCATCTTGTTACCATTTCTTTAACGCTTTTAGAATAAGTTTTTGCATATTCCAAAAGTTTTTGCATATTCGCGTATTCTTCATCGCTTATCTGTGTGCCTGTTCTTGTTTTTTCAGAAAGATATTCTGAATAGTCGGCTGCCTGACTTAAAAACTTGTATGTTCCGCTAAGATTCATTTGTTCAATAGGCAGATGGGAAAGAGAGTTTTTAGCAAGGCTGCATTCTGAATATAAATCTTCAGAAAGTGTTGCCATCATAGTTGGCGTTGCGGCATATCCGCTTTTTGTTAAATTCGTTTCAATCGAATCAAGGCATTCGGATAATTCCGTAAGGCTTTGCTGATAAACGGCTTCAAGCTTTGTTTTGTATGCCGCACTTTGATTGTTTCCGATAATTGCATATGCACCAAGCACTGCAACAATAGAAACGGCGTAAGAAAAAAGTCTTATAGTGTTACGAATTGACATATGTTTCAACCTCCGTTTCTATTTTTACCCGAAAAAACTAAAAACATACAAAAAAACCTTTAAAACCCTCAAGTATTTTGATATAATATATTTTATTTAGATAAAATGACTACTTATAATTATTAGTCGGGGTATTTTAGGATGTTTAATAAAAAAGAAAAAAGCAGAATTGTTGTAAAGGTTGGCACATCAACCTTAACGCATAAAACCGGAAAAACGAATATTGCAAGAATTGCAAAGTTGGCTTCTGTTTTGTCTGATTTAAAAAATGCAGGGCATGAGGTTATTCTTGTTTCCTCAGGTGCAATCGGCGTAGGCACAGGTAAGTTAAGGCTTTCTGAAAAGCCGTCCACAACCAAAGGACTTCAGGCTGCTGCGGCTGTTGGTCAGTGCGAATTGATGTTTCTTTATGATAAGTTGTTTTCAGAATACGGCGTTGTTGTAAGCCAGCTTCTTTTTACATCAGATGAACTTTCTAATGAGGAAAGCAAAAAGCACCTTGTGGATACATTTAATCAGCTTCTTGAATATGATTGCTTGCCGATTGTGAATGAAAATGACTCTATTTCGGTTGAAGAGCTTTTAAATGGTGATAATGATTGCCTTTCTGCAAGAGTTGCTGAAATAACAAAATCAGATTTGCTTATACTTTTAACAGATACAGATGGTCTTTATGACAGTAACCCTGCTGAAAATCCTGATGCAAAACTTATTTCAAGCGTTGATGAAATTAATGATGATATCCGCTCTATTGCAGGCGGAGCAAGTGCAAAGGGAACAGGCGGTTTTATAACAAAGGTTAAGGCTGCTGAAATTGCAACGTCAGCAGGCATCCCTGTTGTTATTATGAACGGTGCAAAGCCAACGGATATATATAAGGTGCTTGACGGAAAAGCCATCGGCACATTTTTTAAGGCGGTGGAATCATGATTTCTTTAGGTAAAAAAGCCCTTGAAGCAAAAGATTTTTTAGCTTCTGTAACTGAAAAACAGAAGAATGAAGCATTAAAAGCTATTGCAGATGCTTTAAGAGAAAACAGCAAGGCTATTATTGAAGCAAATAAAATAGATATTGAAAACGGCGAAAAGGCAGGTCTGAATAAAGGTCTTATAGACAGACTGATGCTTGATGAAAAAAGAATTAATGATATAGCAGACAGTGTTATAAACGTTATCAATCTTCCTGATCCGTGCGGTTTGGTGCTTGATGAAATCGAAAGACCAAATGGTCTTACCATAAAAAAGGTTTCCGTTCCTATCGGTGTTATCGGAATTATTTATGAAGCCCGCCCGAATGTTACGGCTGATGCGGCAGTGCTTTGTCTGAAAAGTTCAAATGCAGTTATTCTTCGTGGCGGAAAGGAAGCAATAAATTCNAANATTGCAATTTCTTCTGTNATGAGANNTGCAATNAAATCCTGCGGCTTTGATGAAAACTGNATTCAGCTTGTTACGGATACTTCAAGAAATTCAGCAAATGAAATGATGAAGNTGAACGGATATTTNGATTGCCTTATTCCNAGAGGCGGTAAAAATCTGATTAAATCGGTTGTTGAAAATTCAACAGTGCCTGTTATTGAAACNGGTTCGGGAAACTGCCANATCTATGTTGATGANGATGCNGATATTGAAATGGNNGCAAANATTATTTTCAANGCGAAAACACAGCGTATCAGTGTTTGCAATTCCTGTGAAAGTTTNGTNATTCATTCGGCAATACTAAATAAAGCTATGCCGAAAATCAAAGAACTTCTTGATGAAAAAAATGTTGAAATNCGTGGTGACGAACGTGCTGTGCTTGCGGCAGANGGTATTCTTCCTGCAAGCGAAGANGANTTTGCAACGGAATANCTTGATTATATTATTAGCGTAAAAACNGTTGATAGTCTTGATGAGGCTNTTAAGCATATNAATAAAAATTCAACACGTCANAGNGAAGCNATTATNACNAATAATGATGNNCATGCTGCGGAATTTTTACAACGCATAGATTCATCNTCTGTTTATGTNAATGCTTCAACAAGATTTACAGACGGCGGTGAATTCGGGCTTGGTGCTGAAATCGGCATTTCAACNCAAAANCTTCACGCAAGAGGACCGATGGGNCTTCGTGANCTGACTACAACAAAATATCTTGTTTTCGGAAACGGACAAACAAGATAAATTTTATAANCATAATTTTTAAAGTTAAATATCANAACTTTAAAAATATAGGTGAATAAATGGATAAGTATAAAAAATTAGCTTCAAATACTTTGGTTTTTGCAATAGGCACCTTTTCGTCTAAGNTGTTAACCGTTATCCTTACNGCGTATTATACCCGNGTTATGGCGGACGGAGATTTNGGCGGNGCCTCGCTTATACAGAATGCCGTTAATATTCTTGTTCCTATTGTAACGCTNTCTGTTGACTCTGCNGCTCTTNGATTTGCTCTTGATAAATTCAGCAATAAAAAGGGTGTGTTTACAACAGGNTTTGCGGTNGATATTATNGGATTTGGTATATTCTGCCTGTTNGCTCCTGTTGTTTCAAANATACAGATTAANGACTTTAATATGGGGCAATATGCACTTGTGCTGTATCTTATGCTTCTTGGCTCTTCTCTTCGTCAGCTNTGCCANCAGTTTGTAAGAGGAAANGGCAANGTNAANCTTTATGCAGTAGACGGCGTGCTTGCAACGGCAACCTCNGCGGGGGCAACCTTCCTTTATCTTGGTGCTTTNAAATGGGGAATTAACGGNTATATTCTTGCNATATTNACAAGTGATATTCTTTCCGTTGTGTTCCTGTTTGCTTCTGCAAAGCTNTGGAGATATCTTGATATTAANGCNCTCAGAAAATCNTCANTTTATCCGATGCTTAAGTATTCTGTTCCGCTTATTCCAACGGTTATACTTTGGTGGATTATAAATACTTCAGATCANTATATGGTAACCTATTTTAAGGGTGTAGCTTTAAGCGGTTTGTATACAGCGGCNTATAAAATTCCNAATCTTGTTGTTGTATTTGCAGGTGTATTTATNAATGCTTGGCAGATTTCGGCTGTTGATGAATATAANANNCGNGGAAATTCAAAGTTTTTCTCNAATATATTTAATGTATACAGCGGNTCNCTTTTNGTTGTGGGTGCATTTNTNATNACGCTTTCCAAGTTCATAACAAGCATTTATCTTGGAANTGAATATTATGATTCGTGGCAGTATGAACCCATNCTTGTTATTGCAACAGTATTTTCCTGNCTTGTAAATTTCTATGCCTCTGTTTATATGGCTAAGAAAAAAAGTGTNCTTTCTATGTTAACGGCGGGTGCAGGTGCAATAATAAATATTGTTCTTAACTTTATATTTATACCAAAGCTNGGTGCTTACGGTGCNGCAATTGCAACGGCNATATCCTTTGTTGTTGTATTTATCATCAGAGCNAAAAANACAAAGCANTTTGTAAATATAAAAATAGATCATTCAAGNTTTNTGCCGTCATCCATNCTTTTGCTTGCTTCAACGATATTTGTTATATATGAAGTGCCTAATGAAAAAACNAGTCTTTGGATTTCTTTGGCAATCACAATTCTGATAACNATATTTAATTTTAATGCCGTTATAGATATCATAAAGCTTCTTTTTGATAAATTCGTAAAAAAAAGAGGCTAAACTGCATAATATATTGTTATAGTTACTATTGAATATAAGCAATATTTAGTGTATAATGAACAAAATAATGGATATTTTTACCGTTACTATTTCGTATTTTTGGAGGTATTGTATATGAATTCACAAATTTCTGCCGCACAGGCAAAGAAAATGATTAATGATAAATTAAGTCATTTTTTCGGCGTTACCCCCGCAACTGCTTCTGTTGAGCAGTTTTACAAAGCAGTAGCTATGATTGTTCGTGATGAATTAGCTGCTATGAACAGTGATTTCCGTCATACTGCTGATAAGCAGGATTCTAAGCAGATTTATTATCTTTGTATGGAATTTCTTATGGGCCGTTCACTAAAAAACAATCTTTATAACCTTGGTTTAACAGATGTTTTTGAAAAGGCATTAAGCAGTTATGACATCAACCTTGATGCTCTTTATTCGAAAGAGCCTGATGCAGGTCTTGGAAACGGCGGCTTGGGAAGGCTTGCTGCCTGCTATCTTGATGGCCTTGCAACAAATGGTTTTCAGTCTATGGGATATTCTATTCGTTATGAAGCAGGTATCTTCAAGCAGAAACTGATAGACGGCTGGCAGACAGAACTTCCGGATTTCTGGCTTCCGGGCGGTGATGTTTGGCTTGTTCCAAGAGAGGAAAGAGCAGTTGAAGTTAACTTTGAAGGCTGGGTAGAAGATAGCTGGGACGGTGATTATCACCACGTTGAAATGCGTGACTGCAACACGGTTACTGCAGTTCCTTATGATATGTATGTTTCAGGTAAAGGACAGGGCGTTTCAAGGCTTCGTCTTTGGGCTTCACGCAAGCCTGAGCTTGATATGAGCCTTTTCAATCAGGGTTCATTCATCAAGGCTATGGAGCAGTCTGCCATGGCAGAGGCTATTTCAAAGGTTCTTTATCCTGCTGATAATTCTCCTGAGGGTAAATCTCTTCGTCTTCGTCAGCAGTATTTCCTTGTTTCAGCTTCCATTCAGGATATCATTCACCGTCATTTAACAAAATACGGCACAGTTGATAATCTTCCTGAAAAGATTGCTATTCATATTAATGATACACACCCAACAATGGCAATTCCTGAGCTTATGCGAATTTTGCTTGATGAATGCGGTTATGATTGGGATAGTGCTTGGAATATTGTTACGAAAACAATTGCTTATACAAACCATACAGTTATGAAGGAAGCGCTTGAATGCTGGAGTGAAGAACTTTACAGCAGACTTCTTCCTCGTATTTATCAGATTACAAAGGAAATTGATAATCGTTTCCGTGCATATGTTTGGGCAACTACACACGATGCAGAAAAGGTTGAAAGAATGGCTATCGTTTCAGGCGGTGTTGTTCGTATGGCAAACCTTTGTGTTGCAGGTTCTCATTCCGTAAACGGTGTTTCTGCTCTTCATTCAGAAATTCTTAAAGAAACTGTTTTCAATGATTTCTATACAATTACACCTGATAAGTTTAAAAATGTAACAAACGGTATTGCATTCAGAAGATGGATTTGCCAGTCTAACCCTGAGCTTACCAAGTTTATTACAGAGCTTATTGGTGATAAGTTTATTACAAAGAGTGATGAGCTTCTTAAACTTCGTGATTATAAAGATGATAAGCAGGTGCTTGAAACTCTTTCTAAGATTAAGTATAACAATAAGCTTCGTTTCGCAGATGTTGTTAAAAAGAGAAATGGTATTGAGATTGATCCGAATTCAATTTTTGACGTTCAGGTTAAAAGACTTCATGAATACAAGCGTCAGAGCCTTAATATTCTCAATATTATTGCTGAATATCAGATGCTCAAGGCTAACCCAAATATGAAGTTTGAGCCGAAAACTTATGTTTTTGCATCAAAGGCTGCTCCCGGCTACTTTATGGCTAAGAAAACAATTGAGCTTATTGATTCTCTTTCAAAACTTATCAATAATGATCCTGATATTAAAGGCAGAATCAAGGTTGTATTTATGGAAGAATACAATGTTAGCCTTGCAGAAATGCTTATGCCTGCGGCTGATTTCTCAGAGCAGATTTCTCTTGCAGGTACAGAGGCTTCCGGTACAGGTAATATGAAACTTATGCTCAATGGTGCTGTAACAATCGGAACACTTGATGGTGCTAATGTTGAAATTGCAGATGCTGTTGGCGAAGATAATATTATCATCTTTGGTCTTAAAACACCTGAGGTTCAGCAGCTTCAGCGTGACGGCTACTATCCAATGAACTATATCAATAACAATGCAACATTAAAGAATGTTATTGATTTCATCAATATGGGTGTAAATGGAAAAACCTTTACAGAGATTTCATCAAGCCTTATGAATGTAGATCCATATATGGCTCTTGCTGATTTTNCAGATTATCAGAAGGCTCAGGCTTTNGCTTCTGANGTNTATAANGATAAGGAAAAATTCGCAAGAATGTCTCTTATGAANATCAGCGGTGCAGGTGTGTTCAGTGCAGACCGTTCAATTATGGATTATGCAAACAATATNTGGCANACAAAGCCTGTTCAGTTTGAAGCAGAAANACCTGCTCCAAAGNCAGAGAAAAAGGCTGCTGCTCCAAAGGCAGAAAAGAAANCAACAGCTAAGNCTTCAAAGAAAACAACTAAAAAATCAAAATAATTAAATTTATATGGGCGAATTTAACAGGTAACACTTTTATATTCGCCCTGTTTTACTAAGTGCTATGAAAATATTTGATTCAAGAAAAACTGAATATAAATCCATTGTTTCNGCTATTGCAACAGACGAAGANGTAAAATTTCGTATTGTAGTNCCTCGTTCTATGGGNTGCACAGGTGCTAATCTTGCTGTTTATAAGGACGGCGAGGATACNGTTNATTACGGAATGTTCTGGGCAGGTATGTGCGGNGAGGATAATGAGTTTTGGGANCTTCATTTTTCAGCAACAACCTCNGGGCTTTATTTTTATCATTTTGAGCTTGATACACCTTGGGGCAAATCCTTTATCAAAAATATCGGAAACGGCTGTGGTNATTTCAGTATAGACGGCAGTGAATTTCAGCAAACCGTTTATGATAAGANTTTNAAAACGCCTGATTTTCTTAAGGGCGGCATTATTTATCAGATTTTTCCCGATNGGTTTTATAACAGCGGAAAAAAGAAAAAGAATGTTCCCGAAACAAGAGTGATGCGTGAATGGGGCGATGAACCGTTTTGGGATGAAAGCCAAATGAANGGGCTTTGGAATAATGATTATTTCGGCGGAGATTTAAAGGGAATAGAAGAAAAACTTGATTATATNAAGGATTTAGGNGTTTCCTGNATTTATCTCAANCCCATTTTTGAAGCGAATTCAAACCATAGNTANGATACGGCTGATTATGAAAANATNGANCCNTTGCTNGGCANGGAAGCTGATTTNAAATCNCTTTGCAAAAAGGCGGCTGAAAAGGGTATCNGCATTGTGCTTGATGGTGTTTTCAGTCATACAGGCTGTGACTCAAAGTATTTTAATCTTTATGGTAAATATGATAGTGTTGGTGCTTATAACAGTAAGGNAAGCCCTTATTTTGATTGGTATAAGTTTACCGATTATCCGAATGAATATCATAGCTGGTGGGGNATAAANCTTCTTCCTGAAATTATTGAAGAAAANGAAAGCTATCGNGAATTTATCTGCGGNAAAAACGGCGTTTTAAGAAAGTGGCTTCGTTGCGGAATNAGNGGNTGGCGTCTTGATGTTGCNGATGAACTNCCNGATGTTTTCCTTGATGATTTGCGAAAAGCNGTNAANGCTGAAAANGAAGANGCAATCATTATCGGTGANGTNTGGGAAGATGCAACAAATAAGTTTGCCTATGGCGAAAGAAGACGTTATCTTCTTGGNGNACAGCTTGATAGTGTAATGAANTATCCGTTTGCNGATGCNGTGCTTAATTTCGTTAAATACGGNGGNGCAGANGGCTTTTTCAATTCAATTATGGGCATTGTTGAAAATTATCCGCCTTGCGTTGTAAATGTGCTTATGAACCATATNGGNACGCACGATACAGANCGTGCCATAACCCGCCTTGCAGGTGAAAACCCNGATGGCTATGGCAGACAGTGGCAGCACGAACACAATGAGCTTTCNGNTGAAAATTNTGAAAANGGTNTTGCAATGATGAAAATGGCAAGCCTTATTCAGTATACANTNCCCGGTGTTCCAAGCCTGTATTATGGGGATGAGGTTGGCTTGCAGGGNATGAAAGACCCGTTCAACAGAGGTTGNTTCCCTTGGGATAATAGGAATGATGAGCTTCATANATGGTATANAAGANTNGGCGAAATCAGAAANGGNTGTAAAGCATTTGNNNANGGNAGCTTTGNNCCNGTTTTCAGCGGATATAATGTAATTGCNTATAAGCGTGTTNCNGATGANAANCAGGTGCTTGTTGCCGTTAATAATTCANNNGAAATGTTTGATGTTTATGTNGGCACGGAATGGGATAATTCCTATAATCTNTTTGCCCCTGTTTCAAAGGACGGCTATATCCGCCTTTCTCCAAATGAATTCACGCTTTTAACGAAATAATTATCAAAACCGAAGGCTATTGTCCTTCGGTTTTTTCTATGATATAATGAGCAAAAGGGGTGTTTTTATGACAGAAAAATTTGTTTTGCGTGAGCATTTTATACCTGACGGCATTCTGCATGATCAGCATTTATATGAAGTAAAAGTAGAAAATAGTGAATTAATACTAAGCTTTGAAACGCATTGCTATAATGATCATGCAGCAAGCTATGTTGAAAAGTATGGAGATTTTACAAAATGCCATATCAGATGCAAGTTTGAAGGAGATAAGTACTTTGGTCCTGAGGTGGAATTGAGGACTACAAGAAACAAAAAAGACATCTATAAAGTGAAAGTTATGCCACTTTCTTTATTTGCTGAAATAGCAAATAAAGAGATTATGGACAGAAAGAAAAAAGAGGGTTGTTCTTGGTGGGAATATCTTTTTACAGATGTGTCACCAAATTCGGGTCGTTTGCAAATTGATTTAAGTATTTGGATTAAATATAAAGGCACAGTATATAGCAGTTGCAGTATTAATTTAGATACAGAAGAAATCGAGTTCATTTGGGAATANTNTNTTGTTTANNGCAGGGGNNTACTCCTGCCNTTTTCNGNTTTTATGATAGTTTTTATAGGTTTTTTCTTAAAAAGAAACGGAATTTTTTGCATATTTTATATNTACAATTTNAAATTAATATGCTATACTATTACGGAAATTATAGTGGAATGTTATATTCACTTGGAATTTTCTTTGAAAGGAAATAAATTTTATGGCATACAGAACNCATAATTGTAACGAATTAACTTTTGATAATCTGAATGAAAAGGTTNNACTTGCNGGTTGGGTGGATACAATCCGTGACCACGGCGGTGTAGCTTTTATAGATTTGCGTGATGAATACGGCGTAACACAGGTTGTTGTGAATGACGGCGATTTGATTAATCATCTTAAAAAGGAAAGTGTTATCTCTGTTGAAGGCACTGTTGTTAAGCGTGATGAAGAAACNATCAACAAAAAGATTGCAACAGGTGAGCTTGAGGTTAAGGTTGATAAATTAACTATGCTTGGTGCNTGCACAGAAAATCTTCCNTTTGAAGTTTCTGAGTCTAAAGAAACAAGAGAGGATGTTCGCTTAACCTATCGTTTCCTTGATTTAAGAAACAAGGCAGTTCACGATAATATCATTTTCAGAAGCAATGTTATNTCATTCCTTCGCCAGAANATGACTGANCTTGGCTTTACNGAAATTACAACCCCTATCTTAACCTGCTCTTCACCTGANGGTGCAAGAGACTATATCATTCCAAGCCGTAAGCACGANGGNAAGTTNTATGCNCTTCCGCAGGCTCCTCAGCAGTTCAAACAGCTTCTTATGGTTTCNGGCTTTGATAAGTATTTCCAGATTGCACCTTGCTTCCGTGATGAAGATGCNAGAGCAGACCGTTCACCGGGTGAATTNTATCAGCTTGACTTTGAAATGGCATTTGCAACACAGGAAGATGTTTTNGCAGTTGCAGAAGATGTGCTTTATGATACATTTACAAAATTCGGCGGCGGCAAAAAGGTTAGCCCTGCTCCATTCGTAAGAATTCCNTTTGAAGAAGCNATGATTAAATACGGCACAGATAAGCCCGATTTAAGAAACCCGCTTATTATTGAAGATTTAACTGAATTCTTCTCAAGAGTTGANTTCAAGGCATTTCAGGGNAAGCCTGTTCGNGGTATCAATGTTCCGAACTGTGCAAAGCAGTCTAAGGGCTGGTTTGAAAAAATGCTTAAGTTTGCTCTTGAAATCGGTATGAANGGTCTTGGCTATATTGAAGTGCTTGAAGACGGCTCTTTCAAAGGNCCNATTGATAAGTTCCTTTCTCCNGAGCAGAGAGTTGAGCTTAAAGAAATGCTTAATCTTAAAACAGATGATACCTTGTTCTTCATCTGCGATACACCAAAGCACGTAAATGATTTTGCAGGTCAGATCAGAACTGAGCTTGCAAACCGTCTTGATTTAATTGATAAAGACAGATTTGANCTTTGCTATATTACAGATTTCCCAATGTTTGAAAANGACGAAAACGGAAATCTTGCATTTACACATAACCCATTCTCNATGCCGCAGGGTGAGATGGANGCTCTTCTTAANCAAGACCCGCTTACAATTAAAGCATATCAGTATGATATCGTTTGTAACGGTGTTGANCTTTCATCAGGTGCTGTTCGTAACCATCGTCCNGATGTTATGGTTAAGGCATTTGAAATGGCAGGNTACAGTGAAGATACTGTTAAGGAAAANTTNGGTGCNCTTTATAATGCATTCCATTACGGTGCTCCGCCTCATGCAGGTATGGCTCCGGGTGTAGACAGAATGATTATGCTTCTTCAGGATGAAGAAAATATNCGTGANGTTATCGCATTCCCGATGAACTCTAATGCACAGGATATGCTCCTTGGTGCNCCGAACACAGTAACAGAAATGCAGCTTCGNGAAACACANATTAAGCTTCGCAGACCTGCTCCTGAAAAATAATAAACNATAAAAGGGNAGGNTTAGCCAAACAATATAAGTTTGGTTGTCCTGCCCTCGAAAATATTTATAAGGTGGATTAACAATGAAGATTACTCCCGAATTAATTAAATATCTTGAATCCCTTGCAAGAATAACCCTTTCCGAAGAGGAAGAAAAAAAGGTTGGCAATGAATTGCAGGATATTCTTACTTATATAGACAAGTTGAATGAGCTTGACACAGAGGGTGTTGAAGCAATGAGCCATTCATTCCCGCTTACAAATGTGCTTCGTGCCGATGAAGTAAAGGCTTCAATGACGCCTGATGAAATCGTTGCAAACGCACCTGAGAGTCAGGACGGAGCCTTTGTTGTTCCGAAAACAGTTGATTAAGGAGGGCGGATAGAATGGAAATTTATGAAATGACCGCTCTTGAAGTGGCTGAAAAAATCAGAAATAAAGAATTTACTGCCATGGATGCTGTTCAATCCGTTGCTAAGGCAGTTGAAGAAAAGGATAAAACCTATAATTGTTATACACATCTTGATAAAGAGCTTGCTCTTGAAAAAGCTGAAAAGGCGCAGAAACTTATTGAAAGCGGAGATGCAACCTCTGTTCTTGCAGGTGTTCCTGTTGCAATTAAGGATAATATCTGCACAAAAGGGGATATAACATCCTGCTCTTCCAAAATTCTTCACAACTTTAAACCGCCGTATGATGCAACTGTTATTAAAAAGCTTGATGCAGCAGGCATTGTTCCTTGCGGTAAGGTAAACATGGATGAATTCGCAATGGGTTCAACAACGGAAACCTCATTCTATGGTGCAACAAAGAATCCTTGGGATGTTTCAAGAGTTCCGGGTGGTTCTTCGGGCGGTGCGGCTGCGGCTGTTGCTGCCGATGAAAGCGTTATTGCGCTTGGCTCTGATACAGGCGGTTCAATCCGTCAGCCCTGTTCTTTCTGCGGTGTAACGGGCTTAAAGCCAACCTATGGTGCTGTTTCCCGTTATGGTCTTATTGCTTATGCTTCTTCTCTTGATCAGATTGGCCCTATCGGTAAGGATGCTCTTGATGTTGCAGCAATGTTTTCTGTTATCAGCGGAAAAGACGATAAGGATGCAACTTCAATGAATAGCAATCCGTTCAGCCTTGATGATATTAAGAATACAACAGATTTAAAGGGCAAAAAGATAGGTATTCCAAGTGATTATTTCGGTGAGGGTATTGATGAGGATGTTGCTAAAAGCGTTATGAACGCTGCTGAAACGCTCAAATCCCTTGGTGCTGAGGTTGAGGAATTCTCAATGCCTATTGTTGAATATGCAATTCCAACCTATTATATTATAGCTTGTGCAGAGGCCTGCTCAAACCTTTCAAGATTTGATGGTATCAAGTATGGCTATAAATCTCCTGAGGCTGATAATCTTCGAGATGTTTACTTCAAATCACGTTCAGAGGGCTTCGGTATGGAAGTTAAAAAACGTATTATGCTTGGTAACTTCGTGCTTTCAAGCGGATATTTTGATGCTTACTATATCAAGGCTCTTAAGGCTAAAGGTCTTATTGTTCAGGCATTCAACGAAGCATTTGAAAAGTATGATTTTCTTCTTGGCCCTGTTGCGCCAACAACTGCGCTTAAAATGGGCGAGGGCTTAAGTGATCCGCTTGCTATGTATCTTGGTGATATTTATACAGTTATGATTAATATTGCGGGCTTGCCGTCCCTTGCATTACCTTGTGGCTTTGATAAAAACAATATGCCTGTTGGTATGCAGCTTATCGGCAGACCGTTTGATGAAAAAACAATTCTTTCAGCAGGTAATGCTTATCAGTCTGCAACAGACTATCATAAGCAGAAACCAAATCTTGTTTAAGGAGGAGAAAATATGGAATATTCAACCGTATGCGGTCTTGAAGTTCATACCGAACTTGCAACCAAAACTAAAATTTTCTGCTCCTGCACAACGGAGTTTGGCGGTGAGCCGAATACACACGTTTGTGAAATTTGCTCAGGTATGCCGGGCACACTTCCTGTTTTAAACGAAAAGGTGCTTGAATTTGCAGTAAGAACAGGTCTTGCAACAAATTGTGAAATCACAATGTATAATAAATTTGATAGAAAAAACTATTTCTATCCTGATTTGCCAAAGGCTTATCAGATTAGCCAGCTTTATCTTCCAATTTGCAGAAACGGTTATATTGAAATTAACGATAGTATTAACGGCGGAAAGAAAAAGGTTAGAATTCACGAAATTCATATGGAAGAGGATGCAGGTAAGCTCATTCACGATGAATGGTCAGACTGCACGCTTGTAAACTATAACCGCTGTGGTGTTCCGCTTCTTGAAATCGTTTCAGAGCCTGACATTGCTTCTGCTGATGAAGCTGTTGAATATGTTGAAAAACTTCGTTCTATTCTTCAGTTCTGCGGTGTGTCTGACTGTAAAATGCAGGAAGGCTCGCTTCGTGCCGATGTTAATGTTTCCGTTATGGAAAAGGGCAGTACAGAGTATGGCACAAGAACGGAAATGAAAAATATAAACTCTTTCAAAGCAATCCATAATGCAATTGAAAGCGAAGCTCAGCGTCAGATAGAGCTTATTGAAGACGGCGGAACTGTTGTTCAGGAAACACGCCGTTGGGATGATTCAAAAGGCTATTCTTATGCAATGAGAAGTAAGGAAGATGCACAGGATTATAAGTATTTCCCTGATCCTGATTTGCCTCCTGTTCAGCTTACTGATGAATATGTAAATAGTATTAAAGAAAATCTTCCTGAGCTTCCTGAGGCAAAGAAAGAGCGTTATATGTCTGAATTCGGCCTTTCCGAATATGATATTTCAATGATATTCTCTTCCGTTGCTTATGTTAAATTGTTTGAAAGAACAGTTGAGATAACTAAGAATCCAAAGGATAGTGCCAACTGGATTATGGGCGAGCTGATGAAAATGATGAATGAAAATCAGCTTTTGCCTGAAAATATGAGCTTCCGTATGGATTCTCTCGGTGAGGTTATCAATCTTCTGAATGGCAATAAAATCAGCCGTGATTCAGCTAAAAAGGTGTTTAAGGCTGTGTTTGAAAATGATGTTATTCCTGCTGATTATGTTAAGGAAAACAATATGGAAATGGTTTCCGATACAGGTGCAATCAAAGCTGTTATTGATGAAGTGCTTGCAAATAATCAGAAGGCAGTGGATGAATATAAGGGCGGTAAGGAAGCATCTTTCAATTTCCTTATCGGTCAGTCTATGCGTGCGTTAAGAGGTAAAGCCCCCGCCGCAGAGGTAACAAAGGTTTTAAAAGAAATTTTAGGATAAAAAATGAAACGCCTTAATTTTAAGAGTTAAGGCGTTTGTTTTATATGAAAGAGAGTATCAAATGAAGTATAATTGGATTGATGAATTCTTGCTAAGCAAAGCAGGTGTTTCAAAAGATTTGCAGGCAGAGTGGAATTGGATTCGATATAAAATAGAGGATAAAATGTTTGCCGCTGTATGTCTCGATGATAACGATAAGCCGAAATATATAACCTTAAAGCTTGAACCAAGCGAGGGCGATTTTTTAAGAAAGCAGTATGAAGATATTATTCCCGGATATTATATGAATAAGATGCATTGGAATTCAGTAGAAGCAGATGGAAATGTTCCTGATGATTTGCTGAAAGAAATGCTTGATAAGTCTTATAATCTCGTTCTTAAAAGTTTTAGTAAGAAAAAACAAAAAGAGATTTTAGGAAATATAGAATAATCAATGGAAAAACAAAATTGTTCTTTGATTGATTTTCTATTATAATTTTATTAACAGATAAATCGGAATTTTGACGGAGAGTAAGATAAATGAATATAGAAGATCAGTTCAATTTGATTGCAGAAGAATATGATAATAATCGTAGAAAATTTATTTCTTGCTTTGATGATTTTTACAGGAATACAACAGAGTTTATTATTTCAAATATAGATGAGCCAAAACGAATTATAGATTTGGGTGCAGGAACAGGACTATTAACTTATTTTTGGTACCAGCAATGTCCGAATTCTGAATATGTGCTTGTTGATATTGCTGATGAAATGTTAAATGTTGCCAGAAAAAGATTTGATAGTATTGAAAATATTTCGTATCAAGTAGAAAACTATAATGATAAACTGCCTGATACTATTTTTGATACGGTTATATCTGCTTTATCAATTCATCATTTAGAAGATATGGATAAAAAGAAGTTATTTTCAAGAATATATGACCATTTGCCGAGTGGCGGTGTATTCATAAATTATGACCAGTTTTGTGCCGGTCAGCCAGAAATGAATAATTGGTTTAACACTTATTGGGAAAATCAATTAGCTAATAGCGGATTAACAAATAAAGATATAGAGTTATGGAAAGAACGCAGGAAATTAGATAGAGAATGCTCTGTTGAACAGGAAGTAGATATGTTAAAAACTTGTAAGTTTAAGGTTGTAAAATGTGTTTATTCCTATCAAAAATTTTCTGTAATCGTTGCAATTAAATAAGCCTTTATATTATCAAATTACACATCTCACCGAATACAAATGATTTAAAAATGAAAAACTGGCGGAATCTATTTCCGCCAGTTTTTATTTTGTTACATCTAAACATTCAATCGGCTCAATGCCTAAATCATCAAGAAATTTTTTCATTTCATCAAGCCTCTTTTTATCAAGGTAAACCTCGGGTTGATGTGCGTCAAGTCCGATAACAACAGGGTTTTGCTCTTCTGCAACAAGTTTCCAAAAGGTTTTATTCGGATAATTTCTTTTATCCCAAAAGCCTAAAAAATTACATTCAAGCGGAATGTTAAGTTTCTTAAGCTCTTTAACGAAATAACGCATTTTTTCTTCATAAATCTTTTTATCGCCTGTGTAATTAATCAAATCAGGGTGGGCAAAATATAAAAACTCACCTGTTTTTAATGCGTCCAAAGTTTGTTGAATATAGGTGTCTAATATTTCAATGTTGTTGGTTTTGTGACCACTGTAAAATGCATTTTCATCATATTCATTTTCTGTAAAATGCTGGCCTAGAATCAGATAATCGTAATGAAATGGTTTTAAAAAGTTAAGCAATTTATCAAAAAGCTGTGGATAGTATTCAACTTCAAATCCAAGTCTGATTTTTATTTTATCCTTATATTCCTCTTGCAAGGCTCTGATACTGTTTACATATTCTTCCGTTTCTTCGGGCCTCATACGAAAATCCGAATAATGCTCGGTAGGGAATAGATACGGAACATGGTCTGAAAAGCCGATTTCGGTATATTCTGCTTTTATGGCTGCTTCAATGTAATCACGGTCTGTTCCTTTTGCGTGATGGCATCTATAAGTATGTGTATGAAAATTCTGCATATTTTTTCTCCTATCATTTCTTTCATATTATCTCACAAAATTTTAAAAATGCAAACAATAAATGCAATTTTTTCGGTTAAGATATTACCGAGGTGTTTTTTATGAACATAAAAGGAAAAACAATATTTTTTGATAATCCTCCTGTCATAACAGGTTCGGCAGGTGTTTGCGGTAAAAAAGAGGGTGAAGGTCCGCTTGCTTCTGATTTTGATGCAATTTTTGAAGATACAACAATGGGGCAGCAGTCATATGAGCTTGCTGAGTCGGCAATGCTGAATGACGCAATTATTCGTTCACTTGCAAATGCAAAGGTGAGCTCGTCTGATGTTGATTTTATTCTAAGCGGTGATTTGCTTGATCAGTGTATGGGCAGTGCGTTTGCAATAAAGGATTTGCAGATACCGTCAATCGGTCTTTATGGTGCTTGTTCAACGATGGCACTTTCGCTCAGCGTCGGTTCAATGCTTGTGGATGCAGGTGCAAATTGCGTTGTTGCGGCAACTTCAAGCCATTTCTGTTCGTCTGAAAGGCAGTTCCGCTTTCCGCTTGAATATGGCGGACAAAGGCCGCCAAGCGCGCAGTGGACGGTAACGGGAGCAGGCTCTGCCGTTATTCATTCCATGGGGGACGGAATAAAAATCAAAGCAGTATCAATCGGCACAATCTGTGATATGGGCATAACAGATGCAAATAATATGGGTGCGGCTATGGCACCTGCTGCGGAAAAGACCATATATGAATTTTTGAGGGACACAAACACCAAGCCGTCTGATTACGATATGATTTTAACAGGAGATTTGGGCTTAACGGGCTCTGAACTTCTGTATGAGCTTATGGAAAATGAACATGGGGTTGATATCAGAAAACAACACAAAGACTGCGGATTGCTCATTTATGACCTTGAAGAGCAGGATGTAAACAGCGGTGGATCGGGCTGTGGCTGTTCAGGCTCTGTGCTTTGCTCTCATATTATGAAGAAAATGAAAAAAAATAAGCTGAAAAAAGTGCTTTTTGTTGCAACGGGTGCATTGATGTCCCCAACCTCAAGCAAGCAGGGAAATCCCATTCCCGGTGTTGCCCATGCAGTGCTTTTGGAGGTGTAGTATGGATTTAAAGAATAATATAAAAGTTTTCGGAGCATTCAAAAAGTTTGTGGATAGCTTGTATGCCATCATTACTGCTGTCAGAGTTGTTGCTGTAATCATCCTTGTTCTCCAAGCCATTTTTCTGATAACAGGCACAGGAAAATCAATAACAGATTTTAAATTGAAATAAGAAAGGCACGGATTATTCCGTGCCTTTTCTAATGCCTTTGAGAAATGATTTCACGTATATCTTCTTCTGCCTGTTCAATTTCTGCAAGGAATTCTCTTGAAGAAACACGCAATGCACCGTTGCCGAGGATGATAAGCTGTTCAAGTGCATCAGAGGTAACAACTCTGACTCTATGCTTTTTTGCAAGCTCGTGTGATACCTTTTCAATATACAAATCCGCCGTTTCAGCTTCCTTTGTATAGACAATATTTATATTGTTTACCTTTTCAACCTCTCGGTTATTGCCCTTAACCTTGTACGCATCAAAAACAAGAATGACCTCACACCTTTTATAGCCCTGATAGTTGCAAAGAATATTGATAAGCGTATTTCTTGCTGCATCAAGATCTTCTGTTGTTATATCCTTAAGATTGTTCCAAGAAAAAATAACATTGTAGCCGTCAACAAGCAGATACTCTTTGCCGTCATAGTTCGGTGTTTTCTTACCTTTATATTTTTTCTTTTCCGTGCTTTCGGTAAAAGTGAAATGACTTTGAGCGGGATTGTTAGAACGGCTTTTAACAGGACCATAGGTTTGCTCAAAAATCTGCATAAGCTCTTTATCAAGAGCAAAAAGATTACTTTTGTCTTTATAATTTGAAAATGTTATTTTGCTTTCCGTGTTAACATATTCACTTTTTGGTGCAGATAATATACTCGGCAGGTGCATATGGCTTTTTACTTCATTCCATTTCACATTGTAGCCTGCACCGTGCGAACAGAAAACGGAATCACAAGGATTGTCTGTATCACCATCACAATCATATCCGATTTCTTGGATGACCTCGTCCGTGTTGTGGCAAGGCTCGTAGCCTTTTAAACTGCACATCAGCTTTCCTCTGCCGTGGGTGTACTGCATAACATCCCTTGAATAATCATACATAGTTGAAACGGGTGCCGTACCGCTGATAACCGAAAATTCGCCGATTGTTTCAGGCGGATTGAAGTTTCCGAACATCCGCTGAATATCCGTCATTGCTCTGCCTATATTTTCTGTTGGAACTTCCAATTCAAATTCATAAATCGGCTCAAGCAAAATGCTGTTTGCAGAACGAAGTCCCTGCCGCACAGCTCTGTAGGTAGCCTGTCTGAAATCTCCACCCTCGGTATGCTTGGCATGAGCTCTGCCCGAAACAAGTGTAATTTCCATATCCGTTATCGGCGAGCCTGTTAAAACACCGATATGTGTTTTTTCATAAAGGTGAGTTAATATAAGCCTTTGCCAATTCTTGTCAAGTATTTCTTCTTTACAGTCAACTTTAAAAATCAGTCCGCTGTCTCTTTTAGCAGGCTTCATCAAAAGATGAACTTCGGCGTAATGTCTTAATGGCTCAAAATGACCGATACCCTCAATCTTGTCGGATATGGTTTCTTTATATATGATGTTGCCTTTGCTGAAAGTTGCTTCTATTCCAAAACGTTCACGAATAATCGTTTGAAGAACCTCAAGCTGAATATCGCCCATAAGCTGAATTTGAATTTCGCTGAGCCGTTCATTCCATACAACCTTTAACTGTGGATCTTCGTTTTCAAGTATTTTCATTTTGGCAAGTGCTGTATGTGCATCAACCGTATCGGGTAAATTCAATTTGTATGTAAGCACAGGCTCTAAGACAGGTAAACTGCTGTTTTTTTCAGTACCTAAGCCGTCTCCCGACTGTGTAAAGGTAATTCCCATTACAGCACAAATCGTACCTGCAACGGCTTCATCAACCGTTGAAAACCGCTCTCCGGAATAAATTCTTATCTGATTTACCTTTTCAGAATTTTTATTCTTGTCTGATTTCAGAATTTCTTTAACCTTAAGGCTTCCGCCTGTAACTTTTAAGAAAGTTAACCGCTGTCCTTTATCTTCTGAGATTTTATAAACCTTGCCTGCAAACTCATTTGTGTATTTAGGCATTGTTGTGTAATCATATAAGCAGTCTAAAAATTCCTCAACACCGTTCAGCTTTAATGCCGAACCAAAAAGACAGGGAAATATTTTTCTTTCTTTAATGCAATTTATAATATCGTTTTTGTTTAAGGTTTCATTTTCATAATATTGATTTAAAAGTTTTTCATCGCATACAGCAATGTTTTCATATAAATCTGATTGATTACTGCAACCGAAATCAACGCATCCGTCATTGAATTTTGCTTTAAGTTCAGTTAAAATGCGGTCTTGGTCTGCACCATCCAAGTCCATTTTGTTTATGAAAATAAAGCAGGGAACATTGTATTTGGATAATAATTTCCAAAGCGTCTGTGTATGGCTCTGAATACCGTCTGTTCCGCTGATTACTAAAATTGCGTAATCAAGCACTTGCAGTGTTCGTTCGGTTTCAGCAGAAAAATCAACATGCCCCGGTGTGTCAAGCAAGGTGAATTCCGTGTCTTTGTATTTCAAAACAGCCTGTTTTGAAAAAATCGTTATTCCGCGGTCACGTTCAAGAGAAAATGTGTCTAAAAAAGAATCCCTGTGGTCTACTCGTCCAAGTTTATTTATGCTTCCTGATTGATATAATAATGCTTCGGAAAGCGTAGTTTTTCCAGAGTCAACATGTGCTAATACGCCAACAACAATCTTTTTCATTTTCTCACCCCGCTGAAACAATTTTATATATCATATCATAAAGTGTTTTGAATGTAAATTAATTATAACAATACAATATTTGTTGTGCAAAAATGTGTTATATGTTATATTAATTATAAAGAAACTCCTAAAGGAAGAAATAGCAAATGAAATGGGAAGATTTTGTTGATGAAGTTAAAAAAGGCTATGAACTAAAAAAAGAAGAGCTTATTAAAGAATTAGAATATTTAAAATTTAATACAGGATTGAGCTATGAAATATTAAATGACAAAGAAACGAAAGAGTATAAAAAGTTGTGGATAGATAATATTCTTCCTAAGAATGTAAGTGCTTCTATAAAAGAAAAGGCTTATAGTGTTTGTACTGATTGCGGTGATTATCTTTGGCATCTTTTCAGTTTTGAACTTGTTGAAACAATGGAAAACCCAACGGATGAATTTAATAAATTAAGAAAAGAGAACTGCACTCTTGTTTTTGAGGCAAATAAAAGATTTGCAGTAAAACTAAAGAATGCAGAAGATTTAGATGAGCAGGATATCATTGATTTATGTAATTACGTTGCTGGCTGGTGTGATTTTGTTATAACGGCAGAAGATTTTTCTTGGGCATATTCACGCACACACGAAGATGGTTGGTGTGGCCCTTATTTTTATAAAAAGAAAAAGGAACAGTGTTAAACTGTTCCTTTTTTGTTTATCCTTTATCCTTTGGCTTTGCTATTAATGAAACAATCAGTCCTGAAAGAACGGCAACGGTTACGCCGCCTGCACAGGCTGAAAAGCCACCCGTTATAATGCCGATAAATCCGTCCTTTTGTATGGCTTCCTTAACGCCGTTTGCAAGTGCGTTTCCAAAGCCCGTTAATGGAATGGTTGCGCCTGCACCTGCAAAGTCAACAAGTTTATCATACCATCCGAATGCGCCGAAGAGAACACCAAGACAAACGAAAAGTACAAGTATTCTTGCAGGGGTAAGCTTTGTTAAATCAATCAGAAGCTGACCGATTACACAGATTAATCCGCCTATAATAAATGCTTTTAAAAATATCATAATTATTCACATAGCCTTTCTGGCTACAATAGTAATCAAAAATCACAAATTCCTTACAGTAGCCAGATAAGGCGTGATGTGAATTTAGACATCTCAAAATTATGCCATAGGCAAATTTTGAGGTCAATACAATTTGATTTTTTGTAAAAACAAAAAATCACCTGCTATATTTTTTACAATAAGCAGGTGATTTATTCTTTTTAACCTTCATCAATTGGGTTTTTATTATCTTTTTTAGATTCTCTTCCGTATTTTTCCTCATATCCAGGGTTGATGTAATCCTCAACAACTCTGCCATCACGGATACGAATAACACGTTCTGCCTGTTCAGCAATTTCATTATCGTGGGTGATAACGATAACCGTTCTGCCCTCATCCTTAAGATTATGAAGAATCTGCATAACATCTTTTGTTGAGCGTGTGTCAAGATTACCTGTTGGCTCGTCTGCAAGAATAACAGGCGGTGCTGCGGCAATTGCTCTTGCAACGGCAACTCTTTGCTGCTGACCTCCCGAAAGAGCAGCGGGCAGATGGTGCATTCTTTTTTCAAGACCAACCTTTTTCAAAGCCGCTTCTGAAATCTCTCTTCTTTCAGCTTTTGAAATTCCTCTGTAAACAAGCGGAAGCTCAACATTTTCAATTGCATTCAATGAAGCAATAAGGTTGAAGCCCTGAAAGATAAAGCCAATCTGCTTATTTCTGATTTCACTCATTTGATCATCCGTTAAATCGTCAAGCAGAGTTCCGTTAATATAATACTCACCGCTTGTTGGCGTATCAAGCAAGCCGAGCATATTCATAAGCGTTGATTTACCTGAACCCGATTGACCGATGATAGCAACAAATTCACCCTCATCAATGGTTATGGAAACACCGTCAAGTGCATTAACCTGATTTTCACCGGGATTGTATATTTTATAAACATCTCTTACATCTATAAGGTGCATAATTTTAATTCCTTTACTATAAGTATAGCTCTATATTACAAATTATTATATAAATTGTCAAGAGATTTGTATATTTGTTAACATATATTAAATAATACTTAATGAGGTGTTAATAAATGAGTATCAGTAAAGACGAATACAGCAAAATGGCAGACAAAGCAAGCCCGAATTCTCCTATCATTTTAAATTGTATTAAAGCATTTTTGATAGGCGGACTTATATGTACATTTGCTCAGCTTTTAAATATGGTTTTTCAAAATGCAGGGCTTAACGAAAAAGAAGTTAAAATTGCAACTCCAAGCATTATCATTATTATAACCGCAATTTTAACAGGTATCGGTATCTTTGATAAGATTGCCCGCCATGCAGGAGCAGGCACGGTTGTTCCTATAACAGGCTTTGCAAATTCAGTTGTTTCTCCTGCTCTTGAATTTAAGCACGAGGGTATGGTGCTTGGCACAGCTGCTCAGATGTTTTCCATTGCGGGCCCTGTAATTGTTTATGGTGTTGGAAGCTCGGTTTTATACGGATTGATTATTTATATTTTTAAATTGTACTGATAAAAAAATTTTGAAAGCCGCAACAATAAATTGTTGAATATGATTTTATTATATGTTAATATAAATGTATAATAAAATTTGGGAGGTCTTTTGTTGTGGCAATGACTTATGAATCAATCGTTGAAACCGTTAGAAACAGATTTAAGGATGTAGATGTAAGCTCTGTTCCGGGAACTCTTGCATATCAGTTTAATGTTGAGGGCAAAGTAAGCGGAATATTCTATGTTGAAATCAAGGATGGTAAGGTAAATGTTGAGCCGTATGAATATTATGACAGAAATGCCATCTTAATTATGAACGGCACAAATCTTATTAANCTTATCAACGGAAAGCTTGATCCTATTATCGCNTTTACAACAGGAAAGCTCAAGGTTGATGGTGATATTAATGCCGCTCTTGAATTAACTAAATTTTTAAAAAAATAATTGAATTTTAAAGATGCCGTTCGATAAAAGTATCGAGCGGCTATTTTTTTGCTTGTATNAACGGCGTATTTNATATATAATAAANGTATGATAAATGGAGGTAAAATTTATGAAACATAAAGATATAGTTGAAAAAATGAGCCTTAANCAAAAGGCAGACTTTGTTTCGGGCTATGATTATTGGCATCTTGAAGAAGCTGAGGATTTGGGGCTTCCTAAAATTATGATTACAGACGGNCCTCACGGTCTGCGTAAGCAGAACCCACAGGGNAAGGGNGTTGGNCTTGGAAATTCCTATCCTGCAACCTGTATGCCCCCTGCNGCAACCTCTGCCTGCTCTTGGGATGAAGAGCTTTTAAAGGAAGAGGGNGAGGCTCTTGCAGAGGAATGTTTNCAGGAAAAGGTTTCTGTTATTCTTGGACCGGGTACGAATATTAAGCGTTCCCCNGTTTGCGGAAGAAACTTTGANTATTTTTCNGAAGATCCGCTTCTTGCAGGNAAAATGTCNGCNGGNCTTATCAANGGCTGTCAGTCTAAAGGAATNGGCACTTCNTTAAAGCACTTTGCNTGTAACTCTCAGGAAGCNTTCCGTATGATTATCAATGANGTTATTGATGAACGCACNATGAGAGANATNTATTTNCCTGCTTTTGAAATTGCNGTTAAGGAAGCNCAGCCGTGGACNATTATGAATTCTTACAACAGAATTAACGGCGTTTATGCTTCTCANAATGATTGGCTTCAGAATAAGGTTGCAAGAGNGGAATGGGGTTTTNAAGGCCTTTTCGTAACAGACTGGGGTGCTTCGGTAGACAGAGTTCCCGGCTTGNAAGCNGGCACAGATTTGGAAATGCCTTCCTCAGGCACNNTGAATTCAGAAAGAATTATTGCNGCTGTTGAAAACGGCGTTCTTGATGAAGCNGTGCTTGATGAAAGAGTGGATAATGTTGTTGATTTAATTNTTAAATCAAAGCCTGCTCTTGAANNGGATTANAAATATGATNTTGAAGNGCATCANGCTGTTGCAAGAAAGGTTGCAGANGGNTCAATGGTGCTTCTTAANAATGANGACNATATTCTTCCNCTTAAGNGTGATGCTAAAATTGCTGTTATCGGTGAAATGGCTAAAGCACCTCGTTTTCAGGGTGCAGGCTCATCTGTTATCAATCCAACAAAGCTTGATAATGCTTATGACAGCTTAGTTGANCTTGGAGCAGANGTTACATATGCACAGGGCTATTACAAGGCTGCTCCAACAAAGAAAGATAAAAACAGAAAAACGGATGCAGAGCTTGTTGCAGAAGCAGTTAGCACNGCAAAGGCNGCCGATGTTGCNCTTGTATTTATNGGCTTAACNGAAGAGTTTGAAGCAGAGGGATATGACAGAGATAATATTGATATGCCTGCTTCTCATAACGCTCTTGTTTCGGAAATTGTTAAGGCTAATCCGAATACAGTTGTTGTTCTTGCAGGCGGTTCNGTTGTNAATATGCCTTGGATAAATGATGTNAANGCTCTTCTTAATATGGGNTTAAGCGGTCAGGCAGGCGGTTCNGCNGTTGCAAATATCCTTANGGGCAAGGTTAATCCAAGCGGTAAAACGGCTGAAACNTATCCGCTTTCATTTGAGGAAAATCCTGTTTACGGNAANTATCCGGGNGCTCCTGTTATTTCAGAGCATAAGGAAAGCNTTTATATNGGNTATCGTTATTANGATACTGCGAAAAAGGATGTTCTTTTCCCATTCGGCTNTGGNCTTTCATACACAACCTTTGAATACAGCGANATCNANCTTTCNGCAAGCGAAATCAAGGATGATGAAACNGTAACNGTTTCATTNAAGATTAANAATACAGGCANTGTTGACGGAGCTGAAATTGCTCAGGTTTATGTTGCAGATAAGGAAACAACNATTTTCAGACCTGAAAAAGAGCTTCGTGCATTTACAAAGGTATTNCTTAAAGCAGGGGAGGAGAAAGAGGTTTCTCTTTCACTTGGAAAGCGTGCTTTNGCTTATTACAATGTTAATCTTGGTGATTGGCANGTTGAAACNGGTGCGTTTGATNTTTTAGTTGGTGCTTCAAGCCGTGATATCAGACTTTCAGAAACAGTNAATGTTGTTTCAACAGTTGANGCNGAAGTTCCGAATTATAAGGAAANTGCNCCTGCATATTANACGGCGGATATCAATGAAATGAAGGGNGAGCAGTGGGCNGCTGTTTACGGNCAGGAGCTTCCGTCTGCNGAAAGAGATACAACAGCTAAAATNACAATTTATAACTGCCTTGATGATGCNTCNCATACNAAATGGGGCGGAAGAATAGGCAGATTGATACAAAGCGTTATCACTAAGTTTGCAGGTGCTGAAACGGGNGANGGTGCNATGCTTCAGGCNATGGCAGTTCANATTCCTATGNGAAACTTTATCTCAATGTCTATGGGTGTGTTCAGCCCTAAAATGGCAGAGGGNCTTNTNCANATTCTCAATGATGANGAAAGCACATTCAAGGGTGTATGCAAGATTTTNGGCGGNGTTCCAACAGCTATTGCGAANCTTCCNAATCTTATTCATTCNATTTAATTTAANAGTATACAGTAAAAAAGATGTAAAGCNTTNTTGCTTTACATCTTTTCTTTTTGCCTGTAATNNGTAGGAACACAGCCGAATTCCTTTTTAAATGCTTTAAGAAANACGGAATAATTATGAAATCCGCTTTCAAANCAGGCTGTTTTNGCTGAANAGCCNTCTGCAATCANATTTGCCGCGTGCATAAGNCNTTTTGAATTNATATANGNNTAAATNGTTTTTCCNGTAATCTTTTTNAANTTNTGCATCAGATAATATCTGCTGATGAAAAANTNATTTGNTATTTTATCTACGGATAAATCATCAAAAATGTTTTTGTTTATATATTCAATAATNCTGTCCGTNTGNTTATCNCTTTTGTATTCAATNCGNATATCATCNTATTTTTCAGATGCACGGTTNATCATAATCATAAGCTGAAGAAAAATCGTTTCCCGCATNAGCTCNTATCCGAATTCATCCNTTTCAGCATTGAATTTATCCGCTAAATCAAATATNTCCTTAGCTGTGTTTTCAGGAAGCCTTAAAAGATATTGCCCNTTTTCNTTTGCTTTNGAAAAGCAGTGATGCAGAGCGTTGTTTTTTATATAATCNCTGTTTATCCAAACAATNATTCTTTCGTATTCTTCCTCTCTGCTTACAATGGGTTTGTGAATATCACCTNTGCCAACAAGCAGAATATCATAAGGCTTAAGANTATATTCCTTACCCTCGATTATGTAAGANGTNTTNCCGCTTTTGAAAAGAACNAGCTTTTCAAATTCGTGATAATGNAATTCAAAATCCTGCTTGCAGAAATCCTTTATATTAAATATTCTGTAATTTTCCTTTAAATATCCTCTTTTGCCGTATTCGGCATCNATGTCATACATCATTTCCATATTTTTGATTATAAAGCACGATTTGCATATTGTAAAGCACATATTGAAATTTTAAATTCAAATAATACGAATATAATGAAATCAAACGAANAAAGAAAGGTTTAATNNTATGAAGATTTTAGTTTTNGCAGGGGGCTTAAGCCCTGAAAGNGATGTTTCGCTTTCCTCAGCATCAAAAATTGCAAAAGCNTTGANTTCAAAGGGNAATAAGGTTGCTGTGCTTGATTTGTATGANGGNATTGAAGATGTAAAGGATATTTNCTTTACANANAATGTNTGCGAAATTGAAGATTACATAGTGCCTGAAACTGCCCCTGATATAGCCNAATTGAAAAAANCAGAAGCATATATCGGCAAAAATGTTTTGAAATGNTGNNAAATGGCAGATATNGTTTTTCTTGCTCTTCANGGAGATGTGGGAGAAAACGGAAANCTTCAATCTGTTCTTGATTTATATAAAATAAAATACACGGGNTCGGNATATGATGGCTGNCTGCTTTCAATGAATAAGCATTTATCTAANGTTTTGGTGTCTGCAAATCATATCANAACAGCAAANTGGTGCTTNAATCATAAGGATAATTCCNTNNGNTTTCCGTGNGTNGTCAAGCCNTTNGGTGCAGGNTCAAGTATCGGCATNTCAATNGTTGAAAATGCAGAAGANTNTGATGTTGCCATTCACGAAGCNAAAAAATATGATAACGATATTNTGATTGAAGAAAANATTTGNGGCAGGGAATTTTCGGTTGGTATTTTAAANGATAAAGCACTGCCCGTTATTGAAATCATACCGAANAATAATGAGTTTTATAATTATAAAAATAAATATCAACAGGGNTTAACAAATGAAATCTGCCCTGCCGATATNCCNAAAAGCNTTTCTGATNAANTGCAGAAAACGGCAGAGAAGATACATAAATTACTGCATCTNAAGTTTTATTCAAGAATAGATTTTATTGTTGATAANAANAATGATATATATTTTCTTGANGCGAATTCNCTTCCCGGNATGACGCCAACAAGCCTTTTGCCGCAGGAAGCCNTTGCTGTTGGAATAACCTATGAAGATTTGTGCAATCAGATTGCAGAAAGTGTACTTCTAATATAAAAAAGCAGCCACATTGTGACTGCTTTTCATTGTATTACTGTACTTTATTTTTCTTTTCTTCTTCAAGCTCTGCTATTTCCTTATAGAAAGCATTTGCCTTAACGTATACCATGATAATATCGTGGATATGTTCATAAAGCTCGCCCTCTTTGTAATTCACCTGAACAATTCTTTCATCATCATCAATGCAGAGCGGACCTTTTTCATAATCGTTAAAGGTTGGCATAATGGAATAGGTTTCCTTTGTTTTAACGATAGAAATAAGGGTTAAATCAGCAGTTGCTTCAACAAATCCCTTTTTCTTTGTGTATTTTTCTATTGTAGAAACAGGGCTTTCATCATTATGCTTTTTCGTGTAGCAGGCGTCAATCACCTTGTCTATAAACTTTTCAACCTCTTTTGCGGAATATGGAGGTTTTAAAAGCATAACAGTATCTATATCCGCAATGCCGTATTTTTCACTTTCACCGCAAGGGATACCAATTAAGTTTTCATCCTTGTCTACATAAACTGAAATTGTATAAAATTCTCTTTCCATAGTTATCACCTTCTGCAATTGTAACATAGTTAATTGAAAAAAACAACCTTATATGTTAGAATATCATCAGGTGATAATATGAAAAAGGTATTGATAACAGGCGGAGCAACGGGAATTGGAAAGGCAACAGCTCTTCTTTTTAAGGAAAAAGGATATGATGTTTATATAACATATCATAAAACTGCTCCTGATTTTAACGGCATAACTGCTACCCAATGTGATTTAAGCAGTATTGCTGATATTGAAAATCTTTTTAATGAGGTTTCTGATATTGACGTTCTTGTGAACAATGCAGGCGTAAGCCTTATTAAAATGATTAATGATGTAACTGCCGAAGATTATGAAAGCGTTATGAATGTAAATGAAAGGGCAGTTTATTTTTGCAGTAAGTTTGCAGCTATGCAGATGATAAAAAAACATAGCGGCTCTATCATTAATGTTTCTTCAATGTGGGGCGAGGTTGGTGCTTCCTGCGAAACGCTTTATTCCATGAGCAAGGCAGGGGTTATTGGTTTAACAAAGGCACTGGCTAAGGAGCTTGCACCAAGCGGTGTAACAGTAAATTGTGTCTCTCCGGGTATTATTGATACAAGAATGAATGCTATGTTCAGTAAGGAAGAACTTGCTGAGGAAGTACCGCTTGAACGTCTTGGCTCAGCTGAAGAGGTTGCTTCTGCTATTCTTTTTCTTGCAGAAAATGGCTATATAACAGGGCAGAACTTGTCCGTAAACGGCGGAACAGTTATTTAATTATAAAAAGGCTCCCTCATCAGAGGGAGCCTTTTGTTATTTTTTCGTATTGTTGTAACACTTCTTTTTGCTTTTCATAGTATGAGTTAGAAAAGCGAAAGGGGGTACGGCTAATGGGTTGCGGATGCAATAACGGTTGCGGCGGTTCTTCTTGGATTATTATTCTCATTATAATCCTTCTCCTCTGCGGTGGTTTCAACAATAACAACGACTGCGGATGCGGTTGCGGTTGTAACTAATTGAACCAAAGATACACTCGGGCAGAAATGCTCGGGTGTATTTTTCTTGATTTTGTAGGGACGAGCATTGCTCGTCCGCTTTTTTATTGACTTTAAAATTCAATAATGCTATACTGATTTTGCCAAACAAATTCAATAATTAGATGATACGCAAGTGTTTTTAACATTGTTAAAAATGCGTGCTTTATTTCCACTTGCTTGTATTGGTCTAATTGGAATTTGTTTGGCGACAGTTGAGGTACGCATTTTATTGCACAGCTTCGGCTGTGCATTTTTTATGTTAGGAATTAGGATAGGTAATGGCTTGTTTTTTGATTGATTATGAAAATGAAAGCGGAGGTATGCTTGATGGTATATCTCTTCTTGGTTTGAAAAGAAATGATGAAATTGTATTTTTTTACAGCGAAAATGCTTCTCATTTAACAATGGAATTACATCAAGAACTTGAAAGTGTTTCTGTAAAAAAGATATATATTAAAGCAGAAACAGGAAAAAAGAATGCCCTTGATTTTCAGCTTGTATCTTATCTTGGTGCCTGCATAAAAGAAAATCCGAAAAAGAAGTATTACATTGTTTCAAAAGACGGCGGATTTGATTGTGTATGCAAATTTTGGGCAAAAAGAAAAATTGATGTTAAGCGGATAGATAAATTATGCTACTATTTTAATTAAATTTCCTAATTTAACAAACAACCTATACAACCCATAAGATTTTAAGCCAACAAAAATAATTCTTGACTTTGTTTGACCTTTGTGCTAATATTACAATTGAAAGTCAAAGAAAGTCAAAGTCAAAAGTAAATTTGGCAAACAAAGACTTGGAAAGGAAAGTGACGGAAAAGTGAGAATGACAGATATCATTGCCGATATGATTCTTGATATGTTTGATGATGATAACAGCACCATTCAAATTCAAAGAAACGATTTGGCTTCTCAGCTTGGCTGTGTGCCAAGCCAGATAAATTATGTGATTACTTCCCGATTTACACCCGAACAGGGTTATAGAATAGAAAGCAGACGTGGAGGCGGAGGCTGTATTTATATAACAAGGGCAGATAATAAAAATTCAGCCATTGTTGCTTTGATAAACAGTATAGGCAGTTCGATAGACGAACGTTCGGCAAAAGCCAATATATATAATCTGAATTATCAGAATTTGATTGATGATAAAACAGCAAAACTGCTTGCTGCCGCAATAGCAGACAGTAATTTAAGAGGTCTGCCTGCTGAGGTCAAAAACTCTATAAGGGCAAAGCAGTTTAAACAAATGCTATTAGCATATATTGATTAAGAAGGGATTGATGTACTATGATGTGTCAGCATTGCAAGGAAAGGGAAGCTACAACACATATTAAAAAGAATATAAACGGAAATAAAACAGAAATGCATCTTTGCAGTGAATGTGCGGCAAAGTTTGGCGTTGCAGAGGAATTCTCTGCTGAAAGCTTTTTTGCAGATACCTTCTTTGGAAATCTGCTTGGAGCAGGCATTCCTGCAATGAATGTGCTTTCGGGTGTTGAAAGATGTGATTGCTGCGGTTCGTCTTTTAACGATATTGTTAAAAACGGTTCTGTAGGCTGTGCAAACTGCTATCAGAAGTTTGAGGATAAACTGGAATCGTCCATCATTAAAATTCACGGAAAAACAAAGCACGTAGGTAAAAATGTTACTTATACTGTGGATGATACAGATAAAACCGAAACGGCTGTGGATACAGTGCAGAGCTTAAAAGAAGACTTGAAGCAGGCGGTTAAAGAGCAGAGATTTGAAGATGCAGCCCAGCTTCGTGATAGGATTAAAGAGTTGGAGGGATAAGAAAATGGCGAAATGGTATAACGGCGGCGGAGCAGATAATGATGTTGTTTTGTTTTCAAAGGTAAGGCTTGCCCGCAATCTGAATGACACTCCATTTAAAAACAGAATGAGCAGAGAAATAAAGAAGAATACAGTAAAAAAACTTTATGCAAGTGTAAAGAATTCTGATATGGCAGGCGATTTTAATATCATTGATTTGTCTTCTTTATCACCTGTAAAAGCGGTTTCCTATGCTGAAAAACAGCTTATCAGTGCGGAATTTGCAAAGGAAAAGGGAACGTTTCTTCTTTCTTCTGATGAATCTGCCTCTGTTATGCTTTGCGGAGAGGATCATATCAGAATTAATGTATTTTCCGGTGGGCTTTCAACAGAGCAGGCATACAGCATTGCAGATAAAATTGATAATGTATTTATCCATAATTTGCCGATTGCCTTTGATGAAAGGCTTGGATTTTTAACAGCAAGCCCCATCAACCTCGGCACAGGTCTTAAAGTATCGGTTGCTCTTCATTTGCCCGCAATTCAGGCAAACGGCGGTATATCACGTCTTGCGTCAATGGTTGGAAAACTTGGGCTTTCCCTCCGCTCGTTATACAGCGAAAAGGGTGCATTCTATCTTCTTTCAAATCAGATTTCAATGGGCATAACCGAAAAGGCGGCGATTGATAATATCAATGCTGTTGCCTCTCAAATTATAAGGCAGGAAAGAAATCTTCGCGATGTAATTAAAAATAGCGAATCGTGGGAGGATAAATTATACAGAAGTATGGGCACACTAAAAATGGCAAGGCGTCTTGATTTTGGGGAATTTATAGAACTTATTTCTGATGTTCGCCTTGGTATTTCGCTTGGATTTTTTGAAGAGGATATGTTTAATGCAGACTATCTGATTCACAATCTTGCAGACGGCACAGTGCTTTCAGATAACGAAAGCGAGGATACGCCTGAATTATCCTCTAAAATCAGAGCAGAAGTGATAAGAAATAAACTAAAATAAGAGGAAACTGTTCCTCTTATAGGAGGAATATATAATGTATAGATTTAATAGTTTTACGCAAAAAGCAAATGATGTTTTAAATCTTGCGATTAAAGCGGCAGAAAATTTTGGGCATACGTATGTTGGTTCAGAGCATATACTTGTTGGAATCCTGAAAGAGGGAACAGGTGTTGGGGCACTTCTTCTTGATGAAAAGGGTGTTTCCCTTAATAAAATTGAAAAGTTAATTAAAGAGAATATCGGAGTTGGAACACCAACACGCCTTTCACCTGATGATTTTACCCCAAGAAGCAAAAGAATTATTGAGGTCAGCTTTCAGATTGCAAGGGGAATGCTGAATTCCTTTGTCGGTACAGAGCATATCCTGCTTTCACTGCTTCGTGAAAATGATTCATATGCAGTGAATTTTCTGAACATCTGCGGTGTAGATGAGCATTCGCTTCTTGAAGAGGTTTGCTCCTCTCTTGGAAAAACTGAGGATAGCTTTAAAAGTAATAATAAGAATACGAAAAAAGGAAAAAGCTCAACTCCAACGCTTGATGAATTCGGAAAGGATTTAACGGAAGCCGCAAGAGATGGGAATATAGACCCTGTTATAGGCAGAGATAAAGAGATTGAAAGAGTTGTTCAGATTCTTTCAAGAAGAACAAAAAACAACCCGTGCCTTATCGGTGAACCGGGTGTTGGTAAAACGGCTATTGCAGAGGGTCTTGCCCTGAAAATTGTTCAGGAAGAAGTACCTGATCTGCTTTCTGACAAAAAAATTGTTGCACTTGATTTAACCTCAATGGTTGCAGGCACAAAATACCGTGGTGATTTTGAAGAACGTATCAAAAAGGCAATGGACGAAGTTAAAAAATCAAAGGATGTTATTTTGTTTATTGATGAGGTGCATACCATTATGGGTGCAGGCTCTGCTGAGGGTGCGGTTGATGCGGCAAATATATTAAAGCCGTCTCTGGCAAGAGGAGAAATACAGGTTATCGGTGCAACAACTATTGATGAATACAGAAAGAATATTGAAAAGGATGCCGCTCTCGAACGCCGTTTTCAAAGCGTTATGGTTGGTGAGCCTACCGAAGAGGAAACGATTGAAATTTTAAAGGGACTTCGTGATAAATACGAAGCACATCATAAGGTGAAAATCACAAATGAAGCCATTGAAACTGCGGTTAAAATGAGTTCACGCTATATTGCAGACCGCTTTCTGCCCGATAAAGCAATAGACCTTGTGGATGAGGCGGCATCCCGTGTAAGGCTAAAAGCCTTTACAGCTCCGCCAAACCTAAAGGAAATGGAAAATGAGATAAAAAGGCTCAAAGAGGAAAAGGCAGATGCCGTAAGAAGTCAGGATTTTGAAAATGCGGCTAAAATCCGTGATAAGGAAAAGGAACTTCAAACGCTTCTTGATGAGGAAAAAGAAAAATGGAAAAACAGTTCTTCTCATGATGTTAAGGAAATATCCACAGAGGATATTGCATCTGTTGTATCCTCGTGGTCAGGCATTCCTGTTAATCAGTTAACGAAAGAGGAAAGCGAAAAACTGCTTAATATGGAACAGATTATGCACGAAAGAATTGTTGGTCAGGATAAGGCGGTTTCTTCAATTGCAAAAGCAATCCGCCGTGGCAGAGTGGGTCTTAAAAATCCAAACAGACCTTTGGGTTCTTTTATTTTCCTCGGTCCAACAGGTGTTGGTAAAACAGAGCTTTGCAAAACGCTTGCAGAAGCTATGTTCGGCAACGAAGATGCTATCATTAAACTTGATATGAGCGAATATATGGAAAAGCATACCGTATCTAAATTGATTGGTGCACCTCCCGGATATGTCGGCTTTGATGAGGGCGGTCAGCTCACTGAAAAAATCAGAAGAAAACCATACTCTGTTGTTCTTTTTGATGAAATAGAAAAAGCGCATACAGATGTGTTCAATATGCTTCTTCAGATTTTAGAGGATGGTGTTTTAACAGATTCGCAGGGCAGAAAGGTGTCTTTCAAGAATTCAATTATTATTATGACATCAAATGTCGGTGCGTCAAAGATAACAAATCATAAAACCTCGCTCGGCTTTGGTAGAGGAGAGGGCGGAAATCTTGATATTGAAACGCTTGTTATGGAGGATTTAAAGAAAACCTTTAAGCCTGAATTCCTTAACAGAATTGATGAAATCATTGTTTTCAATCAGCTTGAAAAAGATGATATTAAGGAAATTGCCAAAAGAATGCTTAAATCCCTTGAAAAGCGTCTTAAGGATATGGATATTGATATTGTATTTACCGATGAAGCTGTTTCGGCTCTTGCAGAAGCAGGCTTTAATAAGGTGTATGGTGCAAGACCGCTTCGCCGTGCCATTCAGCAAAAGATTGAAGACCCGCTTTCCGAACTTATCCTTGAAGAAAAAATTACAGCAAACAGTAAATGCACTGTTGATTTTAAAGACGGCGAATTTACTTTTGAATAAGAGCAAAAAAATTATCCCCTATGTGAAATCATAGGGGATTTTTTCTGAATTATTTATTGCAAACCTTTAAAATATAATCTGCTATTTTTGTGCTGTTCACAATATAGGTTCCGTGAAGCTCGTTTTTAAAAATGGTTAATGTGCTGTTTGGAATGTTATCTGCAATTTCCTTGAAATGCGATTGCTTAATCATATCGTTGCTTCCGCCCGTCATATCAACGGGTATTTTTATTGTTTTTAGTTCCTCGCTTGAAATATTAGGCTCTGTTAATATAACCTTAATTCGTTTTGCTCTTGAAAAGAAATATGCAAATTTGTACATTGCTGTTTGCCAGCCCATCAGTCCGCTTGGCTGTGTATTTACACCGCTTATAATAATTCTTGAAAGCAGTTCCTGATGCTTAAGTGCAAGAATAAGAGCAATGATTCCGCCGTCACTGAAGCCGTAAACAATCGGCTTTTCAAGATTAAGCCTTGTTATAAATTCATATACGTCATTTGCCATATCCTCATAATGAAGCTCAGAAACCTTAGAGCTTTTGCCGTGATTTCTTGTATCAATAGCATAAACGGTGAAATGATTTTTTAAAACAGAAATCGCTTTTTTGAATATGGTGCAGTCCTCACCGCTTCCGTGAAGCATAATCAGCGGCTGACCGCTTCCGCATTTTTCATAGTACAGGTTAACCTCAGGGGTTTCAAGTATCATAATGCTTCTCCTTTAGATTTTTACATTTTTACATTTTATTTCATTTTCGCTTATATCAATAATTCCGTAACTGCCGTTTGAAACAGAGCCGGGGTTCATAAGATAAACGCCGTTTTCTATGCTGATGTGCGGCTCGTGGGTATGACCAAAAAGTGCAAGGTCAATATTTCTGTTTTTAGCTTCGTGTGCTAAAGTGATGTAGGTCTGCTTAACATTAAAGGTATGCCCGTGGCAGAGCATTATTCTTTTTCCCTCAAGTGTGAATTCCCTTGTAGCAGGCTCAGAAGAATACCAATCCGTGTTTCCGCTTACTGTAATCAAATGCAAATCCTTTCCGAAAAAGTGAGTTACATCATCAAAATCATCACCGCTGTTGCAGTCTCCAAGGCAAAGAAAATATTTTGCTTCTTCAATATGTTTGTCTACAATGTCGAAAAGATTGCCCTTTCTTCCGTGAATATCAGATATCGCTATTAATCTCATTCATATCTTCCTCTTNTTTATCATATTATAAATCAGATAAGTTTATTATATAAAATATGAAAGGGGAACACAACAGNAAAATGAATTTAAGTGAAGAACAAATGAAAAAAATAATGAAAAANGCNTCCAAGAAAGCAGGTGTTGATGTAAATCAGATGAAAGCNGCGGCAGATAAAGGAAAACTNGATGATTTTATNGGNAAAAATCTTTCAGGCGAAGCATCTCAAAAGCTGAAATCTGTTTTAAGTGATAAAGGTGCAGCCGAAAAACTGCTTTCAACTCCCGAAGCAAAGGAGCTTCTTAAAAATTTATTAAAAGGATAAGATATGGATAATTTAAACGATATTATTGCAAGCCTTTCATCGGATGATATTAATATGCTAAAAGGCGTTGCTTCCTCCATTTTAGGTGAAGATGCCTTAGAAGAAAGTAAACCTGCACCGAAACCCGCAGAAAGCAGTTCTTCAAATGCACTTGCATCTTTGGGCTTCAATGGTGATGATTTCAATATGATGATGAAAGCGAAAAGC
Source organism: Clostridiales bacterium (assembly GCA_014799585.1). Classification (GTDB taxonomy): domain Bacteria; phylum Bacillota; class Clostridia; order Oscillospirales; family Acutalibacteraceae; genus Eubacterium_R. The sequence goes on along the minus strand of JAAVHU010000007.1, from coordinate 10,309 downwards.
ATATTTGACAGAATGAATAAAACTTCAAATAAAAACACTGATTTGATATTGGCACTTAAACCGCATCTTTCTCCCGAAAACAGAAATAAGGCAGATACGGCAATCCGAATTTTAAAAATGTTTGAAATGCTGCCGTTATTAAAGGATTTGTTTTAAATGCCGTCTTTTTCAAATATGGATATTGAGGAGGCTAAAAGGCGTGTTCGTGAAATGCACAGCAGAGCCGAAAGCTATGTGTCTCACGAAAAAAGCAATCAAAACAGTGTGAAACCTGAAAAAAAGAATATTTCTTCTCCACCGCCTTTGATGGAAGAAAAGCAAAAAGAAGATAAGCCAAGCGATAATGAGGAAAAAGACAGCTCCTATTTCATTGTTCTTATTTTGCTTATGCTTTTATCTCAGGAAGGGGCGGATCATAAGCTGCTGCTTGCGTTGCTCTATTTGCTGCTGTAAAATCTTTTTGCGGTATTTTGGCAATGCGGGCAGCAGCTTTTTAATAAATTCAATTAAATATGGAAATAATTGTTATGATATGATATTATATAGATAATATTAAAAAAAGCTTAACACGAGGAATTTTATATGAGCGATTATACAAGAGTTTATTTTGATGGGCTTGGTATAGATTTTGATTTGCCCTCGGTTGCCTTTTCCATAGGAAGCTATGAGGTNCATTGGTATGGNATTATCATTGCCTTTGGTTTTGCTCTTGCTGTTTTATACGGCGGCAGAATGGCTTATAAATGGAAAATGAGCCTTGATGGAATGGTGGATGTTCTTCTTTGGGGAACGGTGTTCGGCATTGTTTGTGCCCGTGCATATTATGTTATTTTTCAATGGGATTATTACAGTGNNCANCCNAGCGAAATTATNGCCATNTGGAATGGCGGTATCGCAATTTACGGCGGAATAATCGGTGCTTTNATNGGTGCAAAAATCGGCTGTAAGGTTGGAAAAATTAATTTTCAGAATTTGCTTGATTTAGGTGCNCTTGGTCTTTTGATAGGGCAGGGTATCGGACGTTGGGGCAACTTCTTTAATCAAGAGGCTTTCGGCACAAATACCGATACTGCGTTGTTCCGTATGTGGTCTTTAAAAATCAGCAATACNCTTGCNCAGGATCAGGCAGATTTGCTTGCAAAGGGTATGGAGGTTGANCCTCAAACNGCNGTNCATCCAACCTTTCTTTANGAAAGTGTTTGGTGCCTTGCAGTGTTCGTNCTGCTTCATATTGTTGTAACNAAATGCAGAAAGTTCAAGGGNGAGNTTTTCCTGCTTTATGGTATCTTNTANGGTCTTGAACGNACCGTTGTTGAAGGTATGCGAACAGACAGNCTNTATATTGCNAANACAACAATCCGTGTNAGCCAGCTTCTTTCAGCNGTAATCGTNGTTGTGTTTACAATATGGCTTATCNTTATGTTTGTNAAATTAAAGAAAGGCACGCTTTCAAGAAANTATCTTATCAANCCGCCGCCAATTCCTTTTGAATTGCCGAATGCTCCTGTTGGAGTTTCATATAAATATTCAAACGGCAAAGGCANATCATCNGATACAGATTTCTTTAANGTAAATNAANATTAGGAGGAGAANNAAATGAATATTATAGACGGAAAAGCAGTNTCAAANGCAGTTCGTGAAAGAGTTGCNGCTGAAACAGANNAANNAAAGAAAAAGGGTGTNACNCCGGGACTTGCAGTTATCATCGTCGGTGAAGATCCTGCATCTCAGGTTTATGTAAGAAATAAGGAAAAGGCTTGCGAAGAGGTTGGCTTTTACAGCGAAAAGTTTGCGCTTCCCGAAAATACAACACAAGAGGAGCTTAATGCCCTTGTTCAAGAACTCAATGAGCGTAAGGATATAAACGGCATTCTTTGTCAGCTTCCGCTTCCGAAACATCTTGATGATAAAGAGGTTATCAATCTGATTAATCCGATTAAGGATGTGGATGCATTTCATCCTGTAAATGTTGGTGCAATTATGATTGGTGATTATAATTTCCTGCCTTGCACACCTGCGGGTGTTATGGAGCTTATTCATTCAACAGGTGTTGATGTCTGCGGTAAAAAGGCAGTTGTTATCGGCAGAAGCAATATCGTTGGTAAACCTATGGCAATGCTTCTTCTTCACGAAAATGCAACAGTTGAAATCACACATTCAAGAACACAGAATTTATCTGAAATCACAGCAGGTGCAGATATTCTTGTTGCCGCTATCGGTAAGGCTAAATTTGTTACTGCCGATATGGTTAAAGAGGGTGCTGTTGTTATTGATGTTGGTATGAACAGAGATGAAAACGGTAAGCTTTGCGGCGATGTTGATTTTGAAGATGTTAAGGATAAATGCTCCTATATCACACCTGTTCCGGGCGGTGTTGGTCCTATGACTATCTCAATGCTTATGCAGAACACCCTTACCGCTGCTAAAATTCAGAATGGTATAGAAGAGTAATGAATAATAACTTATTTAATAAAATTTGTAATTATTGTGAATTAGGCTTGCCTGTTGGCAAGCCTAAACGCATTTCGGGCGGGTATATGCATAAAATGTATCGGATTCAAACAAGCAACGGCGATTATGCGGTTAAGCTTTTGAATCCTGTTATTATGCAAAGGAAAGATGTAATGAAAAATTATGCTCTTGCTGAAAGTCTTGAAGCAAAGTGTCAATTATCAGATATTCCTGTTGTGCCTGCTTTAGAATTTAATGGTAAAAAAATGCAGTGTATTGATAATCAACATTTTTATGTATTTGATTGGATAAATGGCAAATCTCTTAATCAAAAGAAAATAAAAAGAGAGCATTGTGAAACTATTGGTAAAATATTAGCACAAATACATAAACTGGAATGTTCGGAAGAATATATAGAAAAAAACGATGTAGTCATTGATTGGGATTTTTATATTGCAAAAGCAAAGGATATATGTCCGAAAGTATCGAAGGTATTATCAGTGAATAAAGAGCTTCTTTATAAATCAATGGAAAAAGGTAATCTGGCATATAAAGAAATCCCTAAAATAGTCTGTGTTTCAAACGGCGATATGGATAGTAAAAATGTTCTGTGGATTGATGATAAACCTCAGATTATTGATTTGGAATGCCTGAATTACGGAAACCCTTTTACAGAGCTTTTTCAGCTCTCTCTTTGTTGGTGTGGTTATGAGCATTGCAAAATCAATTATGATTTGCTTGGTGCTTTTATTAAGTCTTATATAAAAGAATATGGCAGTTTTAATGCTGATTGGGAAGATTTATATTATAGCAATATAGGCAGGTTGGAATGGCTTGAATATAATGTGAAACGGGCATTGCTGATTGAGTGCCAAGATAAAGCTGAGCAAAAGCTTGGAATAAATCAGGTTAAAGAAACAATGAAGCACATTATTTATTATGAAAATGAAAAAGATACTCTTTTATCATTTTTGAAAAGTATTGTATAGAGTATTACTTTATGATATAGTTTTGTTGGAGAGATTTTAATTCGAGGAGGAAGTTTATGGCAAATTACAGTGCTTGCGGTATTGATTGTGATATCTGCAAATTTAAGGAAGAAATGAATTGTAAAGGCTGCAAGGAAATTAAAGGAAAAGTGTTTTGGGGCGAATGCGAGCTTTATCAGTGCAATTGCAAGAAAGAACAGGAGCATTGCGGAAAATGCAATCAGTTTCCTTGTGATAAATTAAAGGAATGGGCTTCAAAGGAAAATCCTGAAAGAATTGATAATCTTAAAAATCTAATGTAATACATAATAAAAGAGCAGTTGAATTATCAACTGCTCTTTTATTGACCGCAAATGTTTTATTTTAATGCTTTTTCTTTCTTTATCTGTGAATATGTTACTGTAACGCAAATTGCTATATAAACTATCCAAAACAAAGCAAATGCAGCAAAATATAAAATGCCCCAATTCAGTAGTGGGTAAGGTGCTATCATTCTGTCAAATATAAGGTTGTATATTAAGGATAAAATAATGAAAGAAATTGGCCAGATATTTATTTTAAGGAATTTTGCTGTTACCAAAGTTCTCTCCTTGTTTTTTACCCAGTAAATGCCAACTGCAAAAAGCATAATTCCTAAAATAATAAATACCATTCCACCTATAATTGCACCGATATCCTGTTCACTAATCCACAAAAGTTCTGTAAATAAAAATCCTAAATAAATCATTGCAGTTGCCACGATATTGAAAACATAGGTAATTGCCTTTTTATCCTCTTTTTTCTCAGTTTGCGGTTCAATTCCTTTTAAAAGATAATCTGTTGTAACCTCAAAAAAGTCACTCATTATAATTACTTTATCTAAATCGGGTATGGATTGCTCGCTTTCCCATTTTGATACTGCCTGCCTTGATACGCCTATGCAATCAGCAAGCTGTTCTTGGGAAATACCCTTTGCTTTTCTTAGTTCTAAAATTCTGTCTGCTATTGTCATAATAACAACTCCTTTCGCTCTTTGCTTATATTGTACAGTATAGGTAATAGAATATCCACCATTCGCAGCTGTAAATTCGTCAACCTGCAGTTGCAATGCTGAAAAAACAGAAAAAAGTGCACGATATATCATCGTGCACAATGGTTGTTATGATTTTTTTACAGGTATCCAGATTTCAGATTTATAATCTTCTGAATTCATATCTGTTGCAGGATATGCTTCAATATCCATTTCATATGTTGGTATATAATCTGATGTTGGAAAGAATTCAGCAGTGATTTTATGCCATATATCCTGAATGGCTTCCGGCATAGGACCAATGCAATCAAATACAAGCCAGCTTCTTGCGGGAATGTCATTGATTCTGAAACCTTTCGGTATTTCAATATCTTTATCGCAAACAGCGGCTATTGAATAATCAAATGTCTTTATATCTGTTGGTGCATTGTTATAACAAATACCAAAGATAAATGATTTATCAGTTGTTTTTTCAATCAATGTTTTAACTGTTCCGTCTTGATGAGAGCGTTCCCAGAATGCAGGAATGGAATTTTTGTTTACGCTGTCGTCAATCTCCTGTGGCTCAACCTTTTCAAGCACAGTGAATGCCTCTTTTTCAACAAGTTTGTAGTTCATAATACTACCGCCTTTCAATATTAAACTAACAGACAGGCGTGAAAATGTTTTCAGCTGTGAACCGTTTTTCTTGGCATCAGCAGGTGTAATGCCGTGAAATTTTGTGAATGCCCTTGTAAAGCTTTCCGGGGAAGTATAGCCGTACTTTAATGCAACATCAATTACCTTGCTTCTGCTTGATGCTAACTCTTTGCCGGCAAGAGTCAGCCGTCTGTTTCGTATATATTCGCCAAGCGAATACCCGCAGAGTATGCCGAAAATTTTTTGAAAATAAAAGCTTGATGAAGCCGCTTCTTTTGCCACTTTATCATAATCAATGTTTTCAGTTAAATGTTCTTCAATGTAATTGATTGCATTCTGTATGCTATTTGCCCAGTTCATATTTTCGCTCCTTCATTGTCTGTGTTTTCATTATATCGGCGATCAATAATTTTATCCTAACATTTTGTGCTTTCCTGTGCAAGCATATATAATTCTCTATATTGAAAATCAGTCCTATTTATGTTAAACTGAATTACCATATTTTATGTTAAAGGGGAAATTTTTTATGGGTTTTATCAAAAAGGTATCAAATGCCTTGCATTCAAAAGGATGCTCATACCTGTTTTTTATCTTATCGGTATTTGCATTTGTGTTTCTTGATAGTGCCAAATGGGCTTATGGCTGGATAGCGGCTCTTTATCCGCTTGGTGATAAGTTCGTTCCAACTATGCTTGGTATTATTTTAGTTTGTATTGCAATTACATTTATTCATTTACTTGTAACTGCTGTTGCAGGGGATAAGCTGAAAAATCAAAAAGGCATACTTGCTTTAAATATTATACATACAATATTTGCAGTTCTTACAATCGTTTTGTTTTTATATACGCTTGTTCTTGTTTTCGGTCTTGACAGCGGATTTTCACTTGCAGGCTTTGCAAAAGGGATACAGGCTATTCTGCCTGAGTTAATTTATATCTGCCTTGCGCTTGGTATTGGTCTTGTGCTTGTGTTCTGCAACAGCGGAAAGAAAGCGTGGCAGGCTCTTGTTTGCTCAGTGGTTGTTTGTGCTTTAGTTGTTTCAGTTTCCTATTTTGGTGCAAACTCAGGCGGAGTTGCTGATAAGGCTTCTGTTATGCCTATTACATTGCAGTCTGAAAATATAATGAATGGTGCAAAGATTGTTTTTGAAAGCCTAAAAAACGGCGAAAAAGCGGATGCAGAAAACCTTTTGTCTGATGACGATACTTGCTGGACGGCGCAGTGTCCGAACAGAATGCCTGCTGAGGGATTTGCAGATGCCAATAACAGCTATGTTGAAATTGAGCTTGCTCAGGCTTCTGAAATAAACACTGCTGTTATTGAAGAGGTTGGCAATCAGGCTCAGTATTTCCGCTTGCAGGCTTTTGTTGATAATGAATGGGTTACGTGCTACCAAAGTGAAAAAATCCAGTCTAAGCGTCTTTGCAGCTTTGATACAGTTGTTACAAATCGTATACGTCTTTCCATAGATAAGTTCAGAAGTGATGATACACCTGTTAAGATTAAATCTATTAAGCTTTATAATGAGTCTTCCCGTAGTGCTGATCATTTTGAGGTAACAGCTTATCAAAGGCTTGACGGTGATGTTCCAACAGAAATTCTTGCAAAGGGTGATGCTTATGTTAAGAATTATGCGAGATTTTATGATGTGTACAGCACAGTGATTGTGTTTGCCGCAGTGCATTGGGACGAAAACGGCGATATGAATTTCGGCGAAGCAGGGGAAGAAAAGTTTGCAAAAGAGTTTTCTGCTCTTAAAGAAATCATTGCAAACCGCTCTAATCAGAACCATAAGGTTAAATTGATTGTAACAACGCTTGCTGATGGTGCTTTTGGTAACGGTGTTAATTTTTATATGACAGAGCATTGGGAAAAGATAGCAGACCAAACTGTTGCTTTTGCTCAGAAATATGATATTGATGGTGTTGATATAGATTGGGAATATCCGCAAACACCTTCTGATTGGAAGATTTATGACAGTTTTATTCAAAAACTCAAAAGGGATTTGAATGCTGTTAAAGACGGCTCAATCATTTCAACCGCTCTTTCAGCAGGTCAGCTTGGTCTTGCAAAAGAAACCTATGATTCAATAGATCAGATTCAGTTTATGGCATATGATGATAATGATACAGATGGTTATCAAAGCTCATTGCAGCAGGCAGAGGATGGTGTTAAAGCCTTTGTGGATAATGGCTGTGATTTAAGCAAAATCAATATCGGTATTGCCGCTTATGGCAGACCAATCAATACAACACCGTATTGGGCAACCTGGCGTGATTTGAAAGATGCGAATTATTGGAATAATAAGTATTATACAGTTGAAGATGCAGATCAGATATATGAGGGTACATTCTGTTCTCCTGCTCTTGCAGGTGATAAAACCGCTTATGCACTCTTTAGCGGAGCGGGCGGTGTAATGGTGTTCCGTGTTGGTTGTGATAAAACAATGGATGATCCAAACTCCGTTGCTTGCGGTATCGAAAATGCACTCAATAGATATGTAATCAATTGGTAAATAAAAAGAGGTTATCATTTCGATAACCTCTTTTTGTTTGGAGCTGATGATCGGATTTGAACCGACGGCCTACTGATTACGAATCAGTTGCGCTACCAGCTGCGCCACATCAGCAAATATTAATTTCGTGTGCTGCAATTATACAATAAAAAAACATTTCGGTCAATAGAGAACTCGAAATGCTTTTAAAATTTTTTAAAGTAATTCCTTTAATTTTGAAAAAACAAATTCCACGCTTGATTTTCTAACCTGATTTCTGCCGATTTCACCAAATTGCTGTGTAAAGGTGAAAACCTTTCCGTTTATGCTGAAACCAAAACAGACCATTCCAACAGGCTTTTTCGCTGTTCCGCCGCCCGGACCTGCAATGCCTGTTATTCCAACACCAACTTCGCTTCCTGCCGTTTTTGCAACACCTTCTGCCATTTCATATGCTACTTCTTCTGAGACTACTCCGTATTTAAGAATAGTATCGGCTTTAACACCAAGAAATTCTATTTTAGCCTCGTTCGCATAGGTTGTAAATGAAACATCAAGCACCTTTGATGCGTTTGTAACATTTACAAGTGTGCCGCAGCATAACCCGCCTGTACAACTTTCAGCAAAGGAAATATGATAATTCTTCTCAATTAATTTGTTTACTACGTCTTCTTCCAGAGCCATATTAATTCCCATAGTCTTTCTGGCTACAAATAGTATATAAAAAATTCCCAATACCCTGTTGTAGCCAGATAAGGCGTTTAATGGGAATTTAGACATCTCAAAATTATGCCACTGGCAAGTTTTGAGGTCGGTACAATCGGATTCGTGTGAAAAATCACACGAATCACCATTTAATAGTATATACCATTTAAAATAATTTACAATAGTATAATTTATTTTTAATGTTGATTTATTAAAATAGTTGTGATATTATATAACAGCAATCGGGGTGTAGCGCAGGTGGTAGCGCACCAGACTGGGGGTCTGGGGGCCGCAAGTTCAAGTCTTGTCACTCCGACCATTTTCAGCCAAATTCTAAAGGGTTTGGCTGATCTTTTTTATGTGTCGAAATTTGGCTTAACCACGCACTTTTCAATGCGTTTGTAACTGCGAATTTATTAAAGGATATTTGCGTTGCATAAGTTGTTGCATAAGCTTACTTTTTGCACATAATTGCATAAGTGTTGCATAAATTATTAAACAAAAATACAAACAAAATAATAAAGGAAAAAGACTGTTTACATGCTAAGTTATGATATATCCCTACCTTGCTTTTTAGGTAGGGATTTTTATATGTATTATCAATTAAAACAGTAATAACAAATGATTGAGAAATTTGACACTTAGGAAGGCAGTTGAAGGCCGTGTTGTTCAAAAAGACTTAGTATTCCACAGTGTCAGAGGATCCAATTGTACATCAAAATCATTTTGTTGCTTGATATATGAGTATGGTTTTATACAATCATTTTTAAAATCGGGTACACCATATGACAATGCAGTCTCATAGAATCATTCTTTCAGAACTTCAAAATAGAATGTTTTAACCATTATTTCAATATAAAATCTATAAGGAATTGAAAAATATTGTATAAGAATATGTCAATTCTTATATCAATAAAAGGTCGCAGTCATATTTGAATTATGTGTCACTTAATCAGAACTATGATAGATATTATGAAAATCTCAAAAGATTAAAACAATAGAAGATTAAGAATATTGATAATTATCAATTGATGGTTTAAAATTAAGTAATTGTTCAGAAACATTGATTGATAAAGACAACGATGCCCCATCTGAAAACATCAAATTATATTTATAATTTAGAGAATTCTATGGATGCTCTCGGTACAATGTTTGATTTTGCAGTAAACTACTGTAATTTGAATGGTAATAAGTATTGGGGTATGTTTATTTGCAGTGGTGTTGCACAACAGTTTGAAAATAACAATCCTAAATTTGTTGTTGGTAAATCCGGAAAAGAAATTGTATATGATGTTTTGTCAGATGTAGGCAATTCCTGTGATTGCGTGAAACCGTTACCAAGGTTTGGCCGTACTCCAGAATACTGGGTAGGGTGGGCATTATCACAATACCAAAATGCAACTAATTGAGTTACAAATCTATACATCAACTTGTAAGTTTTGATGAACTTATTAATATGTATAAAGCATCACATGAGGCACCAATAGAAAAGTTTATTGAAATTCTAAACAGTAAGAAAAATAACAATCAAACTAATTTGAAATTACAGAGAGAACGAATGGGATTGTCACAATCACAACTCGCTGATATGAGTGGAATAAATATAAAAACAATTCAGGCTTTTGAACAAAGACAAAAGGATATAAAATCTGCAAAATTTGATACTTTGCAAAAAGTTATCAGCTGTTTTGGGATGTGAAATTGTAGACTTGTTGTAACTATTAATTATTTGTTTATTTTGTCTTGTTTATATATCACCGTTTTATATGTGACTATATTAGTACTGCTATGTCTAAAAAATAAATTTACAGAATCTTATAATTTTGTGTGTTATAATGTAGCCATAAAAATTAGGAGGATGTTATGACATACGAATCTATCTTAGACTTTTGGAAAAAACAGAATATAAAAAATGCCAATGAATTGGCATATGTGTTAAACTCATATTCAGTTGATTTTGCATATCATTCGGACAAAATAGAAAATGATGAAATTAGATACAATGATGTTCGAGAGGTATTC
>JAAVHU010000006.1 GCA_014799585.1 Clostridiales bacterium | reverse complement strand
AAGTATCTATCGTAATAGAGTTTGAGTTCAAGCGGAGTACCGCCGACTACTTCACCGGTGCGATCCTGAGGACGAACATCATCATTCAACCAATAAGATCTTGAGAACTGGAAGTCACTGCCCTCCAATTCATCAAGGATAGCTTCCTGAGGAATTGAAACCTTTGATTCTGTTGGAGCATAATATGTTTTTGTCATATTATTAGCTTTTACATATCTCGTGCTACCGTCAGCATTCTTAGTACCTGAGTTGTAGTAATAAGCAACAGTATAAGGTGTTCTCTCAGATGGAGTCCAGTTAGCCACAAGGGTATGTTCAACACCTCTGAGATTTGCAGGGATAGTTGTGCCTGAAAGCTCAACCTTCTGATCGCTCATTGTGCCATCAGAATTCTGGATATACCAGCCCTCAAAGTCATAACCGGACTTAACAGGCTTCTGGAGTGTACCATAGCCCGTAGCAGATTTAACATATGCCTTGTTGGCAATATTGTTACCACCCTTGGTATCAAACTTAACTACATACTTTGATGTATCTTCTTTGTAATAAGCATAAACGGTTATATCGTCTGCAGGCATTGTGTTTGAAATTGAAGAAGTAATCTGTGTGTTTGGATCATTCTTAACCAATGTCCAATACTGGAAAATGTAACCCGGTTTTGTTGGGTTTTCATTTGACTTTACTTCATACTGGCTGCCTGCTGTTGCAATAAGAGCAAGTCTCGTGCCATATGGAACATTTTCAAACTTAGTTTTACCTGAGGTACCGCCGCCGTTATGATCAAAGTTGATAGTATAAGTAGCGATTTCCCACTTAGCATATACAGTTGTGTTTGTAGCAGCAACCTGATCAACAACAGGCTGTGTGCAAGCAGCATCAAGATACCAGCCTACGAAATTGTAGCCTGTACGAACAGGAACAACATTCTGAGACTTAATCTTAGCTGCAAGGTCTGAATTCTCAGCAATCTGAGTTGTATAAGTTGCAGCGTTGTTTTCAGCCTTAGGAATATAAGCACCTGATGCATTAGCAACATAAGTAAGATTTACTTTATGATCAGTGAAGTTAGGTCTGATTACGATTGTTGGATTGTCTTCGTCTTCCTTAACAGGAACTCTCCTATTTTCTGTAAGGTCGTCATCGTTATCATCGCCGCCGTCAACCTTCCAACCACTGAACTCAAGGTCTGGGTTGTCTGGATCAGGAGAAGTAATATCTACATCAGGAAGACTTACAATCGGCTCTTTACCGATTACATAGTACTCATCAATAGTTACATCATCGCCGTCTTTAACGATAACCTGAACAGGCTTAAATACAGCCTTCTGACCAACGTTTCTACATTCATCCATATAGTAAACAACAATTTGCTTACCTTTGTATTCCGTTAAATCAACGTCAATCGTGAATTCATGAACAGGCTCATCAAGATAAATCCAAAGATCAGGATTGTTTCTTGGATCTTCACTATCAGCAAGACTATCCGTTACATAATATGCATATACACCTGAACCTCTGTTGTCTTCAATGAAGGTGATACCGTCTTCGTCAATACCCTGACCGGTATCAGTTAAGTGAAGTCTAGCACGGTTTTTGGATGTATTTTCACCTGTTGCAATTGGTTCTTCACTATCATCAAATACAGTAAAGTATGTACTTACCCAACCGGACTCATTGCCCTTATCATCTGTTACTAACATTGAGAATGTGTAACGACCAGGCTTTGTACTACCATCAACTGTATATTCAGGGAAAGTAACTGAACCATCAGCATTCGGAGTGATTGCAACTGTTTTTTGACCTTTTACTAACTCAATTTCATTTCCGTCCGGATCGAGAAGCTTAACCTCATACTTAGTTAATTTTGTACCTGAAGTAGGCATATTACCAAGCTGAGATTTATCTCTAAGACTTACCTGAAGAGAAGAGTTGGTGTTGATTAAATGTCTCTGGTGCACCGTCATCAACTGAGAACCATTAATCTTACCATTTTCATCTTCAGTGGAGTTAATAACATAGAAGTCTGAAAGAGGGTCTTCTCTATCAGGCGTATTAATATGAGCGAAGGTTTTATCCTCGTTATAGTTTGTAATAATCTTACTTGCTAATTCCTGAATGAAATCAGTATCTGTTGAAGTATAGATTGTATTGGTTGCACCGATACCATCATCATCAGTACCAACTCTACCATCATCCTTATTAGATACATAGAAGATTTCGTTCTGGTCCATACGAGTAATACCATCAATATAACCTTCTGAATCCTTAGAAGGATCAGGAATACCTGTATCCTCATTTTCAGGATTTACAAGGTTTACGAAATATTTCTGTTTAGAAGACTGAACGTACTGAACAGATTTAAGAGCATCAAATGCAGTTGCATCGTATGTCATATTAAGGTCTCCATACTGGAAGTATGTCATACTAGCACAACCATGGCTCTTATAAGCTACGATAGGACCGAAGCCGTTACCTGCAGCAGGAAGAATCGGGATTTCATAGTTATCGAATAATACTACTTCATCACCCATTGTGTTACCTGAATATGTTCTCTGTGTAACTGTTACTCTGTTTCTTTCAAGAACAACTCTGATACGAAGCTTTGTACCTGAAGGAAGAGGAACAGATTTACCTGAAAGAACTGTACCAGGAGAACCTGTGAAGTTAACATCTACGTTCTGAAGTTTACGAATCTGAGCAGTAGCAGCTGTTGCGCTGGTCCATTCATAATAGAATGCATAACCTGCTAATTTGCCTGCACTGATATTCGTGTTAAGAAGGAAGCCTGCACCGAGAAGTGTGTGTGTATCGATTACCGCACAGTCAAGGTCGAACTCTATCGTTCTTCTTGAATCACTTGTTGCAGGATAGAACATATAGTCTGTTAAAGCCTGTGTACCATAACCTGCAAAGCACATATTAGCTCGTCCATTTGTTTCCCATGAATAAGTATGCTGGTTGAACGGATAAAGCTTGTTACCCGGAGTACCCCATCTTTTGTTAACGAAAACATCCTGAATCAAACAAGGTGTTGAAACGCCGCTCTTACCATGAGAAGTCATACATGTGTTATCAGCCTGTCTCATCGGCTGTCTTAATTTCTGTGCAGCTGATAAACCAAGAGCATCATAAGCAGCCTGATTATAGTAATGATCGTATACATACCAACCATCAAGGTTTGTTGTATCAATCTTTACAGCTGTATCAGTAATACGGAAGGTTGAAGCATCCATACCCTGAGCAATCAATGCAGCGGTTAACTCAGCTTTGAAATCATCAAATGTGCCAGGATAATCTGCAGGAACAGAAACAGCAATATCTATATCCGGAGTAGGGTTTTTACCATAGTCGGTCATAGTTAAAGCCAAGGCACTAAGAGAGCCAACAGAGAAACAACTGATAAGCATTGCTAAGCAAAGAACTGAGCAAAGCAATTTTTTGAAAAGTTTTCTCATTAAGATTTTCTCCTTTCAATAAATAATTTTTAGCCATTTTATGCTGGGCTGGTCAGCAAAATACTGAAGATTGTTGTGCAAAAATTAATCCCCATACGGCTGAGTCTTTATTTTAGATAGCTGCATGAGGATTTAAGACGGTGTGACTGATTTATAATTTTTGCGCTAACCAACCGAATTAATCAGAGTAAAACAGCTAAGAAGAACAAAGTTCAGTATTTATAATCGAATTATATTACACAACGCACCACTTAGTCAAGATTTTTTTTCATTTCGTTTACAATTTTTTTGCAAAATGCAGAAAAACCATCATTTTTGTTACATTTTAGCGATATTGTAAATAAAAACAGCCAAAAATACCGTGTTAAGGCTTTTTCTTTACAGTATAATGCCCGTATTATCATTCCGTTAAGCATTTTTACTTTACACCGCTGTTTTGCCCCTCCCTATTATTTTATTACATTATATATAGGAAATCATACAGAAAAGGCTTCTCTAAAACGAAAAGCCCTTTTGTTATTAAATAAACTTTTTCCATTTTGTATTTGAAAGGAATGCAAAGGCAGAGGTTAACACAGCCGATACTATCCAAATCATAATAACTGCCGTCCACCCCATTTTCTGCGAAACAGCACCAAAGCCGTAAACGGATACCGAGCAGCCGATATATGCAAATGAATTCAATATTCCGCTTATGGTTGACGTGCAGGAATATGAAGCAAACCGAACAGGCACACGGGATATAATCAAATAGTTCAGTGCATACATAGATGCCGTTGTTAACGCAAGCAAAATCACAACAGCGAAAACAGGAATTTTACCAATAAGCATTAACAGAAGCATAGGAACAAGAGCGATTGCGGCCGTTACACCCGCCGTTTTCATTTCATTGTTTCCAAGCTTTTTATAAAGCGGCGTTACCGCATAAGCACCAAAGGCATTAAAAATAGGCAGGGCTATTGTTAAAAAAGTTGAAAGGCTTGGAGATACTCCATAAACCTCGGTTATCATTGTAGGCACCCAATTCGTTATTCCATCCCTCATCATTCCGTGCAGGAAAGACGGAACAAGAATAACCAAAAGCCCTGAAAGAAGAATCACGGACCAAAGCCCTGTTTGATTTGAAGATGCTTTATCTGATGCAAGCACAACATGCCTTTTTTCCTTAACAATACTTTTTCGAATTGAAGAAAAATAAAGAAGAGCCGTTAAAAACATTGCAAAAACAACAATTCCGCCACTGATAAAAACATATTTGAAATCAAGATATTTGATGATAAGCGTTGACACAAGATAGGAACAAACTGTACCCACAGGAAGCGAAAGTGCAATATGCAGCACAGCTTTATGCCTTAGCTTTTCATTTATTGTTTCTGAATAAATACGAAGAAGCGGTGACCAAAGCATAGACTGAAAAATGCCGTTTGCGCCCCATATAATTGACATTGCAAGAATACTATCTGCAAAGGCGATTGAAACACAGCAAAGGCCACTTAAGAATGCTCCGCAAAGCACCATTTTAAACGGGTTTACCCTATCGCCTACAATTCCGTTTACAATCTGCCCTACACCATAGCAGATAAAAAACACTGTGCCAACAATGCCGATATCCGCTTTTGTATATATTCCGTTGCTTACAATTGAAGCAATAGCCGCAGAATAACATGTTCTGCCAAAATAAGCCGAAGCATAAATCAGCCATAAAACAACAACTACGATACGGCTTTTCTTTAAACTTTCAATAGAATACTTCATCAGATTTTAAGCTCCTCAATAGGTTTTGAAACAGCAAGGAAAGTTGTTGTATCTTCAACACACTGTGTTCCATGCATAGTAAGATGTCCGCCGTGGTCTGAACCGATAATGATTAGCCAATCCTCGTTTTCATAGCTTTCTCTTTTTTCAATTGCTTTCATTAAATCATAAGAAAGCGTATCTAAATTACAAATGCCTGAAACATATCTGTAATTATCATCGCCAAATCCTGTTTTATGACCGTTATTATCAGGATTTTCATAAATACCAAAAATGAAATCGTCATCACTCATAATGCGGTTAAGCATATTTTCGTGAAGCTCTGTATCTGTTTCAAATTTAAAATAGGTTTCATCAAGATTATGCGTTTGGGCATATTCAATTTCGTTTTTATATGTTCGGTTAAAATGAACAGGCCAGATACAGCTGAAAGATGTTTTACAGCCCTGCTTTGCCAGGGTTTGCATAACAGTTTCATAATCTTCATCAAGACTCCATTCAATTCCGTTTTTCCACTCTTTTTTCATCCATTTTCCACAGAGAGCAGAAGACCAACCCTGTGCAGTACTTGTTTCCTGCTTAAAGCCGTTATCTCCGCCAACATATGTAATATAAACACCGCCTGTTTTTTTCAAAAGATTGACTGCACTGTAATTAAAATCAATATTATCACCACTAACCTTTTTGCTTTCGCTTTTAATAAGATATTTCATAGCGTCTGCACGGCAGCCATCCCATCCGATAAAGATACATTTTGGTGTTTTTTCAGCATTTTTAAAGTGATTTAAAACAAGCTGATTTACAATAGTTTGAGGATATTTTTCTTCATAAGTATTACTGAAGATTCCTTTTGCATTAACTGTATTTATATACTTTTTCGCTTTATTCAAGAACATAAACAAACCCCTTTCAAATCATATAAAGATTATACGCAAAAAAGCAGTTGATTTCAAGAAAAATCATTTGGCATTAGCCAAGTTAAGAAAACATAGTATTAATCGGTGATGAAAATGTTTTCTGCTTTACTATCAATTTTAAGTGCAAATCTTCTTTATTTTATTCTGCACATCAACAACACTTCAAGCTTTCCGAAACCGCTGAATTCAAAGGAGGAAGCAGCAGCACTTGAACGTTTAAAAAACGGCGACAAGGATGCAAGAGCCTTACTTATAGAGCGGAATTTAAGGCTTGTAAGCCACATTGTTAAAAAGTATTATTCAAAAACCAATGATACAGACGATTTAATATCCATAGGCACAATCGGGCTGATTAAAGCTATAGACAGCTTTAATCCCGACAAATGCATTCGCCTTGCCACCTATGCAAGCAGATGCATTGAAAATGAAATATTAATGCATTTTCGCAACATACGAAAGAATGCAACTGATGTTTATCTTGGCGATTCTTTAGAAATGGATAAAGACGGAAATCCGCTTACAATTCAGGAAACGATAAGCGACAGCAGAGATTTGGCAGAGGATCTGGAAACAAAAATAAAATGGGAAAAGGTTTCAAAAATCATTGAAAATATGGATGACGAAAGAGAAAAAGAAATCATTATTTTAAGATACGGGCTTGACAACAAAAAGCCACTGACACAACGTGAGGTTGCACAGCGACTTAAAATAAGCAGAAGCTATGTTTCAAGAATTGAGAAAAAGGTTTTGACAGACATAAAAAACAAGGTTGATAAAAACAAAGAATAGAATAAAACAAATCAAAAAAGGAGGCTTATGCCTCCTTTTTATCTTTCAAAAATATTTCCGCCTGTGCAATCTACTGCAACTGTTAAAGGGAAGTTTTCAAACATTAACTCTTTAACGGATTCACAGCCCAAATCATCATAGGCAATTACATTACAGCTTTTTATACATTTTGAAGCCAGAGCCCCTGCACCGCCGATTGCACAGAGATAAACAGCATGATTTCTTACAATCGCATCACATACATCATTATTTCTTTCACCCTTGCCGACCATAGCAACCACGCCTTTATCAAGAAGAAGCGGAGCAAAAACATCCATTCTGCTTGAGGTTGTTGGCCCGCAGGAGCCGATAGCAAGACCCTCGGGCGCAGGCGTTGGACCTGCATAATATATAACAGCATCCTTTAAATCATAAGGAAGCTCTTTTCCGTTTTCAATTGCTTCAACAATTCTTTTATGAGCCGCATCACGAGAGGTATAAACCTTACCCGAAAGAACAACTCTATCCCCTGCTTTCAGCCTGTCTGCATATTCACGAAGCTGACATACATTAAGATTATATTCCATTTTTATATTCCTGCAATTTCTTTTTTAATTCTTCATTTTCCTCTTCAAGAGCCTGCAGCACGGCTATATTCTGATTAAGCTCACGTGTTGCTTCCTTAAGCTGAAAATCAAGATTTGAATTCATAATTTCAAGCCTTTGGCATTCAAAATTTACATCTTCAAGAGCAGCCATAAGCCTTGAAATTTTTTCTTTTAATAATTCTACATCCGTAGCGTTATAATCGTTCATAAACTCCTCATAAATAAGAGAAAACTCTTATTGAATTATACTCAAAAGAGGCCGCACAGAATGCAGCCTCTTTGAAACAATTATCTGTCTATATCAGTATCAATTTCAAAATAGCGTGAACCGAACCAATTTACCTTTGCATAATACTCATCTTCAAGCTGATCTGTTTTCTTAACAGTTTCGCTTTCATCAAGCTGAGCAATAGTTAATGCCTTCCAGATAGGATTTTCTGTGATTGCATCAAGATACATAATGTGGTAACCATTCTCTGTTTGAACCATACCAACATCGCCTGCTTTTCGGCCGTCTGCGAAGCACCAGTTGTTGAAGGCTGTTACCATCTGACCAGGTGCTACATCTGAATAAAGACCACCATTATCTTTTGAACCCGGATCAGCTGTATTCTTTTTAGCAAGTTCTGCGAAGGTATCAGATGTTTTCTTGCCGCTGTTGAACTCATCAAGAATTTTATCTGCCTTCTCTTTTGCAGCCTTCCATTCAGCAGCAGAAGACTCTGTTGACTTTGAAGGATCATCATTCGGGGAAATAAGGATATGACGGATATTTACTGTGTTGCCCTTTGGTTCAACAGCAGGAGAAATAACATAAACAACTGTGTTTGTGAACTGATTTATATCGCCTGCTTTTCTGTCTTCACTAAAGAGCCAATCAAGACCCGGATAGGTTTTATCCTCATCATCTTTGCTTGCATCATCAGGGTTTGCAATTGTATATGCGCTTTTTGAGAAGAAATCTCTTGTACCGTCAATCTGCGTTGTAGCCATAGCATCAGCATAATATTCCTTATAGAAATCGCCTTCAGCATACTTAACCGCAAGCTCAGTAAAGTTAGAAGCATCAGCCTTTAAAGCATCCTTGAATGCTTTTGCATCATTTTCATTCTTAGCTTCATAAATTCTTACATTAACNGCCTTTAANTTATCAGCATTCTCTTCTCTGTACTTATCATAGTCTGCATCTGTATGCTCAACAGTNATTTTTTCAGAGCTGATTGAAGACTTATAATTATCTGCAATATATGAGCGAANTGCTTCACGGCGGAANACCTGCTCTGTTACACCCTTACCCATAACTGCAACAAGATAAGCNGAAAGTGTGAAGCCGTATCCTTCAGCAGCTTCTCTGTATTCAGAAATTGTGCTNTCAAGCTCAGATTTCTGCGTTGTTGTAATNTCAGGNTCAGCACCGTCATTCTCTTTAACTGCTGCAAGATANTATGTGTATGTTTCTTCAATAGAATCCATTACTTCATTATAAACATAATCCTGCCATGTGATTGTTTCACCGTCATCATNAGTAGTTNTCTGACTTGAAAGCGGCTTTGTGAAATCAGCATCAATAGGNTCCTGAAGTAATCCGAGAAGCTCCATCAATGCACTGTTTTCATCATCAGNANNATTNGCTGCTGCCTGACGCTGCTTAAGATTATTATATGTTAATGCATAGTAATAATTATAAGTTGAAACAGGAACATTGATTTTATCGCCGTCATCATTCTTAATTGTAACAGCGGTTAAATATGTTGTCCACTGAAGGGTTGAATGAACAAAGCCCTTTCTTACAAGACCTGTTGCAACATANGTTGCAAGAAGAGCAACAACNATTACAACAGCAACAACNGATTTAATTATTTTTGCTGTGCGGGCAGAAATGCCTTTNTTGGATTTTTTACCCGTTTTTNCCTTTTTCTCTTTTTTAGATTTCTTTTCGCCGTCTGCAATAGAGCCGCCGGCAAATAAATCATCATTTAATTCTTTTTCTTTTTTTGCCATAACTTTATCTTCCTTAAATTTTATATAAAAATTTGTTACTAAATATTNTACACTAAAANGAACAATTTTACAAGAACAAATTTACAATTTGCNGATTACTGCACATTTTCNGTGTTTTCATCTGATGCAGANGTGGTTGACGGCTCTACAACAGTTGTTTTTTTGAAAGCCAAACGCTCTTTATATTCAACAGAGCTTATGAAATCATTTTGCTTTTCATTCAAAGCATCATCCATNATATTGAACATATAGGTTGGACCATCATAAANGAAATACATAATATGATANCCGTAATCACTTTTAACNATTTCAACATCGCCGTATTTTCTTGATTTATCCGTTGCCCATTTNTCAAATTCAGGNACCATTTCACCAAGACCTGCTTTTGAGATTNANCCGCCGTATAAACCTGCATTNCCGGCAGAGGTTGANCTTACATCTGNACTGTATTTTTCAGCAAGCTCTGCAAAAGCAANTTCCGTTTTNTCGCTTTTATCATATTCATTNTANATCTGTTCNGCCTTTAAAAGTGCTGCNGACCAATCTGCATCCGTTGCATCAGANACAGCAGTTGGNTCATCATTAGGAGAAACAAGAATATGCCTTACTGAATAAAGCTCTGTTTCATCNGGCTTTGCTTCTGCTGTGTAAAGGAAAATGCAGGCATAACCATAATCTTCGTTAACATAATATGTTGTATCGCCNTCTTTTCTGTCNGCAGATTTAAACCANTTNAGNATATNCTCTCCGAAATTGCCTGCTACTGTATCNGCAGTATANGTTACAACAACAGAATCTCTTAAGGTTTCAATTGCTGTTTTTTCNTCNGAAAAATAGCCGTTCTCTATTGCCATTGAAACAAGACCTGAGCANGCCTCAGGAATAATTGCTTTCATATCCTTTATAGATTTGATTTTATCGCAGTAGCCCTGAACCTTTTTCTTAACATCATCAATGCTTGAGATTCCCTTTTCTGAACCATCAAGAGAAAACTGATTTTCAATATAAGCAAAGGTTATATAATTATCCTTGTNTTCNTCATAATACTTTAAAGCTTCCTCTTCTGATACTTCAAGCTTAATCTGCATTGCATTGTAATAGGTTTCACAGATATTTCTCTGNTCATAAAACTTTGATATTGTTTCAACACCGCAATGNTNNCCNTAATTCTCATTAAGATATTCCTTAAGGCTTACACCTGCTTCGGAAGCNGATGTTTTAAGNCNTTCAACAGCAGTTTCAATATCTTCNTTCTGCNNGTCNGTAAGCGTTACNCCGGCTTCAATTGCAGGCTCATAATAAGCTGCAACATACTGAAGCTGCCTTATAGTATCCAGCTTAAAGACTTCTTCCCAAGAGATTTCTTTGNNGTTTTCATCAATTGTTTTCTGCTCNGACAAATCCTTTGTAAAATCAATATTATAAGNACCCTGTTCGGCATACTGNTTATAATTNTTTACAACCAAGTTGTAATATAAATTATACATACCAACNGAAACCTTCATATCGCCGACAGTTAAGGCAACATTACCCGGATTCATTTTTTCCTTGCTGTTTGGAAGAGCAAAATAATTGATTCCGAAAAAGACAATAAGAGCNGCAAGAACAGCAGAAATNACTGAAGCAAAANCNATTCCAAGCTTCTTTTTATTGATTACAATATTCTCTTTCTTTTCTTTCTTTTTCTGATGCTTAAGNTCNTTATCNGCAAATGTTGCTTCNATTTCAAAGCCATCTCCAAGNGCTATATTCTCTTGAAGNGTNGGGGCNTCAGCATCAAACTTCCAATTATCATTTTCTTCGTACTTAACGCCNGCNTCTGTNTTATCTGCNTTTTCAGAATTAACAGCTTCTACGTCAAGCTCTTTTTCATTCTCGTTTTTGTTCATAGCAAAACTCCGTTCATTAAAATAAATTTACCATAGAATTATACAATAAACAGACAAACTTTTCAACTATAATTAATGTAAACTGTTTTTTAANTAATTATTAATATAGATACTGAAATTAGNNATAAATAATTTATACTATTGAAAATGGAGAATTTTTGTAGTATTATGTTAAGCGAATAATAAGTGAGAGGGATATGTATGAAAGAACAAATCCACGCCTTTCGGATNAAATACANAAACAATCCGGGCTGGTATTGGCTGATTGCCNCTATATTTTTATTCCCTATACTTCCTGAATACATAAGCCCGTTTATACTTTTTANAGGCTTTATNNTNTTNAAAAGNCAATGGACNAAGGAAGGCAGAAAAGCNAAGGTTGGAACNCTTGGCAANCTTGAAATNGCNTTTATGAGCNTTGCTCTNTTAAGNNCNCTNTGGTCNGNCANTAANCTTGANACNCTTGGTTCGGCAGGCTTATGGTGGGGAATGTTTCTGATTCAGGTTATGATTTATAACCTTGTGAACACAAGAGAAAGAATAGACAAGGTGCTTAAAACAATAACCTTNAGTGCTGCCGCAAACGGAATAGCAGGCACACTTCAGATTTGNACATATATGCTTTATGATTTAGGATANATAAGCGAAAAATTTGTTTTCACAACACCATTTTATAAAAANATNGACTATGCCGTTTATTCATGGCTTCCATTCAGNATAAACACAAATACNTTTGATGACAGAGCAAGCGGCTTTTATTCAAANCCAAATCTGCTNTGCACATCCATGCTTGTTGCCTATCCGATATCCATTTATTTGTTTTTAAATGCAAAAANCAGAAAGCAGAANTTTTTGTATTTTATAACAAATCTGATTATCAGTGCAGGAATAAGCTCTACATTAACAAGAGCAGGCTGNGTAATNGCATTGCTTGGATGGGTATTTATGTTTATCGTGCTTGCAAAAAGGCACGCAAAAGAANTGCTTACGATTTTNATACCNACAGTTGCGGTAATNATTCCTTCNATTTTAACACGATACGGACTNATTTTTTCTCAAAANNCANTTGTTTCAACTGCAACAGCCAAAACAAACAATATNGTAAGCGAATATATAGCGAACTACACGAANACCGAAAACTTNATAACCGCAAAACGATCAACAAATGCCCATTTTGAAATCTGGCAAAGCGTTTGGGATTACATTACAAATCACATCNNTGTTTTTATAGGCGGNCTTGGTTTTGGCTGCGAAAGCACAGGNNCATTCCTGCTTGAAACATANAATTTAAGCAANCCGCACGCNCANAACTTTGTTTTTGAAATATGGGCTGAGCTTGGCATTATAGGNTTAATTCTTTTATTTGCAATTATATTCTGCACATTCGGAAAGCTTCTTGAAATCAATGCAAACAACGGAAAGAAGTTTGATTTGGTTTTCTGTGTNTTTACAAGNCTNATGCTGTTTCTTCTTTTCGGACTGAGCGATTACGTTTTCAATTCNCCGAAACAGATTATTTTATTTATGATGATTATCGGGCTGACACAGGCAATAAGCCAATGCTATGAAAAAACGCTTATAAAAACAACCGATGATCTTGTTAAAGCAACATCAAAAACACTTAAAGAAATTGTTGAACTAAAGAAATAATTAAGAGAAAGAAGCTATTATGACTAAAACGAAAAAAGCTGTNATTTCTGCANCANCNATCATACTTGCAATCATACTTGCCATAGGCGGATACATACTTTTCGGAATAATCGGAATAGAAGAAAAACACGTTTATCCCGAAAGCACNATTGTTGAAGCAGGAAAAACAAACGGTGAAACAATAATAGACGATAAGNCAGTTTATCAGAAAATGAACGGCTTTGGTGCTTCCGCCTGCTGGTGGAGCAAGGATGTNGGCGGTTGGGAAAACAGCAAGGATATTCTTTCTCTTTTATNCAGCAAGGAAAACGGTATCGGTCTTAATATTTACCGNTANAATCTTGGNGCAGGCTCAATAGATGATGAAAATCTTTATGTTGNNGGAAACAGAACAGAATCCTTTATGAANGCAGACGGCNCATATGATTTCAATGCAGATGCCAATGCACAGAANGCTCTTGCNCAGGCAAAGGANCTTGCAGGNAATGATTTAAGAGTTGAGCTTTTCTGCAACAGTGCACCTGTTGCAATNACGAAAAACGGCAAAGCATATGGTTCTGCAAGAAGGGANGAGGANCCTTGGGAATGCAACCTTGANGAAAAGAATTACGATGCCTTTGCAGANTACTGCTATAATTCAGCAGATTACTTTTTAAAGCANGGATACNGAGTTACCGAGGTTTCCCCGATTAACGAGCCGCAGTATGCNTGGAGTGCCTGGTATAATGANGANGGAAGCTATTCNATGAATCANGAGGGCTGCCATTTTTCAAAACAGCAGGCTGCTGACTTGCTTAATGTTATGGTNAAAAGATTTAAAAACAGTGAAGTGGATGAAAAAGGCTGTAAAGTATCTATGTTTGAATCGGGTGCNGCCGAGGGAAAAGGTACAACNGCGGCATCTTATGTGGACTGTATACTTGGCAAAGGNCCTAAATATGTTTTCAAAAANAANNAATTAAGAAATTATTTNGATTCCGTCAGCATGCATTCATACTGGTCTGATGAAACGGCAAAAAAGGAAACTGCCGATTTCTTTGCAGATANATATTCAAACTACAACATNGTTTGCTCTGAATACTGCCAGATGCGAAATGACGAAAACACAGGNGTNTTTGATTTAATAAGCAAGGAAGAAAACGGCACAAACGGTATGACCATAGAATANGGCACTGCNATGGCAGATGTTATCATCAATGATTTAACAATTTTAAATGCTGTTGAATGGGATTGGTGGCTTGGCTGTTCCTATGGNGTTTATACGGACGGACTTGTTTATATCAATGCAGANAANCATTCNGATGTTCANACATCAAAGCGTTTATGGTGCCTTGGTAATTTTTCAAAATTCATTGATGAGGGTGCAGAACGAATTGCCTGCACATCAGGTGTGGAAAATCTNAAAAGCTGTGCTTTTAAAAATCCAAACGGNNAAACAGTTATNGTTTATTCNAANTCANCAAATCAGAGGATTTAACAACNTCATTANNNNANATNAACACNNAANANNTNNANNTTTANACAACAAGTGCTGANTACAANCTTGANCAAACNTNTTCNGGNAAAGNNNTAGANGNGCTTACCGTAAAACATCAAGTTACAGTAAAGGCNCAATCNGTTGTTACAGTTNTTNTTNAATAAAAGATTAGGAGGAANGAAAAATGGCAGAAGAAACAAAAATTAAATCTTCCCTTTTTGGATATTCAAANAAAGCGGTTGANAATGCATTGGAAAANCTTGCTGCTGAAAACAGCAANAAAATTGCAGAGCTTGAAGCAAANCTTTTGCAGGAGCAAAANAACAATGCTATGCTTCAGATGGAAATTAAAATGCTGCAGGAATGCAACAAAGACCTTGAANTTAAATTCAATGAAACAGAAAGCAGCATTGAAGCAATAAANGCTGAAAATGCAGAGCTTAAAGAAGTTNTNAAAGANCAGACNCAAAAGGTTGACGAAGCACTNAGCGAGCTTGAAAAGGCACAGTCTGTTATCAGCGAAAAGGAAATNGTTATTCATTCCATCAAAAACGAGAAAGACAAGCTTGATGAAGACTATACAGGTATTCTTAACACCTTTAACAGCCTTAAAGCAGACATAACAAGAAGCAGAATTATTATTGACGAGAAGGACAAGCAGATTGAAATGCTNAATTCCAANCTTGGNAAATATCAGATCAGACATAANGAAATTATGAAAAAATCTGATGAAATTTCNCGCAANATTATCAATTCNGGCAGTGANTTTGACAAGAAGATTTCTGAATTAAGAGAATGCACAAANCAGATGAANCTGCTNATTGCCGAGGCTGAATACACNTTTAATGAAACCTCNATGAATGTTTCAAACTTTATAACCATTGCTTCAAANGAGGCTGAGGCTTCTGCAAANGAAGAAAAAAAGACTTCAACAACTGAAATACATATTTCTTAATTAAATATGAAAAAGGACTTGTTCACAATCGAACAAGTCCTTTTTTATACTTATTGACCCTTAGAAAAAGAACGCACACGGAACTTAGCCCCACAGCTTTCACAAATTTTTCTTGAAGCCTCAATATCTTCCTCAGGAATAACATCAACAACTGTCATACGAACATCATCACAGTATTTAACACATTCCTTTGTAAAATCAAGCATTGCATCAAAGGCAATTCCGGGATAGATATTTCTTGTAATCTTATCATATTTTTCAGAATCCGTATCATTAAGAGAAACTGAAATACTATCTAAAACAGAGCAAAGCTCTTTTGCAGTCGGTTTTTCATTAATCAAATCTGAAAGCCCGTTTGTATTTAATCTGATTTTTATACTTGGATGTGTTTCCCTCATATACTTTGCAGTGGCAATCAAATTATCATATGCATTCGTTGGCTCACCATATCCGCAGAAAACAACCTCTTTAACACCGCTGAAATCAAATGCATCAATTGCTTTTTTGATATCATCCATTGTTGGTTCTGTATCAAACCACAATCTTTCAGCATCACCCACTGCATCACCCTGTGAACGAATGCAGAACGCACAGCGACAAGGGCATTTATTGGTTATATTCAGATAGGTTCCTTCGCCAAGTTTATATACGATATCTGTTTTCATAGTATGTATCTCCTTATATCTTTTTGAATTAGGCAGCTCTTTTATAATTGATTTTTTAAAATGAATTTTATCCAAAGCAACGGCAAGAATTACAAAAACTGCAAGACTTCCACCGGGTTGAAGCCATCCGTCTGTAAAGGCAGAAACCAAAGCAAACTTCTGACCGAACATAATATATTCTGCAATCAGATAGCCAAAGATGGTTACCAGCGTTGTTGGAACAAGCATAAGGCTTATCTGCCAATTCAGTATTCTATCATCTTTATTCTTCTTTTTCAAGTAAACACGCATCAATACAAACGGCAAAGCATTCAGTGCTTTTATAATAACTGTTGCAGGCGCATAGATGACAAATCCTGTTGCCAAATCAGCAATTGCTGCACCAACAGAAGCCGCAAAGATTGCATAAGGCCCGGGCAGAATGCACGCTGAAAGATAAATCATGGAATCACCGAAATGAGCATATCCGCTTCCTACGGGTATTTGTATCACAGCGGTTCCGACTGTTACAAGAGCAGTAAACAGTGCAGTTGTGGTTAAAAGCAGCACTTTATTTTTTTTCATAATTATCACAACCTAACGTATACAAATACTTTTCAAAATCAACTCCATCATTTCTATTCTGAATATCTGAATTCTGAATAACAAGGGATATGAACTCTGTTGCAGTTTTAACAGCACTGAAAATATCACTGCCCGAAAGAATTTTTCCCATAACGATGGAAGCAAGCATATCGCCTGTACCTGAACAACTGCCATTTTTAGAATAATCAGAATAGAATTCTTCGTATCTATCCTTTTCAAAAACGGCATTTCCAATTTGGTTATCTTTCTTTATACCTGTTACAACAACTGATTTCACGCCGCTTGATAGCATGATTTCAGCACCCTTCTGAACATCACGCTCCCCTGTTAACAGATAAAGCTCCGTAACATTCGGCGTTATAATATCAGCCGAAAGAGCAAGAGCCTTTATTTTTTCACACAGGGCATCTGTAAAGCCATCATATCTTTGCCCGTCATCCCCCATTACAGGGTCTGCAAGCAAGAGAGCATTTGAACACTTTGCAAAATCCATTACAGCATCAATCTGTTTTTCTTCTGAAAAATAGCCTGTTAAAATACCGTCAAACGTAAAACCCTGCTTATTCCATTCATTAAAGAATAACGGCATATATTCAGTTAAATCAACCTTTTCATAACTGCTGTATCCTGTTTGAGCAGAAAGAACGGCCGTTGGCATAGGATGAGCCTCTATTCCCAAAACGGAAATAATCGGAATACCCACACCGAGCGAGCATTTTCCAAAGCCCGATAAATCATTAATTAAAGCACATTTTTTCATATGTTTGATTTCCTTGATTAATTCTTGCAGTTATTATATAATGTTGTTGGCATTAAATATATATGCAATTTTGATTATTTTTTAAGGTACAGTTTTATGAAGAAATATGATGAATTATACAATACAATAAAAAAAGAGATAACAACCGAGCAGTTGTTACCTGGAGCAAAACTTCCATCTGTAAGAAAAGCGGCAGCCATTTACGGTGTTAGCCGAACAACAGTGCAGAATGCTTACTTTGCCCTTGCGGCAGACGGATTTATTATAAGCGAGCCGCAGAGCGGATATTACAATGCATATAAGAAAGCGAAAGAAACAGACAAAAAGCAAAACAACAGCAAAAACAATATACTATATGATTTTAAAAGCGGAAACGCAGACAAAAACAGCTTTGAATTCAATCTATGGCGAAGATATATGAAGAATGCTTTAAGGCAGGATAAAAAACTTTTAAGCTATGGTGAGGTTCAGGGAGAATATGAACTAAGAGATGTTCTTTCTGATTATATAAGAGAAAAAAGAAACGTAACCTCTTCGCCAAACCGAATTGTTATCGGCACAGGTCATCAGAGCCTGCTGGGTGTTTTATGCTCATTGATTGATGAAAAAGGCACAGTTTCCTTTCCTGACAAAAGTTTTATTCAAGGTGCAAGCCTTTTTGACGATTACGGCTTTGAGGTTAAATACAGATATAAGGACGCCGATATCATATATGTTTCCCCTTCCCATATGAACAAGCGTGGTGATGTTATGCCGAACAAAAGAAGAATTGAGCTTGTTGACTATTCCTCTAAAAACGGAAGCCTTATCATCGAAGACGATTATGAGAGTGACTTTCAGTACAGCGGAACACCTGCACCATCACTTCACGCACTTACAGGCGGAGAAAATGTTATTTACATAAGTTCTTTTTCAAATCTGCTTTTGCCGTCAATCCGAATCAGCTTTATGGTGCTTACAGAAGAGCTTGCAGAGAAATATGAAAACGAGATATACAAATATAATCAAACAGCAGGAAAAACAGAGCAAATTGCCCTTGCACAATACATAAGGGATGGACATCTGAAAGCTCAAATACGAAAAACAAGAAGATTTTATACAGCAAAAACAAAGGCTTTTTCCGTATTACTTGCAAATGAATTCAAAAATGCTGAAATTGAAATCAGCGAAAACGCACTTAAAATCATTATGAGCATTCCCTTTAATAAATCTATGGATATCTTTGAAAAGAACGGAATATCCGTTTTAATTGAAAGCTATGAAAACGGCATTCTTAAAATGATTTTAAACCCAAGTGCTGTGCCGCAGGATATGTTTTATGAAGCTGTGAAAGCATTAAAAAGTGCTTTAGGCAATAATGAGTAGTTTAAACTATGGTTTGGATTTCTCTTTATTTCCTGTTTTAAAGAATTTTCGTTCTAATGGTACATTATTTGGGACTATATCCTCTAGCCCTATTGCAATCAGAATTCCTTTTGATAAAATGAATTTGTAAAGAAAACACAAACCATTTTAAGGAGGAATTCAAAATGAAAAAACTTTTAAGCAATGCAATCATTTCAATAGCCGGCATTATCGTAGGATACTTTGCAATGGCACTTCCGTTTCATCTTTTCAGCAGTTTAACGGGCGTTCAGATGCGAATTTTATTTATTGCGGAAATATTGATTTACTTTGCAATTTTTTCTGCCTTTTTTCTTATCAAGGAGCATAAAGAAAATTACAGAAAAAAAGAGCAGGAGTTTCAGAAGAAACATAACAAAAGAATGTATGAACGAAACAAATCTATTGAAGGAATAAGAATAAACGGCTTTGATATCGCTGCATAAAAATTGTTTACTTTAGATATCTTTTATATTACAATGTGTTTATCGGAGGATATTATAATATGAACTATTCTAAGCCTGTTTTAAAAAAGCACATTAATATAACTGATACATTCTGGAATAAAAAAATTGAACTGATCAGAACAGAAGTTATCCCTTACCAATGGAATGCACTGAATGACCAAATTGAAAATGCCGAACCAAGCTATTCTTTAAGAAACCTTCGCCTTGCAAAGGAATGCATTGGGGCGAGAAAAGACGGAATAAAAACCCCTGTTTTTCCAACAAATGAATGGCATTACAAACCGAACGGCAAAAATGAAAATTCATTCTATGGCTGGATTTTTCAGGATTCAGATTTATACAAATGGATTGAAGCCGTTTCCTATTCATTGCAAAACACTGCTGATGATACCCTTGAAGAGCTTGCAGACAAAGCAATAGAATTAATCTGCAATGCGCAAACAGAAAACGGATATATCAATTCCTTTTATACAATAAACAACCCTGATAAAGCCTTTACAAACTTAAGAGATCACCACGAGCTTTACTGCTTTGGCCACCTTGCAGAAGCCGCTGTTGCTTATTACAATGCAACGGGCAAGGATACGCTATTGAATGCCACCTGCCGATTTGCAGATTTGCTTTGTGAGGAATTCGGAGAAAACGGCAAGAAGGGTTATGACGGACACGAAATTGCCGAAATGGCACTTGTAAAATTATATGAGTCTACAGGCAGAGAAAAATATTTAAACCTTGCAAAGCGTTTTGTTGATTACAGAGGAACGAAGCCGTATTACTTTGATATTGAGCATAATAAAGACAGCGGAGAAAAACTTGATTACTTTTATAATCAGGCTCACCTGCCTGTACGAGAACAGAATGAAGCAGTTGGCCACGCTGTGCGTGCAGTATATCTTTACAGCGGAATGACTGATGTTGCAAAGTATACGAATGACGAAAAGCTTTTCAATACCTGCAAAACGCTTTTTGATGATATTACGGAAAAGAAAATGTATATCACAGGCGGAATAGGCTCAACAAATCACGGCGAAGCATTTACATTTGCCTATGATTTGCCGAATGATCTTGCATATGCAGAAACCTGTGCTTCCATAGGGCTTGTATTCTTTGCAAGAAGAATGCTTCAATCTGATTTCAATTCAAAATACGCAGATATAATGGAACGCTGCCTTTACAACGGAATACTTTCAGGCATGGCAGAGGACGGAAAATCATTTTTCTATGTTAACCCGCTTGAGGTTCATCCTGAAGCCTGCAAAAAGGATTCACGCAAAAGCCATGTAAAACCTATTCGCCAGAAATGGTTTGACTGTGCCTGCTGCCCACCGAACATAGCAAGGCTGATTTCCGATTATGCAGAATACTGCTTTACCGAAACGGACGATACTTTTTTCATTAATCTTTATCAAGGCTCTGAAATCAATAATGATAAAGCGGACATAAAAATGAATTCAGACTATTTAAACAGCGGAAAAGTTACTGTGAGCATCAAAGTAAAAAAACCGTTTAAACTCGCTTTCAGAATTCCTTATTGGAGCAGCAGCTTTACATTCAGCAGGAAAAATCCTTTTATCAAAAACGGATATGCTTATTTTGATATAGAAAAGGATGAAGAAATAACAGCAGAATTCAACCCCGAAATTAAAATGATGAAATGCAATTCCAATGTTAGAGAAAACATAGGTAAAATTGCTGTTACAAGAGGACCGATTGTTTACTGCCTTGAAGAAGCGGACAACGGCAAAAACCTGCATTTATTAAGACTTGCCAAAAAGCCGAAATTCAGCTTTGACGGAGCGTGTATAACAGCAAACGGATACAGAGAAGAAATTACATCAAAAAGGCTTTATACAGAATATGATGACGCTTTTGAAAAGCCTGTTCGCCTTAAATTCATCCCCTATTACAAATGGGCAAACAGAGGCGAAAACGAAATGAGCGTTTACATAAGATATTAAAAATTTACGGCTGTGGATATTTCCACAGCCGTTTTTCTTTTATAACTCATTTTCCCCTTGTAGTTATTGTTTTATCGCCATTCGCAAAAATGTATTCAACATAGCCCATCTGATATTCCGCACCATCATCAGTATAATTCAACGGTAAGTGATAATCGAAGTGAACCTTACAAATAACGCCATTATCAAGCTTTACTTCAACATAAATATCAAATTTCCGTGGTTCCTTTAAATCTTTTACATAAAAAGTAGGCAACTCCATTTCATAATAGGTATTGATATCATTGCTTTGTAATTCTGATTTTTTTAGAGCCTGCCTGTAAACCTCTTTACTATCTGCTA
This sequence comes from Clostridiales bacterium, assembly GCA_014799585.1. Classification (GTDB taxonomy): domain Bacteria; phylum Bacillota; class Clostridia; order Oscillospirales; family Acutalibacteraceae; genus Eubacterium_R. Next base: position 6,570 of record JAAVHU010000006.1, on the reverse strand, counting down.
AAACAACTATATCAGCAGAAGTCAATTTTGCATACTTTGAATTGTTCCATACAAACTTATCTAAAAAAGTATTTGTAAAAAGAAATTCATTATTGACCTTATCAGTTATTCCATATGTTATACTGCTGTTATCGTCATTACCATAAACATCACTTATATCAAAATAGACCTCTTGCTTTGCGATATTCTCTCCATCATCAAGCACAAAATATATAGGTTTATTAATACTAAAATCAATATCGACTTGTGCCACAAATTCTCCGTTATTATCAACCGCTTCAATCTGTTCTACTCCCCCATCCTTTTGAGGGATAAGATAATAAATTTTAGAATTCTTCGGATAGCTTGACGGAGCATATTTTAATTCAGCCTGAACAATATATGGGTTTTCAGCATCAGCTTTCAGCACGTTAATCTCAACATCATAATAATCGTCATCATAATAATTACTGCCCGAATTATTCTGCTGGAGATTGGAAATTGAATTATGAAGATAACTAATATCATTTCTTAAACTGCTTATTGTACCCGATAAAGAAATAATCGTAATAGCAAGAACAATAGCAATAACAGCCAGCCATATAGACAATGCTTTTGTTTTACTTTGAATACGATTTCGAGCAGATTTAATTAAATCATTTGTATATCTGTTTGCAAGAATTACATCAGCTTCGTTATAATTCTGAGCCGTATTATCTGTTTGCCGATTGTTATCTGCTTCATATTTTAAGCCAAGCAAACTATCCATTGAAACCTCAAAGAATTCAGCAAGCTCAATCAGTTTTTTCAAATCAGGCATTGCAGAGCCGTTTTCCCATTTAGATATGGTTTGGCGGGTAACCCCTAATTTTTCTGCTAGATTTTCCTGAGAATAATCTTTTTCTTTACGAAGATTTCTTAAGTTTTCATCAAACCTCATAAAGCCACCTTCCTTTCAAGCTAATCATAACACACAGCAATGCACAATAACAATCGAAAATCAGTATTCAAAATGTAAATTTACAGTTGCGAAACAAAAAAATCTCCAAATTCATTTGAATTTGGAGATGAATTATGCTTTTATAAAAGTTTTTCAAATCCTTCGGTTGAATACGTTTCACCGTTTCGCTTTTTCTTTAACTGAGCCATAAGAGCATTTACTCTTTTTCTTGTCATAGGATAAAGCACAGCAAAAAGAACTGAAACAGCAAGCAGAACAGCAGGAATAATGGTTGAAATATTTTCCATACCATTTATTATTTTTGAATCTGTTACAACAGTAAACAAAGCCTCATTTCCTGCAACATCAGCAGAGGAATCATATCCATAAACCGAAAGGAGCTGACCCGCCATTAATATACCAAAGGCCGAGCCGAATTTCTGAATAAGCTGAGGAAGAGCTGTTATTGTTGATTCTCTTCTTTCGCCTGTTTTAAATTCATCAAGTTCAACAAGGTCATATCCCATTGAATAAAACAATGTCCAGAAAGTGCCCACGCCAAGACCAAGCACGGCAGGGGCAAGTATGCACATAACCTTAAACCCGCCTATTGCTGCATCAAGACCAACTATTTTAAGCAGAACCTCTCCTGCTGTTGCTATGGAAAGGAAAAGAATTGCGGCAAAGCGTCTGTCCTTAGCTTTTGCAACAGCCTCAACAATAGGAACGGAAATTGCCATAGAAACAACAAGGGAAAGGATAACAAAAACAATACCCGTATCATAATCCATACCAATGCAATCAATAACCATATAGGTTAAATTTGCCTGAATCATTGAGGAAGCGGCAAGGAAGAAGAAAACAAACAAAAGGAAAAACTTTGCAGGCTTCATCTTTATAATTTCGCCGAAAGCCCGCATTGTTGTTTTCAGCGTTGTTTTCTTTACAGGCTGATTCGGAAGCACCTTTTTTGGCTCATAAACGCCATTTAAAGATTTACAGCATATGAAACCTAAAGCAACTGCCATAATGCTTATAATCGCTGCAACAACAGCATATGCATTGCTTTCGTATTTTTCTGTTAAAAGAACTGCAACAGTCGGCACAAGTGCAGGCAGAATATTTCCAAGACCAACAGCTATTGCATTCAGAAGAGATGAGAAGGAACGTATCTGCGTTCTTTCATCATAATCCTCTGTTATCTCAGCAACAACGGCATAATAAGGAATGGTATACATCGTATAGAAAATCCAGATAGCCATAGAAATCACTGTGTAAAGCAGTATCTTAAGAAGCTGTGAATTCAACGCAGCACCAATATTTGTCCACGCAACAATGAAGATTATACCAAGCGGGAACAAGGCTTTTTTCATTACCTTTCGCTTATCAACACCTGCCCTGTCGGTATAATTACCTATCATCGGGTCTGTTACAGCATCCCATGCTATTGAAATGAAAATAATGATTGAACTGTACTTTGGCTGAATGCCTACAATTTCATTCAGAAACGTCAAATAATATGTATAAAACATATTGTAAATAAGAGATTCCGTGAATATACCAAAGGCATAGCCCGTTTTCTTCTTTTTGGTTAAAGCACTTTTCTGTGCCATAAATACCACCCCCACAGTATAATTTCATATTACTACATTATTCAATAATAAGCAAGAAATATAAAATTAAAACAATTACAAAAAAGAGTTGAACAATATTGTTCAACTCTTTTTTATCAATTTTCTGCTGTTTCTGTTTCAGCGTTCTGTTCTGCCTTTTGTCTTCTTTCAATAAGCTCTGCGGTTACCTTTGCCCTTTCCTTAGGGCCGTATCTTACAAAGAGAAGCGGAATAATATAAAGAATGCTTGCTACCGCAGGGGTAAGAACAACGAGCGGCCAAATCCATTTATCAAATGCCGCAGACTGCGTGCCGATATAAACATCTGCACTATCAATAGCATTATATTTAAGAAGAGAAAGTGCAAGTGTTGCAAGACCTGCGGTTATACCGCTTGCAATCTTGGTAAACGAGGTTTGCATTGAAAATGTAATACCCTCTGTTCTTTTGCCTGTTTTCCATTCCATATAATCAATACTATCACAGAACAGCGAGGTTTGAGCAATGCTGTTTGCACCTGTTGGAATAGAAGCAACACCCATAATAATCATAGATATCCAAAGCTTTTTACCCTCAAATCCAACTAAAAATGCAACAACTCTTAAAGCACAGTTAAACACCTGCATAAAGATAAGCACATTGATATAGCTGTTTTTGAAAAGTTTTTTCATTTTATCAGCAAACACCATACCGATAAAGGCAGGCGCACCTGTTATAGCATAATACAGGGTTGAAAGACCAAGGGCACCGATGATGCCGTTGCCAAGAAAATCGGTTGGAATTTCATATTTGAAAAAGTATGTAACAAGATTTGCACCGAAACCAAGAGCACCGATAAGATTTGCAAGTGTTACAAGCATTAAAATTCTGTTTTTAAACAAAAGAGAAAAACTTTCTGCAAGGCTTTCCTGCTTTGTTTCCTGAATAACTCTTACTCTTTCTTTTGTTTTATCTGCTCTTTTAGAAATCATTGCTCCGCCAAGGCCGAATATAATAGCGAAAACAAGCGTTATAAACTGCCAGGACTGACCTGTTGCATTCACCACCATTTCAAGCACCATAGGAATCATAGTGCTGAAAACAGAATAAACAACCGAACCGATTGTTCTTGCCCACTGAACAAATTTATCTCTTTCATCTGCATTCGGCGTTACCATTGCGGTTATACCCCAAATTGAAACATCCTGAACAGTATAGGATAAATCCCAACAGATATACATAATTACGAAATACGCAACTCTGAGCCAAAGCAAATCTTCCTCTGTTGAAAAAACAAGAAAAAGAAGCACTGAAAAAACACCAACAGGAAGCGGAGTATATCTTAAAAACGGTCTCATCTTTTCGCCGTTTTTAAAGGTATGCTTATCAATAAATGAACCTACCACAGGATCATTAATACCATCCCACACCTTCATAATGATAAGAAGAGCAGAAACGATAATTGCGGGAAACAGTGCAATATCCGTCATAAAATATGTAAAAAATGATGCACCAATCAGTGAATAAACAAGGTTCTGACCCGAAAGTCCAACACAATAATTGATTTTCTCGCTTTTCGTAATATAATTTTGCATTTAAATCAAACGGCCTTTCTTTCTCATATATTTTAACCCTTATTTTAGTATACACTTAAAATTAAACAAAGGCAATAGTTTTGTAAAACAATAAATATTATATTTCATTCAGCATCCTTTCTGTAACTTTACAAAAATATGATGTTATGATATAATTCTTTAAATAATATAATAAATAAAAAACATTTAGGAGTTAAACAATTCATGATGAAAAATGTTGCAGATATAAGCGTTATTGTTCCAATATACAATGTTGAAGAATATTTAGGAGAATGCCTTGACTCTATTTTAAATCAAACAAAAAAGGATTATGAGGTTATTATGGTTGATGATGGTTCAACTGATAACAGTGGTGAAATCGCAAAATCCTATGCAGAAAAATATCCGAACTTTCATTATTTTTATAAAGAAAATAACGGTCTTGGCTGTGCAAGAAACTATGGTGTTGAGCATTCAAACGGCAAATACATTATTTTTATGGACTCAGATGATAAAATCTCTGAGGACTTATACGAAAAAATGTTTAACACTGCTGAGAAAAACAACAGCGATATGACAATCTGCAATGTTGCAAGATGCAATTCAAGAAAAGCGTGGAATTCAGGCCTGCATAAAATTGCTTTTACCAATATTGAACCGAACACACATGTTACAAAAAACACAAATCTTTTATATGATACAACCTCTTGGAACAAGCTGATTCTGCGTTCATTTTATGAGGAAAACAATTTCGCTTTTCCTGAAAACATTTTATATGAGGATATTCCTGTTACTATCCCTATGCACTTTAAAGCAAACAATATTTCCGTTGTTGAAAGCTCATATTATTACTGGAGAGTGCGTGACGGCGTAACAAAATCCATTACGCAGACAACCGATGATTTTACTAACCTTTATGACAGGCTCAGTGTTATGAAGATGGTTAATAAATTCATGGACGATAATAACATCGAAGATAAATATAAAATGGAATGGCAAAACAAGCTTTTGCAGATTGACTTAATGATTTTCCTTAACAACTGCACAATAATGCCTGAAGAATTATTCAGAAAGACGCTTGAAATTGTTAATGAATACATTGATGAAAATATTGACGAAGCTGTATTTTCAACACTTCCATTAATCAGCCAGCAGAAATACACGTATGCAAGAGCATATGAAATTGAAAAGCTTATTAAATTAACAGAATATCAGAAAAAGGATTATTATAACGCAAAAATCGAAGAGAAAGACGGCAGATTTATTGCAACACTTCCTGAGGATCATTTTACAATTGAAAGCAGAGATGCCACAAATGAGCTTGCATCATACGAAATGAAAAAGAATATTACTGATATTTCATTTGGAAAAGACAAGCTTGAAATCACGGCCTTTCTTTATAAAAGCCGTATTAATATTGAAGATTTCTCAAAGCAGAAAATAACTGTTTATCTTGAAAACGAAAAAACCAATCATTTAACTCCGCTTGATATAACACCTGTTGAAAACAAGGATTTAACCGAACAGAAGGGCATATTATTTGACACTTCAACCAACATAGAATCCAACTACAACTATGACGGAACAGGCTTTAAATTCAGCATTGATTTAAATGAACTTGATATAAACGAAGAAAATCAGGGCTACAACCGCGTTCTGGTTTGCTATGAAAACAGACTTTGCAGCGGAAAAGTAAGGCTTAGCTGCTGGCACAAGGTTTCTCCGAACAGTGCTATTGTTTCAGGCAACAAGCACATAAGAGTTATGTATGATGATATAAATGAACTTAGAATTTATATCAATAACGAAAAGAATTTTGCAAGTGCAGTTAATGTTGTGGATAACAAAATTTCCGTTACGCTTGAAAACAAAGCAAAAAGCATTTACGCTGTCAGCGAAGAGAATGAAACTATTGAATTCAGTACAAAAGATAACAAGGCATTTTTCGCTGATTGCAACAATATTAAGAGAAGCATAAATTATTCTCTTTTCATTAAAGATTTTGATGATAATGAAAGCGTTCTTCTTTACAGAAGCAAAAGGGTTATTATCAAAAACAACAGCAATCCATCAGCTATCTTTATGACAAATAAAAACCATCAGATTCGCTTTACTGTTAATAACAGCGTTACATCTGTCAGAAACATGTATAAACTGCAGAACTTTATTCTGATGGACACCGTTGCTCCTTGCGATAAAAACGAACTTGCAAAGGCAAAAAAAGCCATTTTATATGTGAATGATGATATTGCAGGTGAAAGAGTTGTTTTTGCAAAATCGAAATGCATTATCAAAAACGGAAGACTTCACTGTGCATTTATAATTAATTTCAACAATAATAAAATCACAAAGAATCTTTACGCAAGCACTCGTGACCTTTATATTGCATATGAAAATAAAAACGGCGAGATTGATAACCACATTCTTTACAGTTCTAAATTCTACAAAAGAATCGTTAAATTTGAAACACTTGAAATTAACTGTT
>JAAVHU010000005.1 GCA_014799585.1 Clostridiales bacterium | reverse complement strand
TGATAAGGCTGTTTGCTGTTGCAATAGCAGTATTGCTTGGAATGGCAAAGCCCATACCTTCATATTCAGTAGCGGCAATTTTTGATGAATTGATACCAATTACCTGACCCTGCATATTGAACAGACCGCCGCCGCTGTTTCCGGGATTGATGGAAGCATCAATCTGAATACATTCGGTGTTGTATCCGATTGTAGACTGAATAGGTCTTGCAAGGGCTGAAACATATCCGATTGAAGAGCTGTTGAGGAAATCAAGTCCTCCAGGGCAGCCGATTGCAACAACCTGCTCGCCTTGAACTGTTTGATCTGATTTACCGAATTCAGCAATCTGAAGTCCTGTTTTATCTATTGAAAGAACGCCGATATCAGTTTGAGAATCATATCCAACAAGCTTTGCTTCATATTCTGTTTTGTCATTCAGCGTTACTTTGAATTTGGAGCCATCACTGATAACGTGAGCATTTGTTAAAACATAGGTTTTTCCGTTGCTTTCAAGCATAAGCACGCCTGAGCCTGCACCGGACTGTATCTGCTCGCCGCTGCCTTTCTGAGAACCGTAGCCGTAAAAGTTGCTGTAATTTGTTGCTTCGGTATAAACTGTAATGCCAACACAGGAGTTGATAACTTTATCAACAACGCCTTTAACTGTGTATTCTCCTGTTGAGCTTTTGTCCGGAACTGTTTCCTGATCCTTAGCTTCAACCTGAGCAGATGGGTTGGTTGTTTCTGTGTTATTGTTGTTATCGTTTTTGTCAAAACCTACTGCCGCAGCAAACAAGCCCGCAATTGCCAAACATGCACATACAATGAAAATCACAACTAATGTGATAACTGTTTTATTTTTTTGCTTCGGAGCAGGCGTTTCAGCGTAGTTAATCTGCCCTGTGTTATAGGTTTGCGTGTAGCTTTGCTGTGGATTGGGATTGTAGTATGGATTTTGGTTTTGATTATTTTTCGAAGTGTAGGAATAATGATAGGTTGTATTATTCTCTGTATTTTGATTTTCAGCAGTTTCTTCTGCCGTATTTTCAGCAGTGGTTTCTTCTGCTGTATTTACATCCTGTGGGTCTTCGGAGGTGAATTCACCATTGTTTTCAAATTCATTCATTGTTTATTTTTTCTCCTTTTTGTATATAGGGCTGAATTGTTTTGGCAGGTTAAAAGTGAATTCGGCAGTTTCCGTGCTGTCACTCTTTGCCAAAACTCTTCCGCCGTGCATTTCAATCATAAGCTTAACGATATAAAGCCCCAAGCCTGCACCCTTTGAATCAAGGCTTCTGCTTTTATCAACCTTATAGAATCGCTCAAAAACTTTTGAAAGTTCTTCCTGCCTAATGCCCTCACCGCTGTTTTTAATGCTGACTTCTATATCAGAGCTTCGCTCAACAAGGGAAACCTCGATATATCCGTCCTCATTCGTGAATTTAACGGCGTTGTCAAATAAATTATAGATTGCTTGATAAATCATATCAGGGTCTGCAACTATATAAGTTGGCTTTAAGTTATCAAGCCCTCTTATTTCAATATTTTTATTCTCTATCTTTTGTTCAAAGGTTAAAAGAATATGAATAATCTGGTCTGAAATATCATAGTTGGACGGCTTGATTTCAAGGTCGCCGCTTTCTATCTTGCTCATATTCAGCATGGAAATCACAAGGCGGGAAAGCCTTCTTACCTCTGCACTTACAATTTCAAGGTAATACTGCTGTTTATTCTGCGGAATGGTTCCGTCCAATATTCCGTCTATAAATCCTGCAATAGATGTCATCGGTGTTTTAAGCTCATGGGAAACATTTGAAACAAAGCTTCGCCTTGAGCCTTCAAGAGCATCCAATGCATCTGCCATATCGTTAAAGGCTCTGCCAAGGTCTGCAAGCTCATCATTTCCTGTTGTTTTAACTCTGTATGAAAAGTCACCCACGGCAAATTGTTTTGCCGCACTGCTCATTTGATGCAGTGGTGTAATCATTCGCTTTGTTAAATAGTATATACACACAAATGCAAGAATAAGGCAGAAAAATGCGGACACAAGAAATATTCTTAAAAATTCAAGCACAAGTGTCTGAACACCTGTGTTTGCCAGCGAGAATACCGCCCCTATCATTTTTCCGTCAGACAGAATGGGCTTTCCTACAACGAAATACTGAAGGCTTAAAATATGAGTTGTTTCAACAACCTCTCCGTATTTTGAAACAGAATCAATGATATTACTGCTCATTTTAAGGTTGTCGTGCTTAGAACAGGCAAGCATATTTTTGGAAAAGGGTAAAGAGCCTGCACGTTCACCGCAGAAAATTATATTTCCATCTAAATCGCAAACGAAAATATCTGCTTCAATGGATTGTGAAATAGTTGAAAGCGTTTCACAAAGCAATTCTTTTTCAATGCTGTAGCTTTTATTCATATCGTCAATGTCGATAACATTTTCAACTGTGTTTGAAACAGAAGCAGTGTTGTTTTTCAAAAGCTTGGTACGTTCATTTGCCGTATAGTTGTTAACAATGATAAAAAGGGAAGAGCCAAGCACGATAAAAACAATAATGAAAATAGCAGCAAATAAAAGAAAATATTTTGTAAAAATATTTGAATTTGCAAGAATGATTCCCGATGCACGATTTTTTAAAGATTTCAGCTTATCTTTTACAGCCATCCGNTTTATTCCTTGGTTTCAAATTTGTAGCCNACGCCCCAAACGGTTTTCAGNGTCCATTTGTCTGAAACACCTTCAAGNTTTTCACGAAGGCGTTTAACGTGAACGTCAACGGTTCTTGAATCGCCGTAATAATCAAAGCCCCAAACCTCGTCTAAAAGCTGATCTCTTGTGTAAACTCTGTTTGGATTTGATGCAAAGTGNTAAATAAGCTCAAGCTCTTTNGGTGGGGTNTCTATTGCAGCTCCGTTNACCTTAAGCTCNTAATTNACAATGTTTATTTCAAGNTTATCATAAACAACGGTTTTCTTTTCGTCTGATGCAGACTCGCTGTCTCCNTTAGAGCGGCGAAGAACTGCTTTGATACGTGCCATAACCTCTTTTGCTTCAAACGGTTTTGTAACGTAGTCATCTGCACCAAGCTCAAGTCCAAGCACCTTATCAAAGGTTTCGCCCTTTGCNCTCAGCATAATAATAGGTGCTGATGATGTTTTTCGGATTTCACGGCAAACCTGCCATCCATCCATTTTNGGAAGCATAATATCAAGCAAAACAAGATCAGGTGATTTTACAGCAAATGTTTCAACAGCAGCCTGTCCGTCATTTGCAACATAAACTGTGTAGTTCTCGTTTTCAAGATAAAGTTTAAGTAATTCGCAGATGTGAAGATCATCATCTACAACAAGAATTTTATTGCTCATAGTTTCGTTCTCCTTTGCGTTTATGTTAACATCTGTTTTTGTTCATAATTTTATGTTTTGGTAAATAAACAGTGAAAATTGTTAAAAGTTTTTTAACTAAGTTTTACCATTCTTTACCACGCATCTCTGCACTTTCAACAAAATCTATAAACTGCCTTGCACATCTTGGTGATCTTCCGCCTTTACGTGAAGCCCATTGCTCAGCCACAAGATGAAGTTTGTCTGCGTCAACATTAAGGTTTCTGTCTTTGGCAATTTTATCAACGATATCAAGATAATCTCTTTTATCCGGATTAATAAATGTGATTGAAAGTCCGAAACGGTCTGAAAGACTTAACTGCTCCTGCATAATATCGTTTCTGTTTATATCATTTTCTCTGTCTGAGAAACTTTCTTTAATCAGATGGCGTCTGTTTGAGGTTGCATAAATAATCGTGTTGTGCTTTCTGCCTGAAAGGCTTCCCTCAAGTGCTGCCTTTAATTCACCAAAAGAGTCATCATGGCTGTCAAAACATAAATCATCAATGAAAATAATAAATTTCATCGGACTATCTGCAAGAAGCTCTCTGATTAAGGTTAAATCCGAAATATCACTTTTGGATATTTCAATCATTCTGAGCCCTTCTTTTGCATATTCATTTAAAACTGCGTGAACGGTTGAGCTTTTTCCTGTTCCTCTGTCTCCATAAAGCAAAACATTGTTGGAGGGATATCCGTTAACAAAACTTTCCGTGTTGTCTATAACCTTTTTTCTTTGCAGTTCATAATTTTTTAAATCAGAAAGCGTGATAGGGTCTGTTGATGTAATCGGGCAAAGGCTGTGATTTCTCCACGTAAATGCTGTATATTTTGAATACATGCCATAGCCGTTCTTTTTATAATAGTTTGTTAAAGCATCTGTCTGCTCAGCCCAGTTCTGATGGAGCGGATAAACTGCTTCTCCGCTTTCCCATGCAGGCAGAGTTTTTAAAACCTCTTTTAAATCGTTATCTTCAACAGAATTATAAATATCTTCGGGCTTAATGAAAGCAATTGCTTCAAGTTTTTCAAGATCACTTTTCACACCGTTTAAAACTGCCTTTGGCAATTCATTTACTCTGCCGCTTGCCGCTGCCTTTGTAAACGCATTATCATCCGTTAAAATCAGTTTTGAAACATAGCTTGCAAAAGACTTGTGGCTTGTTACCTTTCTGAAAAATTCACTTTGTTTTTCAAGCACCTTTTCATTATCATAATTCTGCAAAAGATCAAGCAGGGAGGATATAACCTCGTCCTTTTTTAAATCATAAACGCATAGTGCTTCAATATAAAATCTTAATTCCTGAGCTTTATTCATAGTTTTTCACTTCTTTATTATGTATCAAATTATTTATTATTAATTGCTATATTACTACTATTTATAATATTTTACAAGTAAATAACGAATATTTGATTGATATTTTAGAAACATTTGCAAAATTTAGTTGTAGGACATCATACAACTTGTTGACTTTTTATACATCCTTGTGCTATTATATCTCAAAAGAGGTGTTCTTATGAGTAATTCGGCAATGCTTGCAGACAGCACTGCACAGCGTATTATAAAAATGATAGAGATTGAAAATCGTTTTTCAGTTGGTGATAAACTTCCGAATGAAAATGATTTTGCAAGTGAGCTTGGTGTAAGCCGTTCAACCTTAAGAGAAGCCATAAAGGTGTTAACCACAAACGGAATGGTTGAAATCAAAAGGGGAAAGGGAACCTTTGTTACATCAACAACAATCATCAATTCGGGTGATTTGAATGATATAGCATCAGGGCTTGAGGATTTGTTTGAAATGCGCCTTATGTTTGAGCCGGAATGCGCCTATTTAGCGGCAGAAAGGGCAACAGACGAAGAAATTGAAACAATCTGCTATTATGGCGAAGAAATTGAAAAAAAGATTTTAAGCGGGGAAGACAGAACGTTTGAAGAGCAGAAGTTTCACGAAAGTATTGCAAATGCAACGCACAATTCGTTTGTAAAACAGTTTATGCCGATTATCTTCAATGCTATTAAAAAAGGCGTTGTGGTGCTTACCAAGGATCAGGATGTCAGCGAGGATAATCTTAAGGATGACAGGCTGATTATGGAATTTATCAAAAAAAGAAATCCAGAGGGCGCAAGAACGGCTATGAAACTTCATATTATTCACGCAATTGAATGCCTGTAAAATAATTTTAATTTGATGTTGACATTAGACAACAGGCAATATATAATAAGAATTAACAAAAATACAGGCGAGTTGTATGATTACCCGCTTGAAATAAATATTAACGGAGGAAATTAAAATGTCAGACGCAAAAATTTATTATCAGTCAGACTGTAACCTTGATTATCTTGCTGGCCAGACTATCGCAGTTATCGGCTATGGTTCTCAGGGTCACGCACACGCTCTTAACTTAAAGGAATCAGGATGCCACGTAATCATCGGTTTATATGAAGGCAGCAAATCTTGGGCTAAAGCAGAAGCTCAGGGTTTTGAGGTTTACACAACAGCTGAGGCTGCTAAAAAAGCAGATGTTATCATGTTCCTTATCAATGATGAGCTTCAGGCAGACGTTTATAAGAAAGAAATCGAGCCAAACCTTGAAGAAGGCAATATGCTTATGTTTGCTCATGGTTTCAACATTCATTTCGGCACAATTAAGCCACCTAAGTTCGTTGATGTAACTATGATTGCTCCAAAAGGACCTGGTCATACAGTACGTTCAGAATATCAGGTTGGCAAAGGTGTTCCTTGTCTTGTTGCTGTTGAGCAGGATGCTTCAGGCCACGCTCTTGATAAGGCTCTTGCTTATGCTCTTGGTATCGGCGGCGCTCGTGCAGGTGTTCTTGAAACAACATTCAGAACTGAAACAGAAACAGACCTTTTCGGTGAGCAGGCTGTTCTTTGCGGCGGTGTTTGTGCACTTATGCAGGCTGGTTTCGAAACACTTTGCGAAGCTGGTTATGATCCAAGAAATGCTTACTTTGAATGTATCCACGAAATGAAACTTATCGTAGGCCTTATTTATCAGTCAGGTTTCGCAGGAATGAGATATTCAATTTCTAACACTGCTGAATACGGCGATTATATCACAGGTCCTAAGATTATCACAGAAGATACTAAGAAGGCTATGAAGCAGATTCTTACTGATATTCAGGACGGAACATTTGCTAAAGAGTTCTTACTTGATATGAGCCCTGCTGGTCGTCAGGTTCACTTCAAGGCTATGAGAAAGCTTGCTGCTGAGCATTGTTCAGAAGCTGTTGGTGAGGAAGTTCGTAAGCTCTATAGCTGGAATAACGAAGAAGATAAGCTTATCAACAACTAATTATAAATTAGTATAAAAAATTAAGGCATCTCGTCTGAGATGCCTTTTATTTTATGCCTCCCTTGTTAAAGAAAGATTCCCCTGCCAGGGGAAATGTCAACGCAGTTGACAAAAGGGTAGCGTAGCAGGGGGACCGCTTGCGGTGGAGGGATTGTTATAATTCATAATCCACTGCAACTGAGCTTTCCATAACGCTGTGCATATATGGCTTAACCTCACCGCAATGATATTCGTCCTTCTGATACAAATCAAGAGCTTCCTTGTTTTCAAGTGTAACCTGAAGAATGATATCATATGAGCGTGCTGAGGAAAGAAAATCTGTTCCAACCTCAATCGCTTTGATAAGGTCTACCTTGCCGTCCATAGAAAGAAGCACGTTTTTGGCTTCCTGTTTTTTATCCTCGCTGTTGTCTTTAAGTTTAAAGCAAACAATGTGTTTAATCATAATAATTAAATCCTTTCATCTTATAAAATTAAAGGTGGGCATTGCCCACCTTTTAACTATTAGCTAGTTCTTATTTTGCAACATCATATGCTCTTGATTCACGAATGATATTAACCTTAATCTGACCCGGATATTCCATTTCAGATTCAATTTTCTTCGCAATTTCGTGAGCGATATAAGGCATTTTTTCATCGCTTACCGCATCAGGTTTAACCATAACACGAACTTCACGACCTGCCTGAATTGCATATGCTCTTTCAACGCCGTCAAAACTTGTTGAAATTTCTTCAAGCTGCTGTAAACGTTTAATATAGTTTTCTATATTTTCACGTCTTGCACCGGGTCTTGCAGCAGAAACAGCATCGGCTGCCTGAACAAGGCAAGCAACAACTGTTTTGCATTCGATTTCACCGTGGTGGGCTGCGATAGCGTGAATAATCTGCTCATTTTCCTTGTACTTGCGTGCATATTCCACACCAAGTGCAATATGTGAGCCTTCCATTTCCTGATCAAGTGCTTTACCGATATCGTGAAGAAGACCTGCTCTGCGAGCCTGCTTTTCGTCTGCTCCGATTTCAGCAGCCATAAGACCTGCAATGTAGCTAACCTCAAGGCTGTGCTTAAGAACGCTCTGTCCGTAAGAGGTGCGGTATTTTAATCTACCAAGAAGCTTGATAAGCTCAGGATGAACAGAACCGCAGTTTGCAGCAAGAACGGCTTTTTCGCCCTCCTGCTTAATGATTGCGTTAACTTCTCTTGTTGATTTATCAAACATTTCTTCAATACGGGTTGGATGAATACGTCCGTCCTGAATAAGTCTTTCAAGAGTAAGTCTTGCAATTTCACGTCTGACAGGGTCAAATGAACTGATTGTGATTGCTTCCGGTGTGTCATCAATAATGAGTTCAACACCTGTAATTGTTTCGAGTGAGCGGATGTTTCTGCCCTCTCGTCCGATAATTCTTCCTTTCATTTCATCGTTAGGAAGAGCAACAACAGAAACAGTTGTTTCGGCTGTGTGGTCTGCTGCACAACGCTGAATGGCTGTGCCTATAATTTCTCTTGCGATTACGTCACTCTGATCTCTGATCATTTGCTCGTGTTCAAGAATGCGCCTGCTCTTTTCAGTATCAAGCTCTTCTTCAAGTGTGCTTAAAAGCTGGGCTTTTGCCTGCTCCTGTGTAAGACCTGAGATACGCTCAAGCATATCAAACTGGCTTTTCTTGATGCTATCGATTTCCTGTAAATTTTCTTCCGCTTCTCTAAGCTTCTGGCTTAAGTTTTCACTTTTTGTTTCAAGAGAATCAGCCTTTTTATCAAGGTATTCTTCTCTTTGTGTAAGGCGGGTTTCCTGCCTTTGAACTTCGCTTCTTCTTTCGCGGATTTCTCTGTCTGCGTCTGAACGAAGTTTGTGAATTTCGTCTTTAGCTTCAACAAGGCTTGCTTTTTTTGCAGCCTCTGCTTCTGTTAATGCGTTATTAATAATTCTTGTTGCTTCCTGCGATGCAGAACCAATTTCTTTTTCGCTTGTTTTCATTCTTACAAATGAGCCGATAAAAAAGCCCAAAACAGCAAAAACAACTGCAACGGCAGCAGCAATACCTATAACAACTGGAATTTCCATAAATCAATAGCACCTCCTTCTGTATAAAATTCTTTTTGGCTTTTCATTGCCTAATTGATAATCATCAGAAAAGGTACAGTTTAAATGCAAATTATCTTTGTGAAGTCTTTAATTCTTTATGTAGAACTTTAAAATATATAGAACTTCTAAAATATAATACACCTATATCTTGTATCTGTCAAGTTTTTATAAATAATATAGTATATATAGTAGTATATTTAGCTGTATATTTTGGATTGACATTTGAAATAATAGTGATATAATTATGGTATATTAAATCTGTGACGAGAACAAGACTGCGAAAACTTTTTATTCCAGAGAGTGCTTTCTTTGCTGAAATAAGCACATAAAAAGCCGTAAGCCACCATCTCCGAGAGCCGCCAATACCGGCCGTATGCCTGCGTTAAGGGCTTTGAGTGGTACAGTAATGTGCAATTCAGGTGGAACCGTGGAATTTATTTTTCACCCTGTATTTTTTACAGGGTGATTTTTTGTTTTTAAGGAGGAAATTATGAAAGTAACATTAAAAGGCGGAGAAATCCGTGAATTTGAAAATGGAATTTCTGTTGCAGATATTGCAAAGGAAATTTCAATGGGCTTGTTCAGAAATGCCTGCTCCTGCAGAATAAATGGCGAGGTTCGCGATTTAAGAACTGTTGTTGATGAAGACTGCACACTTGAAATTTTAACCTTTGATGATGAGGATGGTAAACGTACTTTTAATCATACTGCTTCTCATATTATGGCTCAGGCTGTTAAAAGGCTTTATCCTGATGTTAAATTAACAATTGGCCCTGCTATTGAAAATGGATTTTATTATGATTTTGACTGCGGCGATAAGCCGTTTGGCCCTGATGACCTTACAAAGCTTGAAGCTGAAATGAAAAAAATCGTTAAAGAGGGATTAGAGCTTGAAAAGTTTGAGCTTTCCCCAAATGAAGCAATTGCACTTATGCAGGAAAAGAACGAGCCTTACAAGGTTGAACTTATCAATGAGCATGCTGAAAAAGGCGAGCCAATCAGCTTTTATAAGCAGGGCGAGTTTACAGAGCTTTGTGCAGGCCCTCATCTTATGAATGTATCTCCTGTTAAAGCATTCAAGTTAACACAAACAACAGGTGCTTATTGGCGTGGTGATGCTAAAAACAAAATGCTTTGCCGTGTTTACGGAACTGCTTTTCCAAAGGCATCTATGCTTGAAGCACATCTTGAAGCAGTTGAAGAAGCTAAGAAGAGAGATCATAACAAGCTCGGAAGAGAGCTTGAATTGTTTACAACGGTTGATAGTATCGGTCAGGGATTGCCTATTCTTCTTCCAAAGGGTGCAAAAATCGTTCAGCTCTTGCAGAGATGGGTTGAAGATGAAGAAGCAAAACGTGGCTGGCAGTTAACGAAAACACCGTTTATGGCAAAATCAGATCTTTATAAAATTTCAGGACACTGGGATCATTATAAAGAGGGAATGTTCGTTTTAGGTGATGAGGAAAAGGATAAAGAGGTTTTCGCTCTCCGTCCTATGACCTGCCCGTTCCAGTATCAGGCTTATCTTAATAAACCTCGTTCATACAGAGATCTTCCGTTAAGATACGACGAAACATCAACGCTTTTCAGAAATGAAGCAAGCGGTGAAATGCACGGTCTTATCCGTGTTCGTCAGTTTACAATTTCTGAAGGTCACTTGATGTGTACTCCGGAACAGCTTGAGGATGAGTTCAGAGGCTGTCTTGAGCTTTGCGAATATATGCTTAAAACTGTTGGTCTTTATGAGGATGTATCTTTCCGTTTCAGCCAGTGGGATCCTGATAATAGAGATAAGTATATCGGCACGGAAGAGCAGTGGAATGAAGCACAGGATGCTATGAAGAAAATTCTTGATGATCTTGGCATTGAATATAAAATCGGTATCGGTGAAGCTGCATTCTATGGTCCTAAGCTTGATATTCAGATTAAGAATGTTTTCGGTAAGGAAGATACACTGATTACCATTCAGATAGATCAGATGCTTGCTGAAAAATTCGGTATGGAATATGTAGATCGTGACGGTGTTAAGAAAAATCCGTATATTATTCACAGAACATCAATCGGCTGTTATGAAAGAACACTTGCGCTTCTTATTGAAAAATATGCAGGTGCTTTCCCAACATGGCTTGCACCTGTTCAGGTTAAGATGCTTCCTATTGCTGATAGACATCTTGATAGAATTTATGAAATCAAAAAGCAGTTTGAAGCAGCAGGCATTCGTGTTGAGGTGGATGACAGAAGCGAAAAAATCGGCTTCAAAATCCGTTCAGCGCAGCTTGAAAAAGTGCCATATATGGTTATTGTGGGCGATAAGGATATCGAAAATAATACCGTTTCAGTCCGTTCAAGAAAAGACGGCGAAAAGGGTGCAATGAGCGTTGAAGATTTCATTGCAGATATTACAAAGGAAATCGAAACAAAAGCACTTTAATATGAATTCCACTATCCGTGGAACAATTCTATTACAAATACATTGAAATAAAATCCCTCTGTTGATACAATGTAATCAACAGGGGGCGTTTTTATGAGTAAGCGTAAAAAAGTAATTATATCTATTACAGGAGTGTTTTTAATTTTTTGTATCTTGTTCTGTGTTTTTTTTATATGAAAATGATTTATTTAGCTATATGCATTACAGATATTATAAGGATGACAGAATAACAATAAATCTTACTGCTATGATAGACGGAGAACTTATTAAATCAGATAAAATCAAATCTGATGTAACAAGTGATAGTTTTTCTGAAAATACTGTTTTGATAAAGGATAAAGATAATTGCGTTGAACTTTCGGTAAAAGCAGGAGAATATGGAGAATACCTAATAAGCACGGAAATATGTGATTATCATTTTGATTTCAGAGCAATGCAATGGAATTGGTGGGATGTTCAGACTATCAATCTTTATTTAGATATTGATACCAAGAAAAAGGAATATACAACTTACGAGGAATATTCGCACATTTCGGAAGAAGGTAATGTTGTTAACGAAAGTGAACCGAAAGAAACATATGAAATTACCGATAGTAATTATATAAGTATCGGTTGCAAGGGATAAAAAAAGCAGAGTTTTAAACTCTGCTTTTTGTTTTACTGTATTTATCCATAAAGCTTTCAATTGCTTTTTGGTATGTTATTGGATCTGTATAGTAGCTTCGTGCGTGGATTGCGTTATCAACAACCAGTATTTCCTTTTCTGTGCAGCAGGCATCGTAAAGAATTTTTTCCATATAGGTCGGCACGAAATCGTCTTTACCGCCGTGAATAAACAGTATCGGTTTTTTCGCTTCTTTAACTGCGTTTAACGGGGAAGCATCCTTAAAGGAATAGCCCGTAATCATTCTTCCGTATAAATCGCAGATATTCATAATGGGGAAGTTCGGCAGATGAAAGGATGTATTCAGCTGATATGAAAATTCATCCCATTGTGAAGTGTAAGAGCAGTCTGCTATAATACCTTTAATTGCATCATCCGTTGCGTTTTTGCTCATCATAAGCACGGTGGCTGCACCCATGGAAACACCCAAAAGGAAAATATCCAAATCGGGATAATGCTGCTTTGCGTAATTCACCCAGTAATATGCATCTATGGATTCGTGCGTGCCGTAGCCCATATATTTGCCGTCACTGTCGCCACAACCTCTATGGTCGGGCATAATAATGGTGTAACCATTGTTGTAGAAATAATCCGAGATAAAGCAGAATTCTCCGATACCCCAGCTTCTTGCTCCGTGGCAGGCCAAAATAAGTCTGCCGTTGCTTTGTTTGGGTTCAATAATTCTTGCAATCAGCTTTTCGCCGTTATCGGAAATGTATTCCTCAATTCTTGTAATTCTTGGAATGAGTACGGCTTCTGCTCTATGAGCATCTTCCTCATAGTTATCAAGCGCCATATCATTTCCTGCAACTATATTTGTTATGAATTCGGGAATTTTAATGGTTTTTCGCCAAACAGTTTGATTGTAAATAAATCCGCAGATGATAAACAACAGTAAAATCAAAGCGGCTAATACAATTCCGATAATAATTAATAATTTAATCAACTTTTATCTCCTTTTGCAGACAAAAACGTTCCAGCCCTTTTCTTCGTAATTTGCAAGGATTTCAAATCCATTCTGCTCAAATGAATGCACAACCTCGTCTTTTCTTATGTCTATGATACCGCCTGTAATATATATGCCGCCGTCCTCAAGAAAATTGCCCACTTCCTCGTTAAACTGCATAATAATATCGGCAACAATGTTTGCAACAATAACATTGTATTTTCCGCTTACCTTGTCTGAAAGATTGCCGTTAACAGCGTCAAAAACAGGGGATTCAAATCCATTTTCCTTTGCGTTTTCAATTGCTGTTTTCACTGCCAGCTTGTCTATATCAACGCAAAAAGCAGATTTTGCTCCAAGTAAAAGAGAAGCTATGGATAAAATTCCGCTTCCGCATCCGATGTCAAGCACGGTTGAATTTTCGTCAATATACTTTTCAAGTGTTTCCAAGCAGAGCTTTGTTGTTGGGTGGCTTCCTGTTCCAAAAGCAAGTCCGGGTTCAATGTTCAAAACAGTTCTTCCGCCTGCGTCATACTCTTCCTCCCAAAGAGGGCGGATAAGCAACTTTTCGCCAATAGGCATAGCGTGGAAGTACTGTTTCCAATTGTTAACCCAATCTTCCGTTCGGCAGTCTGCAATTTTGATTTCGTGCTGTATATTTTCGCTGTTCAGCCTTTCTGTTATAAAAGAAGCGGCTTCAAGCGGATTTTCGTGAGGATTAACGTAAATATGGATTATGCCCTTTGTTCTGTCTTTGTTCAGAAGGCTTTCGTCAATAAAATCATAATGAGAAATTTCAGCCGCATCTTCTTCAATTGCAGAATAATCCTCTATGTAAATTCCGTAGGGAACAACCATGTTTGCAATATTTCCTGCTGTTTCAATATCTTCTGTTTTAACTGTAATGGCTATTTCAGCCCAGCTTTCCAAAACGTTTTCCATATGTTTATTCTCCAAGATTTACTTTGTGTTCGTTATTTGTAAGCCCGTGGTTATAAAGCTTTCTGTTGTCAAGCGCCCACTGTCTGTCTGTAAATTCTCCTGCCTTAACCTTGCCTGTTGCGTTGTTGATTTCAAATATGGTTGCATCAAGCGAGTCAAGAGAGGATAAAATTTCTGCTTCCAAAAACATTGGTCTGATAGGTGAGCCAAACTCAGGAACACCGTGATGGCTTAAAATCATATGCTGAAGCAGCACAACCTTTTCGCTCTTTATTCCAAGCTGCTTTGCGGTTTCTTCAACATACATTGCTCCTTTAACAAGGTGACCGATAAGCTCTCCCTCAGTGCTGTAACCCTTAACAAGACCTGTTTTGCTGAGTTCAAATTCCCATGTCTTTGCTGTGTCGTGCAGAATTGCGCCTGAAAGTAAAAGCTCTTTATCAATATTAGGATAAATTTTGCAAATTTCTTCTGCCATTCGCACGATAGACATTGTATGAAGCATTAATCCGCCAACCATAGCGTGATGAAGCCTGAAAGCAGCAGGGCAGCTTACAAGCAGTTCCTTTTTACTTTCTAAAATGGAAAGCACAATGCTTTTTAAATCGTTATCTTTAAAAGCGTTAACACGTTTTAAAAGCATATTGAATATCTGCTCTCCGCCAACCTCACTTGCAGGCACAAGATCTGCAATGTTATAATCATCAGCGGAAGAAACAGGGCGTATCTGAGCAATTCTGAACTGGTCTTTTCCATTATACTGTTCAATCGTTCCTCTTACTTTAACAATCATTTCAGTTTCATATAAACCGTCTTCTTTATAATCCCAAAGTTTGGCAGGGATTTCGCCCTCTTTATCTCCAAGTATAAGATCAAGATAAGCTGATCCGTTTTTAGAATTTTTTACATCGCATTTTTTTAAAATCACAAAGCCGTCACACATTCCATTCGGCAGGGTTTTAAAATTCATTATATCACCTCATAATAATTATACAGCTTAATTATATACTATAAATTGATTTAAATCAATAAATGTATGATTTACTTTTCTTGACAAATGCACGCTGGATTGATAAACTATGAATACTAATATATTATTTAATTGGAGGAAAAAATGGGATACACTGATAATTTATGTATGAACTGTTTTGAGCCGTTAACTGCTGGATGTATTTGCAGAAATTGCGGATTTGATAATGATTCTGTTACGGATACGATTTTTCTTCCACGCCGCACAATTCTTGCTAAGCGTTATATAGCAGGCAATGTAATTTCAATTGAAAATGATTCTGTTGTTTATATAGGTTATGATACAGAGCGTAATGCGGTTGTAACCATTCGTGAATTTCTGCCAAGGGGAATCTGCAACCGACTTGAAGGAAATCATGATGTTCACGTAAGAGAAAGATATAGAAAGAATTTTGCAGGCTATAAGGAGTCTTACAAAAAGCTTTGGAAAACGCTTAAAGGTCTTAATTCTCTTTCTGCCGTTATTCCTGTGCTTGATGTTTTTGAAGAAAATGAAACGGCTTATGCTGTTTGCGAAAAGATGGATAGTGTTTCTCTTCGTGATTTCCTTATCAGAAATACAGATAATAATATTTTGTGGGATAAGGCAAGATTGATGTTTATGCCTATTCTTACAACGGTTGAAGCCCTTCACGAAAATGGAATTGTTCACGGTGCAATCAATCCGGATAACCTTGTTCTTTGCAGGGACGGTAAGGTTCGCCTTGCAGGTTTTTGTATCGGTGAATGCAATGATGTGTCAAACGGGCTTGGCTTTAAGCCTGTTGCAGGATATTCTGCTTTAGAGCAGTATGATAACAGCCACAGGGTATGCCCTGCAACAGATATATATGCTTTTTCTGCTTGCATTTATCGTGCTTTGGTTGGTACAAATCCGCCCGAAGCTCCCGCAAGAGCTGTTAATGATAAGCTGATGATACCAAACAGTATTGCAGAAAAAATCCCTGCTCACGTAATCAGAGCGCTTGGCGGCGGTCTTCAGATTTATCCTGAAAACAGAATTCAGAGTGTTGATGATTTCCGAGAGCTTCTTTCTGCTGCTCCGTCTGTTGTTGCAAATGCTGTTAATGCAACCTCTGCTTCTCCTAAGGTGGAAGAACCGGATGAGGAAGCAGATGTTATCAATAAAAAAGACAGCAAAAAACAAATGAAAACAATTATTGCTGTTGCCGTTTCTGTTGTTGTTCTTGCTGCTGCCGTTTTCTGTGCGGTTCATTTTACGAAAGGCGGAAATGACAACCCTGAAACCACAGCACCTCCTGTTGAAAATATTGCGAAGATAACTGTTCCTGATTTCTGCAAAGCGGGATATACGGAAAGTGATATTAAAAATCAGGCATTGTGGAATACGCAGTTCAAGATTACTTTCAAAAGTGAGTTTTCAAAGGATGCTGATGAGGGTGTAGTTTTTGAACAGAGCGTTTCAGCAGGTTCAGAGGTAGATAGCGGAACAGCCATTGTTCTTACCGTTAGTAAAGGCATTGAAATGGTAGATGTTTCTGATGTTGGCGGTAAATCAAAGGATGACGCTGTAAAAATCCTTGAGGATGAAGGTCTTAAGGTTAATGTTGTAACGATTTATAATGATGATAATGATACACCGAATACCGTTCGTCAAAGAAACGGTATGGCACCTGCAGCAGGCGAAAAGGTTGCAAAAGGTGATGAGGTTATCATTCAGGTTTACGGTGAAGAAGTAACCGAACCTGAAACTGAAACTGAATAATAAGAAAAGCTCTCTTTTATAAGAGAGCTTTTTTTGTTGTTATATTTTTCTAATTCGCAACTGAATTTCTGAACATATCTGAAATTGCATTTGCAAGTGCTTTGTTTTCGGGCAAATCAAGATTATAGTCTTTTTCCAAAATCTCGTCTGCTGCCTGTCTGCACAGGGCAAGCGTTTCTGTATTTGAAAGCATATCGGCAATTTTTAAATCGGGCAGTCCGTGCTGTCTGTTGCCAAAGAAATCGCCTGGCCCTCGTTGCTTTAAATCCTCGTCTGCAATTTTAAAACCGTCTGAATTGTTTTTCATAATGGCAAGTCGGCTTTGTGCTGTTTCACCTTTGCTGTCTGAAACAAGGATGCAGTAGGATTGTGATGAGCTTCGTCCAACTCGCCCTCTTAACTGATGAAGCTGTGATAATCCAAAACGTTCTGCATTTTCAATAACCATAACTGTTGCATTCGGAACGTCAACTCCAACCTCGATAACCGTGGTGGAAACAAGGATTTTAACATCACCGTCTGAAAAAGCGTTCATAACTCTTTCTTTATCTTTGGCTTTCATTTTGCCGTGCAAAAGCCCCATATTGTATCCTTTAAAGACTGTTTCGGAAAGCATTTCGGCATATTGCGTTGCAGGCTTTAAATCACTCTCTCCCTCTTCAACAAGCGGGCATACAATATATGCTTGCTCACCTCGGGCAATTGCTTTTTTGATGAATTCATAGATTCGCTTGTGGTAGCGGGAGTCAACAACATCTGTTCGTATGGTCTGCCTGCCTGCGGGCAATTCATCAAGAATGGATATATCAAGATCACCGTAAATCATAAGTGCAAGTGTTCTTGGAATAGGGGTGGCACTCATAACAAGCGTGTGAACATCATTGCCCTTCATCGCAAGGTTTGCACGTTGGTTAACACCAAAACGATGCTGTTCGTCTGTTATAACGATTCCAAGATTTTGGAATTCAACATCATTTTGAATCAAAGCGTGTGTGCCGATAACAAGGTCAGTTTCGCCGTTGATAAGGCGTTCTTTGATTTTTCGCTTTTCTTTTGCAGGCGTGCTGCCTGTAAGCAAATCAACAGTAATTCCCGTTTTTTCAAGCATTTTGCTCATCGTTTCCATATGCTGAACAGCAAGGATTTCTGTTGGTGCCATTAAAGCTCCCTGAAATCCGTTTTTTATTGCAGTGTATAAAACACCTGCGGCAACGGCTGTTTTACCGCTTCCTACATCACCCTGAACAAGTCTGTTCATTGCGAACTTTCCGCTCATATCTTTTATACAATCTGAAACAGCGTTCTTTTGTGCATTAGTGGGTTCAAATGGCAAAAGGCTGAAAAATTCGTTTGTGTAATCCTTTTTTATGTTCAGTAGGGTTTCTGCTTTTCTGTTGCCCTTAAGTTTTAATAAACCAAGCTGAAGCGTTAAAAGCTCTTCAAAAATCAGGCGGTATCTTGCCTTTTCAAGGTTTTCTTCGCTATCGGGGAAATGAATTTGTCTGATCGCAAAATCAAGAGAAACAAGCCTGTATTTCAGGCGGAAATCCGTGTTCAGCGTTTCTTCAAATGGCGGCAGCTCACCAAGAGCTGTTTTCATAACCTTGCTTATTGCTTTTGAACCAAGCTTTTCTGTTGCAGAATAGATAGGGTGAATGCCGATATTCAGTTCTGCTTTTTCAATGCTTGGGGAATTCATATTTGCGGCTGTTAATGTTTTTTCGATTTTTCCGTAAAGTATGTAGTCATTATATTGACGCAGAGATTTAGCAAGATATTTGTTGTTGAAAATCGTGACGTGGATTATGGTTTCTCCGTCTGTAAAATCGCATTTAAACAGTGTTAAGCCCTTTCTGATCATATGTTCTTTAACGGCTGTCATTAGGGTTGCTTTTATGCAGGCGTTTTCACCGCTTTGGCAATCCTTAACTGTCATTTCCGCAGACCAGTCCTGATACTTTCTCGGATAAAAATGAATAAGTTCACGAACGCAAGAAATGCCGAGCTTATTAAAAAGCTCGGCTCTTTTTTCTCCAACACCTTTGATATATTTTATATCGCTGTTAAGGTTAATCATTTTTACTCCACTGAAATTATGAAATAGTAAATCGGCTGACCGCCGTTAACGATATTGATTTCAACCTCATCACCGTATTTATTGCGAAGCTTTGCTTCAACCTCAGAAGCCATTTCCTCAGTTGCTTCCTCGCCGTAAATTATCGTTATAAGGCTGCTTTGGTTTTTCTTGAATATTTTATCTGCAGATTTGAATGCAATGTCTGCAATATCTTTGCCTATAAATTTGATTTTGCCGTTGCAAAGACCCATAATCTCGCCCTGTTCAATCGGCTTTCCGTCAACCTCACTGTCTCTTGCAGCAAAGGTAACCTGAGCAGTTGAAACATTTTCAGCAGCTTCCATCATATTCATCTGGTTTGTGTCAGCATCGTCGAATTCATCAAACATCAGCATTGCTGAAATACCCTGCGGCACTGTTTTCGTTTGAAGCACTCTTACCTCTCTGCCCTCTGCAAGCGGAATAGCCTGCTCGGCAGCCATAATAATATTTTTATTGTTTGGAAGAACGAAAACTGTTTTAGCAGGCGTTGCATTGATTGCGTTAAGAATATCATCTGTGGATGGATTCATTGTCTGTCCGCCGCTTACAACTATATCTGCGCCGATGTCTTTGAAAAGCTCCGTAAGTCCGTCACCTGCACAAACTGCAACAAAGCCGTAGTCGTTTGTAGGATCAGCAGGCGGAAGAACAGGCTCTTCACCTTCCTTAACACCTTCATCAGCATTTCTGTGCTGATAACGCATATTGTCTATTTTAATATTGATAAGCTGACCATATTTAAGTGCAGCCTGAATAACATTGCCGGGCTGATTGGAATGAACGTGAACCTTTATAATATCATTATCATCAACTACAACAACACAGTCTCCGATTGATTCAAGAAATGCACGAAGCTTTAATGGATCCTGTTCTTTAGCATCGTTTGCCTTTTCAATCAGGAATTCAGAGCAATAGCCGAATTCGATATCATCAGATGCAGCAGCAACAGTGCTTTTGCTTGGTGTGGCAACAGGGGTAACAGAGCTTCCCTCAATTGCCTGCACAATTGCTGAATGATCAAATACGCTTTCAAAGCCCTCAAGGATAAGCACCAGTCCCTGTCCGCCTGCGTCAACAACGCCTGCTTTCTTTAAAACAGGAAGCTGTTCAGGTGTTTTGGCAAGAGCTTCTTTTGCGGCAATAAGAGCAGTTTTTGCAATATGCATCGGATTGTCATCTGTTTTAACAGCTTCGCTTGCAGCCTCTGAAGCCATACGGATAACGGTTAAAATTGTTCCCTCAGTTGGCTTCATAACAGCCTTGTATGCTGCTTCAACGCCTTCTGCAAATGCTTTTACAACCGC
>JAAVHU010000004.1 GCA_014799585.1 Clostridiales bacterium | reverse complement strand
TAATATTCGGATGCGATTTGATTTTTTCTGTTATATTCTTAGAAAATATATCTCTGTCTACCGCAAGAGCACCGCCTGCTGCAACCGAGCATTCACGGGCAATCGGAACGGTAAGAGAACCAAGCCTTGCCATTTCCTCTTTTAAAAGCCCTGCCGCAGAATCAACACGGCTTGCTTTAAGAGAATTTGAGCAAACAAGTTCTGCAAAGTTATCTGATTTATGTGCAGGTGATTTTCTATTCGGCTTCTGCTCAAAAAGAGTTACTTTATATCCTTTTTCTGCAATCTGCCACGCCGCTTCAACACCGGCAAGCCCTGCACCTATAACATTGAATTTCATTATTCTTCGCCCTTTTTCTTTCTTGGAACAGGCTTTGTAAAGCCGCAGCCTTCTGTATCAGGGCAATAAAGCACATTGCCTTTCTTTCTGAACAAGGACTTTCCGCATTTCGGGCAAACCTCTTCACTTGGTAAATCCCAAGTCATAAAGTTGCAGTTCGGATAATTTGAACAGCCGTAGAATGAAGTGCCGCGTTTTGTTTTCTTTTCAATAACATCACCGCCGCATTCAGGGCATTTTGCCTTTGTTTTATAAATAAGCGGCTTTGTATTTTTACATTCAGGATATCCCGGACAAGCAAGGAATTTACCAAATCTGCCAACCTTGATAACCATATTACGTCCGCACTTTTCGCAAACCTCGTCTGTTTCTTCTTCCTTTAGTTTAATTTTAACGCCCTGCATATCTTTCTTTGCCTGCTCAAGCGGAGCTTCAAAATCGTTGTAATAAAGACGTATCATATCAACATAATTTTCATCGCCGCTGTCAATCTTATCAAGGTCTGTTTCCATTTTTGAAGTATATTTAACATTAACGATATTCGGCATTTTATCTTTAAGAAGATTGGTTACAGCTTCGCCAAGCTCTGTTGGCACAAACTGCTTGCCCTCTCTTTTAACATATTCTCTTGATACGATTGTGGAAGTAATCGTAACATAAGTTGACGGTCTGCCAACGCCGTTTTCCTCAAGTGCCTTTGTTAAACTTGCTTCGGTAAATCTTGCAGGCGGCTGTGTAAAATGCTGATTGCCGAGGATGGATTTAAGGCGAAGCTCGTCACCCTGTGTAAGTTCAGGAAGCGGAGCAGAAGCATCGTCTTTTCCCTCATCCTTAGACTCTTCATAAAGAGCGGTAAAGCCGTCAAACTTAACTGTATAACCCGAAGCATTGAAGATATAATCTCCTGCTTCAATTTCAACCTTAACCGTTTCTTGCAGGCAATTTTCCATAAGAGAAGCAATAAAGCGTTCCCAAACAAGCTTATAGATTTTATACTGATCTGTTGTTAAAGAACCTTTAACGGACTCAGGTGTAACATTCGGCATAGACGGGCGGATTGCTTCGTGACCATCCTGAATATTACCCTTTGATTTGAAGTATCTTGGCGTTTTAGGAAGATACTTTTCGCCGTATGTGTCAAGAATATACTGATTACCTGCTGCACGGGCATCCTCTGAAATACGAAGAGAGTCTGTTCTCATATAAGTGATAAGACCGACTGTGCCCATTTCTGCAATATCAACACCCTCATAAAGTTCCTGAGCGGCTTTCATTGTTCTTCTTGCCTGGAATGAAAGACGGCGGGAAGCCTCCTGCTGTAATGTTGAAGTAATGAAAGGCGGAGTTGGACTTTTCTTTCTTGTACCTTTTTTAACTGATTTAACAATATAGCTTGCATTTTCCAATTCGGAAAGAACAGCATCGCTTTGTTCTTTATTTGTTATTTTAAGTTTTTCTCCGTTTTTGCTGTGAATAGCAGCTGCAAAAACCTTTTTGCTTGGCGGATTTGAAAACTTTGCATCTATTGACCAATATTCCTGCGGAACGAAAGCACGGATTTCCTCTTCCCTGTCAACAATAAGGCGAAGAGCAACAGACTGTACTCTGCCTGCGGAAAGGCCGCGTCTTATCTTCTGGCTGATAAACGGAGAAAGTTTATAGCCGATTAATCTATCTAAAATTCGTCTTGCCTGCTGTGCATCAACAAGATCTATATCAATAGAACGCGGAGCACTCATACCCTCTGTTACACCGTGCTTTGTAATTTCATTAAAGGTAACACGGTTTTTCTCGTTCATATCAAGATCTAAAAGTGTTGCAAGATGCCAGCTGATAGCTTCTCCCTCTCTATCAGGGTCAGTTGCAAGATAAACATATTCAGCTTCACTTGCTTTTTTCTGAAGGTCTTTAACGAAATTTTCCTTGCCCTTAATCACTGCATATTTCGGGGCAAAATTATTATCTATTTCAACAGAAAGACGGGCTGCAGGAAGATCACGAACGTGACCCATTGAAGCAACAACCTCATAGCCCCTTCCAAGATAACCCTTTATATTTTTTGCCTTTGCAGGCGACTCTACGATAACAAGTTTTGACATATCTTATTTTTATTCCTTTCAGGATAGTTTATATCTTTTTCCGCTTGCACTGACTGCTAAATCGGAAATTTCAAGTGCTGTTAATGCTCCCATAACTGAGGATACGGGAAGATTGCACTTTTCTGTTATAACATCTATATGCTGCAGGCTTTCTGTTAAAGCATCATAAACAATTTTCGTGTTTCCGCTTAAAGAAAGAGATGCTTTTTCACGCTTTTCTCTTTCCGCTCTGCCACTTTCAAGATTTTCAAAGGACAGCTTATCTGCCTTATTCTCTTCAAAATTAGCGGTTACAGTTTCATTATCATGCATAAGCCTGTCAACAGATTTAACCTCAGCCAAATCAATATGAAATCTTTCGGCATACGGATAAAGCAAATCCGCAGGCTTTGTAACTACCGTTGCACCGTCTTCAATCAATTTATTTGTTCCTGCAAATTCCGGAGAAAGAATAGAACACGGAACTGCATAAATATCTTTATTTTGCTCAACAGCAAATCTTGCTGTTATCAGACTTCCGCTTTTCACACCCGCTTCAACAACAAGAAGCCCAAGTGATAAACCGCTTATAATTCTGTTTCTAAGCGGGAATGTATATTTCGTTGCTCCCGTAAACGGAGGAAACTCCGTTATCAAAGCACCATTTTGTTTTATAGAATCTCTTAAGTTCTTATTACCCATAAGATAATTTGTGCCGAAACCACAACCAAGCACAGCAATGGTTTTACCGCCACACAGTATTGCACCTCTGTGTGCAGCAGAATCAACACCGAGCGCTCCGCCCGAAGTAACTATTGCACCGCATTCGGCAACACCGCGGCTTAAAAGCTCTGTTACCTTAATGGCATATTCGCTTGCTCGTCTTGTGCCTACAACACTGATAACAACTGAATTGTCAATATCGGGCAGCTCGCCGTCAACAAAAAAAACAGCAGGCGGATTTACTATCTCTTTCAGCCTTGTTGGATACTTTTCATCATCATAATCGATTATCTGCCAACCATTTTGCTCACACGTATAAATAATATTCTGAACATCATCAAGGCTTATTTCTTCAAGTTTATTAATTTGTTTCGGAACAAGGGCAGGGCTCATTTTCCATTCAAGAATATTGGCATTATAAAATTCTTTTACACTTTTAAAATCTTCAATAATTTCTTTGAAGCGTGCACCCTCACCCAATGCCCTTTGAAGCCAAAGCCAATAAATTGCATTTTCACTCATCTTAACATTTCCCACATTGCGATAGCCCCTGCCATTGAGGCATTCAGGCTTTCGGCTCTGCCAAGCATATTGATTGTTACAAGCTGATTTGCGGCAGCCTTAACCTCTTCCGAGATTCCATTTCCTTCATTTCCTATTATGATAACAGAGGAAGCAGGAAATTCTATTTTCGTTATATCTTCTGCATTTTTATCCGGCACTGTTGCATAAAACGAAAATCCGCTTTCCTTTGCACATTCAATATCAGAAACAAGATTATCGCTTAAAATAACAGGAAGCCTTAAAATACTTCCCATTGAAGCACGCAATGCCTTTGGATTATAAATATCACAGCAGTTATAACAAATTGCACCGTTTATTCCAAGTGCTTCTGCTGTTCTGATAATTGCACCTAAATTTGAAGGATCCTGCAAATTATCAAGGGCAACATACTTTTTATCCGAAACAAGCTGATTACTGCCATCGGGAATATTGCAAACACAGAAAACGCCTTGCGTATTTTCTGTTTCGGCAAGTTTATCTGCAACCTCTTCTGAAATAAAATATGCATTGCCTGCAATTTTAATCATATCTTCAAACTGCTTTTTATATTTTTCAGCCGCCTTTTCCGTGATAAGAAAAACATCAGGCTGATAAAAGGAATTCAAAACATCAAAAGAAAGCCTTGCACCCTCCAAAACAAATTTCTTTTCCAAATTTCTTGCCTTACGGGAGGTTGAAAGCTTCTTTACATATTTTATCAAATCATTGTTTCTGCTTGTGATTTTTTCCATAATATCTTAAGCCCTTATATAAGATATAAATTATAATACATTATATAGGAAAAAAGTGCAACATAAAAATTAAAAAAGGCAAAGAAAATCTTTGCCTTTTTAACATTAAATATTAGAGTGCAGCCTTTGCAGTTGCAACAAGAGCTGTAAATGCTTCCTGATCTGCAACAGCGATTTCTGCAAGCATTTTTCTGTTGAGGTCAATACCAGCTTTTTTAAGACCATTCATAAATGTTGAATAGTTCATACCATTCATCTTGCAAGCAGCTGAAATACGAGTAATCCACATTTTGCGGAATTCTCTCTTCTTCTGCTTTCTTCCGATATATGCATACTGACCGCTCTTCATTACTGCCTGTTTAGCAGTTTTGAAAAGGCTGTGTTTGCTGCCGTAATAACCCTTAGCAGCCTTTAATACTTTCTTTCTTCTTTTACGAGTAGCTAAAGCGCCTTTAATTCTTGCCATAACTTAAATACCTCCAATTATTGTTAAACCGTAAAATAATAATCCTTAAATTGCCGAACGGCGTTGTTTTTATTTATAAGGAACAAGTCTCTTCATCTGCTTCTGGTTTGTTACATCGCCAACTGCAGTTTTACGAAGATTTCTCTTACGCTTTGTTGATTTCTTTGTAAGAATGTGTGAGGTGTAAGCATGAGCACGCTTAACCTTGCCGCTTTTAGTTGTTTTGAAACGCTTTTTAGCGCCGCTGTGAGTTTTAATCTTAGGCATAATTTATTCCTCCAAATTAATTAATTTATTTGCTTACTTTTGAAGACAAGAACATTAAAATCTGCCTGCCTTCAAGTTTTGGTGCTTTATCAATATTTACTTCTTCGCCAAGTGCTTCTGCAAATCTTTCCATATTGGCTGTTCCGATTTCAGGATGAGCCATTTCACGACCGCGAAGACGGATAGAAACCTTGAGCTTATCGCCCTTAGCAAGAAATTTCTTTGCCTGGTTTACCTTTGTGTTGAAATCTCCGATATCAATATTGAGCGAAAGGCGAATCTCTTTTGTTTCAACAGTTTTCTGCTTTTTGCGATTTTCCTTTTCGCGTTTAGCCTGTTCATAACGGAACTTGCTGTAATCCATAATTTTAACAACAGGCGGCTTTGCCTGAGGGGCGATTTTAACTAAATCCTGCCCTCTTTTATCTGCTTCCTGCTGAGCTTCCTTAGCACTCATTATGCCAAGCTGTTCACCATCTGCAGTGATTACACGAACTTCCTTATCTCTGATTTCACCGTTAAGCTGTGGAGCTTCCTTGCTGATAAAAAACACCTCTTTGTAAAAAATTAAAAGTGCGAACACAAAATGCCCGCACTTCAATAATTCATTGAAATATTGCCCTTTTTGCCGTTGCTTAAGGGGAGAACGAGCTGTGTTCTTCTTTGTTGTGAAAATATATTAACACAGCCGTTAAAATTTGTCAACAATTTTTTGTATAAAGAATATGCTGATAATCAATTCCGTCCTCATTATGTTCAGCAATCAGCTCTCTGTTCCACTCTGATTTATCGAAAGACGGAAAAAAGGTGTCTGCATCTTTGCATTCAGCATCTACTTCTGTTAAATAAAGTTTGTCTGCATAAGAGAGAAATTCACTGTAAATTCTGCCGCCGCCTATAATAAAAACCTTTTCATCCTTTTCAAAAAGTTTCATTGCTTCTTCAATGGAAGAGCATACCTCTGCTCCGTCTATTTCAAGATTTTTATTTGTTGAAATAACGATATTTCTTCTTTTCGGAAGCACCTTTGGAAGCGATTCAAAAGTTTTTCTGCCCATAACAACAGTGCCGCCCGTTGTTGTTTCTCTAAAGAATTTCATATCATTATGGAAATGAAAAACAAGATCATTTCCCTTGCCTATTTCATTATTTCTGCCTAATGCGGCAATCATTGAAATACCCATACTTTTCTCCTACTGCGCAATCGGGAAAGAGATTTTACCCAAATGCTTATAATCTATCAACTTAACATCTTTGCAATCTCTGCTGTTATCGAATTTAAAGAAATCATCCACATCAGGATTCAGCCAAAGCTTTGGCGCAGGAAGGTCGCCTTCTTCATCAAAACGTCTGATTTGCTCTTTGATACCATCTATCTGATTAACATAAATATGAGCATCCTTAATGCTCCAGTCTATCGTGCCAACCTCTAAACCGCAGACCTGTGCAAGCATAGACAAAAGCACAGCATACTGCGTGATATTAAACGGCAGACCAAGCGGAACATCACAGCTTCTTTGATGCACCCAGCAGTTGAGCTTTCCGTCTGTTACATCCCATTCACTGCTCCATACACAGCTTGGAAGAACAGCAGTTTCAAGATAATCATTCTGCCAAAGCGTAATCAGCATTCTTCTGTCCTCAGGATGATTTTTAAGCTTATCAATCAGATTTTCTATCATATTGAATTTTTTAACGATATAGCCATATGCTGTGCCGATTGTGTGTGCATATGCCTTGCCGAAATCCTTATGAATCGTTTTCTTAACAAGATTGCCGTTTTCATCGGGCAGAAGCTGGGTAGCCGTCCAGATACCCTCTTCGTCTATTTCCCATTCATTCCAGATGTTAACATCACGTTCCTGAAGCCATCTTACATCATTTGACTGTGCCTGATAAATCCAAAGCATTTCAAGCACAGCTTGCCTTATAAACACCTGCTTTGTTGTTAAAATCGGAAATTCCTTGGATAAATCAAAATGAAAATGATGAGACGGCACTTTTATTGTATTAATACCTGTTCGGTTTACAACCTCAGTACCCTCGCTGAGAATTCTTTTACAAAGACCTATATAATCCTTATCCAGTTGAGACATATAACATCGTCCTTTCAAATAGCTTACAATATTATATCAATTTATAAAAGTTATTGCAAGAAAAACAAAAAGGACAATAAGGAACACGCATCATACCGAAGTATTTGGTTTAAATTTACCAATTAAAAATTGATTTTTCATTACAGCATCAATAAGCATAAATACTACGGATCCTGCAAGAAACGACAAACTGATATAAAACCAAAAAGTAACAAAGGTTAAGCCGTGCCACCATATAATCAATTCTATTGTTAAGACGGCTTGAGAGATTAATGCGATTGCGGCAATCCAGCTGTAAACTGTTTTGGTTTTAACGAATGATAAAATGGAACACACTACAAAAACAGCAATGCAGATTGCGCTTAACGGAAAATGCCTTGACAGAACTAAAGAACCGCTAATACATTTAATTCCTGCATCAAACCATATTGGAAATAATGTAATAAAATACATTACAAAAGATAGAATTGATAATACACTAAATAAATTTGTTTTTGCTTTCATATAAACTCACATAACCTTTCTGCTGTAAACAGCAATCATTTTTTGAGGTACCACAAACGAAACAATGTGTTTTTCACATGATTCCGCCCAAGGCAAATGATAGCAAGACAATGGTGAATTTACAAGGAATGGAAAGTGGAACAGGTCTACGCATAGTGGAATTAAAAAAAAGTCAAGGTGCAGCTATACCGCACCTTGACTTTTTTACACTGTTATTTACTTTTTATATCAACATTTACTGCCACGGATACTGCTGTTTTAATCTTTCAAATTCCTCACCTGTTGAAGCAAAATGAAATTCACTGTTTAAATCAGAGAAGAAGAAAAGATAATCTGTATCCGGATGATTGATAACTGCATTTACAACCTCCATACCCGAATTGGTTATAGGACCGGACGGAAGTGCAGGGCAGCGATAAGTATAATAACTATCATAAACATCCTTTGAAAAGCCGTAATCAAGCAGATTTTTAGCATAATAATAAGTAACATCACACTGAAGTTTTGAGCCGTTTTCAAGCCTGTTGATAAGTACAGATGCAATATTTTCAGCACTTTCGATAGAAAAACTTTCTTCCTGAACGATTGAACAAAGCGTTATAAAATCGTATAAGGACATATTATTTTTTTGGCAATACTCGGTTATATCACTGCCAAGCCTTGAGTCGAAGGCATCAAGCATATCATCAACAACCTCATACGCTGTCATATTCTCTGCCCATTCATATGTTGCAGGGAAAAGAAAGCCCTCTAATATAAAGCCTATATTTTTATTATCCTTTGGCAATTCATCAAGCCAACCATAAGTATAATCCGCTGTTGTTGAAACAGCTTGATAAAAATCAGCCTTTTTGCAAACACCGTTTTCCTCAAGCGTTTTTGCAATATCGAAAACATTATATCCCTCAGGAATTGCAACTGTAACCGGTCTGTGGCTTATATCGGGATTCTGAAGCTTCTTTGCAATTTCTTCATAGCTCATATCCGCATTCATATAATATTCGCCGTTTATATATTCAAAATCGGGATAATGCTTATCCATCCACAAGGACCATATTGAATCATCAATAACAATTCCGTTTTTCTTCAACTCAGCCGCAACATCATACTGAGCCGAGCTTTTTAAATAAACATTGCAATCTTCAACATTCTTATTCTCGGTGCCCTTAATATCCTTCATAACGGCATTATAGCCTAAAACCACAACAATGATTACTGCAATAGCTATAACAATTCCGATAACAAGTTTAAGCGTTTTTTTAGCTGATTTATCCATAAATTTATACCTCGTGTGCTTTAAGCATATTTGTTGTTCCGCTTTGACCAAGCGGAATTCCCGCAGTAATAACAACGACATCGCCCTTTTTGATAACGCCTGTTTCAAGCGCAACCTCAACAGCATGCTCAAACAATTCATCTGTATTTGACTTTTCGTTGCACATAACAGGGATTACACCCCATGAAAGGTTATTCTGCCTGCGAACCTTACAACTTGTTGTTGCTGAAATAATCGGGCAGGTTGGTCTGTATTTGGAAATCTGCCTTGCTGTTGTTCCGCTCTTCGTTACGGTTATAATTGCTTTTGCATTCAAATCATGAGCCGTTGTAACCGTAGCGTGGGAAATAGCTGAGGTAATATCTCTTTTACCATGACGCTGAATATTCAGATTGAACTCCTCAACATAATCAATATCCTGCTCTGTTGTTTCAGCAATGGATGCCATTGTTTTAACAGCTTCAACAGGATGCGCGCCCATAGCCGTTTCGCCCGAAAGCATAATAGCTGATGTGCCGTCATAAATAGCGTTTGCTACATCCGTTATCTCTGCTCTTGTTGGGCGGGGATTTGTTACCATAGATTCAAGCATCTGTGTTGCAGTAACAACGATTTTACCCGCTTCAAATGCCTTGTGAATAATCATTTTCTGAAGAGCAGGAATCTTTTCAAACGGAATTTCAACACCCATATCACCACGGGCAACCATAATGCCGTCTGCCTCTTTAATAATGCCGTCTATATGTTCAACGCCCTCATAATTTTCAATTTTCGCAATAATACGAACATCATTCCAGCCAAGAGCGTGGCAGAAATTACGAAGATAAGCAATATCCGCTTCTGTTCTGCAAAAGGATGCCGCAATAAAATCATAACCCATCTTTGCACCGAATTTTAAATCCTGCATATCCTTTTCGGAAAGATACGGCATAGCAAGAGAAACATTCGGAACGTTAACGCCTTTGTGATTTGAAAGAATACCGCCGTCTTCAACCTTGCATACGATTTCGTTGTTATGAATTTCCGTAACAACCATGGAAACAAGACCGTCATTAATCAGAATTTTTGTATCCTTCTTGATTTCATTCGGAAGATTTTTATAGGAAACAGAGCATTTGCTTTTATCACCCTCAACCTCTTCGGTTGTAAGGATATAAGTATCTCCGTTTTTAACCTCAACGCCGTTCGGGTCTGCAAATGTGCCTAAGCGAACCTCGGGGCCCTTTGTATCAAGCAAAGTAGCAACAGGCATATCAAGATCTTCACGAACCTCACAAACATTATTAAACCATTTTTCAAAGGTACCATAATCTCCGTGTGAGAAATTAAAGCGAGCCACATCCATACCCGAAAGCATAAGCTCTTTCAGCACATCTTTTTCGCACGAAGCAGGACCGATTGTGCATATAATTTTCGTTTTTCTTCTGTAATTTTCCATTTAAACACCTCATTAGTCAATGTTATTATACCAACAAATTGAATAAATGCAATAAAAATAAGATTATATTTACAAAATACACAAAAAATCCCTGTAAAGCACATTCGCTTTACAGGGAAATATTTGGCTTAAATACGAGCTATTTTGCAAGATCGCCAACAACCATCATATAATCACCGATCTGAACACCGAACTCCGGACCGCCCTCCATCATAAGCTGTTTATCCGCAGTCATCTGGAACATATCGCCTGTTCCAAGAAGAATTTTAAGCGCAGAAGTTGGGCAATCAAACTTCATACAGAAGAACGGCTTTGCTCTTTTATATTCACCTCTGCCTGCACGGGATTTACCTGCCTTAATTCGGATATAAGCAGTACATTCCGGATGGCCGACAACCTCCCACTGATAGCATCTATCCGGAGATTTTGAAGTCCATTCATGGATTGCAGGGTGACCTAATTTATTAAGCTGACTGATACCGCTTGAAAGCAGATAGAAATACAGCTTACAAAGAAGAACTGAGGTTTCCTCATCATTTTTAGGCGGTTCAGCAATACCTAAAAGACTGCTCATCTTCAAAAGCACCATCATAAATTTCATAAACTTTGAAAAAGATTTGATGTGCATTTTCGGAAGTTTCGTCATATCGCCTTTCATAAAAGCATTCATTTTTTCCATTGAGGAAAATTCAAGCTCCGCATCAATCTTCTGCTGACCGAAATATTCACCAAGCTTTACAGACCATTCGCCGTTTTCAATAATAAAATGAACAGCTTCCTTTTCCTGTGCATTCACCTTTGCAGAAACCTGATAAACGGCATTAACACCCTCAAATTTCTTTTTAAGGCTTGGAACATCGGTTGCAATTGTTTTCATAAGAGGCAATGCACCTGCCATAAAAACTTTATTCGTGTAGCGTGTTTCATCACTAGCCATAGTAACACATTCCTTTCATAAACAAATAATACTTGAATAATAAATTTTAGAATTCGTCATCCCAAGCATCATCTGCCTCGAAATCTGCGTGCATCATTTCCTGAATTGCTTCTGCAATACCATTTGCATCAATTTTAGCCATAGCAAGCAAATCTTCCTGCAAGCCGATTGTTGAAAACGCATTCTGATGACCAAGCATCTTAAACGCACAAGCCTTACCGGACTTAGCAACAACCTCTGCAACAGCAGAACCAAGACCGCCCATAACCTCATGATCTTCAACGGTAATGATACGGCGTGTATCCATAACAGCACTCATAATAGCCTCTTCATCAACAGGCTTAATGGTGTGCATATTAATAACTCTTACCTTAAGACCTGCATCAGCCTCTGCCATACGGGCAGCCTGCATTGCTTCAAACACACAAGAGCCGCAGGCAATAACAGTAATATCCGTTCCGTCATTCATAAGCGTTGATTTATTCCATTCAAATTTGCANTCTTCAACATTCTTATAAATAACCTGATCAAAACCACGGTTTATACGGATATAAACAGGGCCGTCAATTTCATAAGCNGCCTTAACTGCGTGATANGTTTCTGCACCGTCACAAGGGCAGATAACNGTCATATTCGGAAGGCTTCTCATACAAGCCATATCAATAAGNGCATGGTGGGTTGAGCCTGCCTGACCAAAGGAAGTGCCTGCGTGTGTTGCAATAATTTTNACAGGAACATTCTGATAGCAGATNTCTGTATGAATCTGATCNAACGAACGTGCTGCCGTAAAAATAGCAAANGTTGAAGCAAAAGGAACGAAACCATTTTTAGCCATACCTGCTGCAACACCAAAAAGATTCTGCTCTGCAATACCTACATTAAAGAAACGCTCAGGGAACTGCTCGCCGAACATACCGATTTTAGTTGATTTNGCAAGATCNGCAGTAAGAGCAACAACATCCTTATGCTCTTCACCAAGCTCGCAGAGAGCAATACCATAGCACTCAGCAGTTGAGAGTTTGGTTGTATCTGTCATAGTATATGTCATTCCGCCCATATTCTTATGCCTCCTTTTCTGCACGCTCGCAGCGAGCCTTGTAATANTTATCTAATGATGCNTTTGCCTTTGCNACCATTTCTTCATCAAGAGAGCCGTAATGCCAAAGGTAATTATCNTCCATAAAGTCAATACCTGCACCCTTGATTGTATCCATAACAATAGCTGTTGGCTTNTCGCCGCCATCNTNNTGATTTTTGATAGCAGCTTCAATCGCATCGTTNAGTTCTTTCATATTGTGGCCGTTTACACGGATAACATTGAAGCCGAATGCTTCAAANTTCTTATCAACAGGCTCAACCTTCATTTCATCGTCTACTCTGCCGTCTATCATACATTTATTGATATCGCAGAGAACAACAACATTTGAAAGNTTGAACTGAGCAGCACTCATTGCAGCTTCCCAGTTTGAACCCTCATTCAGCTCGCCGTCACCTGTAACAACGAAGTTCATATAATCAATGCCTTTCACTCTTCCTGCAAGTGCAAAGCCAACTGCAAGAGATATACCNTGACCAAGAGAACCTGTTGAACANTCACAGCCNACAACCTTATTGCAGTCAAGATGCATACCGATTTTAGCACCTGTAAGNTTGAAGATATGAAGCTCTTCCTCAGGCATAAATCCGTAATCAACAAGAACAGGTGCATAGCCAACAGCGGCATGACCCTTTGAGAGAATAAAACGATCTCTATCCTCCATATCNGGCTGATTAACATCTATTTTCATAAAACGATGATAAAGAATTGTCATAGCATCCATGGCACTCATTGCACCGCCGATATGACCCGAACCGCCCCATACTGCTGTTTTAACAGTAAGGCGTCTTAAATCATCTGCCTTTTTTTCAAGGCGGAGCCATTCTTCTTTATCAAACGGCTTGTAATTTGCTGGCATAAAATTTCCCCCTAATTATTATTTTATCGGTGTTAAATCAAGCTCNGGATGATTTGCCTGAACAACGCCAAAAGCATCCTCGGCAATATCAATAGCAAGTTTAACATCCTCNTCTGTAATTGCTGCATTAATGAAATGATTGTGNTGTGATGCAAGGAATAAACCTCTTGAAACACATTCTGCAATCCATTCCTGATGAAGCATNAAGCTGTCATCATTTGCTATTCTTAAATAGAATAAAGCGGGTTCACCNGATACAACAAGNTTAAAGCCGTGCTCCTTACCTGCTGCAACAAGTCCCTCNGTAAGCTGAATACCAACCTTGCGGAANAGAGTTGGNGTATCAAGCTTTTTCATTTTTGGAATACAAGCAAGGCAGGCAGCAAATGGCTCTGCACTCATCCANTATGAGCCTGTATATGTAACNGAAGAAGCAGTTGCTTTCATATGCTCNCCNCCGCAAACTGCAGACATATTATAGCCGTTTGCAAGNGCTTTACAGAANCAGATAAGGTCTGCCTTTATTCCGTAATAATGGTCTGAGCCTGCAAGGTCAAGACGGAAGCCTGTGCGAACATCATCAAAGATAAGCACAATTCCTCTTTCATCGCAGAATTTACGAACCTGCTGCCAATATTCTTTTGTTGCACATTCATTATCCTTGAAGTTGCCGTGGTCATAAGGCTGAGC
Organism: Clostridiales bacterium; assembly: GCA_014799585.1. Taxonomy (GTDB): domain Bacteria; phylum Bacillota; class Clostridia; order Oscillospirales; family Acutalibacteraceae; genus Eubacterium_R. The sequence goes on along the minus strand of JAAVHU010000004.1, from coordinate 14,334 downwards.
AATAAGACCTGCAACATCACCGCCGCATTCATCATAAGCCTGCTTAAGAGCCTCAATATCAAACCAAGGAACAACAATGTTGTGCATAACATCTTCAGGAAGAATACCGGGATAGTCTACCTTCTGTGCCCACTGGAAATCTCCGTGATAATATCCCTTAAGGAACATCATTTTCTTTTTGCCTGTATGCGCTCTTGCACACATAACAGAGAAAGTAGTTGCATCAGAGCCGTTCTTCATAAAGAAAGCCCAGTCTGCAGAAGCAACTGTATCCTTAAGAAGCTCTGCACATTCAACCATTTTGTAAGACGGAGAGGTTGTGCAGTTTCCTATTCTTAACTGCTCCATAGCAGCAGCGTCAACATCATCATCGCAATAGCCAAGAACATTCGGACCATAAGCACACATTAAATCAAGATACTTATTGCCGTCTACATCCCAGAAATATGTTCCCTTGGCTTTCTGGCTCATTAAAGGCCATTTGTTGATAGGAAGGAACAAACCCTCACTTGGACCTAAATGACCATATACACCTGATGGAATTGCATCAAGTGCTCTGTTAAACCATTCCTGGCTTTTTTCGTGTTTATATTCAGGATATTTACTCATTTAACTGCCCTCCTAACCCAAATATGCGGCAACTCTGTCTAATATACGGTTAAGATTATCAACCATTGAAATCATACCTGCCATATAGATATTGCCTTTGCAAAGCTCTGCAATTGTTGAAACAGTGCCGTTAAACAATCCGTTTGCCAAATCAATATCCGCAAATTCCATAATAGCTCTTGGATTTTCTGACTTAGACTTAATTGTTGTAAATTTACTGTCTTTAACAGAAATTGTTGCATAGCAGGTGTCTTTAATTCCCATAGAAACCTCGCCGTCAACAGTTCCCGATGCTGTAAACATAGATATAGAATCTGAATTGGCAAGAGCTGAAATAGCACCTGCAATCGTATAGAATGTAAGAAGAGTTGATTCCTCAAAGAATGCTCTGTTTTTAAGGTCTGCTTCGCTTGGCATTAACAGCTTTGTAAGCCTGTCTGTAAGCTTAGTAAACGGGCCTAAAAGGAAAGATAATACCTGCGGAATATTCTTAACAGGCATACCGGGTTTTGCATCATCAATAAGTGCATTGAACTTTTCAGGAGATGAGAAGTTCATTTTACAGGTACAGCCGTCTGCACCCTCGGTCATTTTACAGCCTGCTTTCGTAAAATTAAATGTGCAGCAAGGGCCGCCGGCAACATCAAAGCAAAGAGAAACAGGCTTTTTAAGCGAATAAATAACTTCCTTAGCCTCTTCATCAATTTCGCAAAGATTTTCAAGCGTTGCAAGCACACCGTACATATTTACATATGCCATTGCTTTTGCTTCTTTCAATTTGATTCCTCCTTGTGCAGTTTAGTTTATAAAAAATTTATATTTGATAAAATTATAACATAGTATAGATTTTATCGCAATGAATAATGGCAACAAAAATAAAATTTGTTTTTGGTTATATTAAACAAATCAGATTGAAATGTAAAAAAGAGGCGGATAATATCCGCCCCTACGATTATATTGTTAATCCCTCCGTCTGCACAAGTGCAGACACCTCCCTTTAACAAGGGAGGCCGATAGGATTCGAATTATATTTAAAGCAAAAAGCCTATTTTTTTCATTGCCTTATTCAGCGTTCTGCCTGCAATACGGGAAGCAAATTCTGCGCCGTTTTTCTGGCATTCTGCAAGATAGGCTTTATCATTCATAAGCTGTTTGAATTTTTCCTGAACAGGCCTTAATTCCTCAACAACAGCTTCGCCCACTGCTGTTTTGAAATCGCCATAACCCTTACCCGAAAAATCAGCTTCAATCTTTTCAAAGCTATCGCCTGTAACAGCGGAATAAATGGTCATAAGATTATTAATTCCGTCCTTACCCTCTGCATAACGAACGCTCATTTCACTGTCTGTTACGGCAGATTTAAACTTTTTCATTATAACATTCGGTTCATCCGTTAAATAAACAGTACCCTTAGGGTTAGGATCTGATTTACTCATTTTTCTGGTTGGATCGGCAAGGCTCATAACCCTTGCACCATTCTTCTGAATAACAGGCTCAGGCACTGTGAACACATTGCCGTAAACACCATTGAAACGATTTGCGATATCACGGCAGATTTCAACGTGCTGTTTCTGATCAGCACCAACAGGCACAATATCAGCCTGATAAAGAAGAATATCAGCAGCCATAAGGCACGGATACGTGAACAAACCTGCATTTACATTATCACTATGCTGAGCAGATTTATCCTTAAACTGTGTCATTCGGCTAAGCTCACCAAACTGTGTATAACAATTCAAAAGCCATGCAAGTTGAGAATGAGCAGGCACGTGGGACTGAACAAACAGTATTCCCTTTTCGGGATTAAGACCAACTGCAAGAAGCATTGCATAAAGCTCCATTGTCTGCTGTCTTAACTTTTTAGGCTCTTGGCGAACAGTGATTGAATGCAAATCAGCAACGCCGTAAACTGTATCATATTCTTCCTGAAAAGACGGCCAGCCTTTCATTGCACCAAGATAATTTCCAAGCGTNGGAACAGAGGTTGGNTGAATTAACGAGAGGCTTCTTTTCTTTCTTTCAATTTTGTTTTCTTCCATCATTTTCACCTTACATATATTCTTTTGCNATTTCGCCCATTATCTGAACACCCTTAACNATATCCTCATCAGACGGGGTTGAGAAATTCAGGCGGATATAACTGCACGGCTTTGTATCATCAACCATAAATGCCGTGCCGGGCACAACTGCCACTTTATGCTTTAAAAGNTTATTTACATATTCTAACATATCTACATTTTCGGGCAGCTTTGCCCAGATAAACAAACCGCCCTGCGGTCTGACATAAGATATGAAATNTTTGCAATATTCATCAAGGCTGTCACACATCANATTTAATTTTCTGCGGTAAACCTTTTTTATATCTTCAATATGNGCATCAACATCATATTCATCAAACCATCGNGAAACAATCATCTGATTCAGCACACCCGTATGCACATCGGAAACCTGCTTGCCNATNGTAAATGCACCTGCNATTTTCTTTGGAACAACTGCATAGGCAACTCTGATACCGGGGGCAAGAATTTTTGAAAANGAGCCTGCATAAACAACAATACCNTCTGTATCCATACTTTTGATAGCAGGAACATCATCNCCTGCTACTCTNAGCTTTCCGTATGGGTTATCTTCAAGAATAACAAGATTATTCTCCTTTGCAAGNGCATACATCTTTTNGCGTTTTTNAAGGCTTAATGTTGTTCCGCCCGGATTTTGGAAATTCGGAATTGTATAAATNAATTTAGCNTTNGGCGTATTCTTNATTGCCTTTTCAAGAGCTTCCATATTCATTCCGTCATCATCAATCGGCACACCAACAAGATTNCAGCCGTGNGAACGGAAAGCATTGAGCGAACCGATAAAGGACGGATCTTCNCAGATAATGGCATCCCCCTCTGAAGCNAGAACACGGGTTGTNATATCCATAACCTGNGTNCCGCCTGAGGTTATGATAACAACATCATCCTCACCGCCGACATTTTCTTTTTCCTTAAGCCAGTTTTTNACCTGNTCTCTTAAAGGCTCATATCCCTCNGACACGCCATAAACAAGAGCAGAAACAGGGTTTTCGCTTAATATTTTATTGGATAACACCTGAACCTCATNGCANGGAAAGGCNTCAACAGCAGGAGAACCGCCTGCAAANGCAATCATTCCCGGCTGATTGGTCTGCTTTAAAATTTCCCTTACNGCCGANGGNTTCATATTTGCAAATTTTTTTGATACTGTGTAACTCATTTTATCTTCTTTCTGACTTAGATTAACTTATCTTCTTTAAGGAAGCNGAATAAGTCTTTCTGTATTTTTACCATCNCTNAACTGAACAATATGCGANTAATTNTCAACATATTTTTCTTTCTGCGGGTTATCATAATTATCTTTTATNGCTTCNGTCAAGCCATCTGTGTTATAGAAATAATCACCGTAAACATTTTCTTCATTCAGCATAAGCTTTGTTGNNGGNCCATACTGNGACATACAGAAATCTTTTTCTTCCCAATAGAAAATNACCCTTGCNCCTCTGTAAAACGCNTCATATGCAATAGAGGAATAATCNGTTATAAGAATTCTTGTTTGCTGCAAAATATCATCATANCTTGCATCNATCAAAATTTTATCAGACATAGAATTATTCATTGCTCTAAGCTCATTTGCAATAAGAGGNTGCGGCAATATAACAACCTTNTCCTTTAAATNTTCAGGAACATTATCATATATTTTTGCAATCATTTTATAATATGCCGTTTCNGTAAAATCATCACGGGCNGCNTTGATNTCCCAAGGACGCCAGGTTGGCATAATNGCTATTTTATCTGCATTTGGNGACAGAACATTTCTGTCAAACTTCGGAAGACCTGTTANATACAAATCNTCATCATAATGNCCGCCAAGTTCAACAAAGTGGCTTGCTTCNGCATTTGAGGAAACAACAACTCTGTATTTACCCTTAAGCTCTTTGCGGTTAAACATATTTCTTGANTCACTGTCAAGNGAAACCATATACATTACACCGTGCTGAAGAAANACATAATTCAGATTTTTATCTGNNATTTTCTTNAGTGCAAGNATATTAAAGGTTTTTAAATCAATGGCATGNACAAGNGCTTCCGTGCCGATAAAGGTTTTTGCCTTAAAGAAATAAAGATAATGCTTGAANGTATATTTATAAATNATATTATCCTTATACTTTTCAGGAATTCTATCAATATATTGATAATTNTTATCCACAATGAAATAGGCATTCTTATAGCCGTTATCTATAAGNTCTTCAAAGGTTACACTTGCNCTTTCNTCATACTTNGAAGAATTCTTTTCNTAAAGNAGAACAAGCTTTTTCGCCTTTTCATTATTCCATAAAANNGAACANCCAAATGCAACACACTGNTTTATTCTTTCAATNAACTTATCTGTTGTNTTAAAAGATCTGACATAAACATTAAGATTATTGCNTATGGACTGACGGAAGATAGCAATGGTGTTTGTTTCCTTATCATGAAACATCGGGCTTCTTAATCCAAAGAACATTGAGCCGAGCGGTGCAAAATAATATGCATGGCACTGNACAATTTTATCAAACTTGTTTTTATANCAAANCATAACCTTGCAGTTNGGCGGCATATCAATCAGCTTTTGAGCNGNAATTTCAAANGATATAATACCAATATGCTTTTTGCCNGCTTTTTTCTTATTGCCTATNATTTTGAAATCAAATTNTTCATCACCTATGCAAAGNTAAGTATCCTGCATTGCAAGANCAACAGGTGTNCTGAATTTAAANANNCTTACNCATTTCAGCTTTTTAGAAGAAGCCATATAAAAAGGAATCCAATTCTTGAANTTTGACACTCTTCTGTANGTATCATTNGCATAGATATCGTCTGCACTGCTGTTGATATAAAGTGCATTTTCCTTTTCATAATTATCTATTTCGGAAAATCCATTATTCTTTTCAAATTTCTTTGTGATTTTCTCAAGATAACGATTGATTTTTGATTTAAAGAAGAAATCACCGTGCTTAACAAAATGCTTATCNCCGCTAAGNTTTGAAAGAATACCTGCTTCAATGTAATTACTGCTTGTAAAGTCAATNACCTTTACAGGGNTNATTGAATANAAACGGCGGTTTACCTCTTTTTCAAGNAAGCTGTTCAGCCTTTGAGATGGTTTTACTTTGCCNAACAATCCCTGCANNGCAAGGGAAACNGCTTCATCNTTCTTNTATTGATATGCGGTTAAAAGACCCATAAANGATGCNTTGCCATCAAGAGAATGAACAAACGCTTTCTTTTCGGGATCAAATGTTTTTGCATAAANAACCACATGATTATACTGCGGATTTTCCTCAATATAATTTCTGATNCCATCATAATAAACNGGATTAAGATCCCCTGCATAAATAAGGCTCAGATTATCNGCAGCATTATGNTGTTTAAGATTAAACNTATCTGTTTCGCCGTTNACCATCATAGCNAAAATATCCGCACACTGCATTTCNGAACCNTTCGGNCAATATTCNNCAACAAANGAAGAATAATCCTCAANCGNTTTTTCCATTTCAGAAATTGTATCNNCAACNGTTTCGGTAATCGGAAACGGCAATGCATCAAACGGCATATATGTTCCACGTGTGCTTAAATACTTTTCTTTATCATAAGCATAAAGAATGANTTTTNTGCCTGTAACTGCATAATCAAAAAATACACTTGAATAATCGGTAACAAGACCATCACAGGCATTAAGCACTTCATATGTATCATACTGATCNGGGAAATAAGCAATATGCTTAAATTCAGAACAGTTTATATTACTTGCCAAAAGGAAATGAAGATTAACAAGAAGAAGCGTATCATCNCCAAGCTTTTCATCAAATTCCTTAAGNATTTTTATTGTTGATTTAATTTGATTTTTCGTGTCAGCTTTTCTGCCCATACCACGCCANGTTGGCATATAGGCAAAGATTTTTTTATCCTCATAGCCGAGCGTTTTTTTCATCTGAACGCCCTGCTCTTTATCATAAAANACATAGTTTCNNGGATAATTTGCAATCAGNGATTTACCCTTAAATATATCCTTTAAATAATAATCCTCCATAAAAACATTATACGTAAATTCATTTGGGAACAACGCATAATCACTCATAAGATAATTCTTTTGNATATTCGCAAGAGAGCCNAGATTGGACTTATCGGATTTTCCNAGNGTTTTAAGCGGTGTACCATGCCATGTGTTGAGGAACACCTGCTCCTCTCTTTTCAGNAAATACGGAGGGAANGAGTTATCGGTTGCAATATATTTTGCAGTNGCAAGATATTTGCAATATGCTTTGGAATTTCTGATTGCAAGCTCAACATTTTCAAAGCCGTATACATCAAAAATTCTNTTTTTTGCTTTTTCTAATGTTTTTTGTGTAACAACAAAAACACATTTATAATCTTTCCAGCGAGGATTGGTTGATATTTCTTTGAGCATAGAGAACATATTGCCATTGATATTAGAGCCTTGTCCCCCTTCAAGCANAACAAGGTTATCGTCAACAGGAAGCTCAGAATAGCTCAAATAAGACATATTAACATTTTTACTTAATTCNTTAAACTTATCAANAATACGTTTAATCATTGAGCCTCATCCTCTCCAAAAAGTATTTATTCAGGAAGCTGATTTTTTCCTTTCTCAGCCTTTTTTAATTTCAAATCATCNTTNATCATCGTTGTTGAAACACCGGGAGTTCTTTCAAGAAAAACAACTTCACAATANTCNTTAAGATAATCNAATTTATCAGANCCTGCCCAGTCTGATCCCATAACAACAGTNTCAATATGATATTCTTTAACATCATTTGCTTTCTGCTCCCAATTGTTTTCAGGGATAACAAGATCAACATATCTTATNGCTTCAAGCATTTTCTTTCTTGTTTCNTAGCTGTGATAAGCAACCTTGCCTTTNGATTCGTTAAACTCNTCTGTTGAAAGGGCAACAACAAGATAATCACCAAGAGCCTTTGCTCTTCTTAAAATTTCAATATGACCGTAATGCAGCAAATCGAAAGTTCCGTATGTTAAGATTCTTTTCATTGTAAACTCCTTATGTGCTTTATTNTATCTGATTTGATTTAAAATAAATTCAGTAAGAATTTCAGTATTATTGGTTTCAGCATTTTCTACATATTTTTCTTTAAACTTTATTAAAGAATGCATATCATAATCATTCTTTTCTATTGCCTCNGCAAGTGCATCTGCCTGTTCAAANCAAGCAGACGGNAATTCTTTTTTNANATCAACATTTATTCCCCTGTTCGCCATATANGAAGCATAATCAGGCACAAAGAAATAAAGCGGTTTCAAAAGAAGAGATGCCTCAAAAGCAGAAGCAGAATAATCCGTTATGATNANATCGGCAAGNTTCATTAANTCATAGCTTGTGAAACTGCCGTTTGCCATAAANCNTTCATCCTTTTCAACATCTGATAATGGATGCGTACTTATAACAAGCTGATANTCATTTATATTTTNAAATTCCGNTTTCAGTAAATCTACNGCAGCTGCTTCTCCGCTTCTGAAGGTTGGTAAATAAAGAACAATTTTTTTATCCCGCATTTGCGGATTAAGAGAATAGAATTCNTCNNTTTTTNCTTTACCNTCNAGAATNAAATCNACNCTNGGCATAGAAAGAATTTTAATNTTATCCTTTGCAATANCAAAGCCCTCTGCATAAAACTCTGCCGTTTTTTCACTTGGAGCTAAAACATANTCATAGTTTCTGTGCATTTTCATNGCTTTGCTGATTGCTGTTCCTCTGCCGTCTTTTGTGCCNACAGACTGCCANCCGAATTTTTTGATAGCTCCAAGNGCGTGCCATAACTGAACAACAGTTAAATCANTTTTATGCTTCAGCATACAAACAGGAATGCANTATCCNTCTATAACAGCAACCCTTGAGGTTGCAAGCGATTTCATCTGGCAAAGCATTTCAAAGCCATATAAAATTTTACCNAACAAACCGCTTGGTATCATTTTACACAGCACATCAACCTTATACTGCGGATAATTTTCTTTTATTTCNTTGATTAAAANGCTGAAATCAANCGAAGGTNTATTGCTTTGGCGTGAGATAAAAGTAATTTTATTTTCTGTTTTCTGNAATTTGAACANTGNATAAACAAGGTTTATTGCAAAGCCAAACAGTTTTGAAAACAATCCAATCACTTTATCTCACTTCCTTCATTGNTTCAATGCTTTAATTATTCGTAAAGNGGATATTTTTTGCAGATTTCTGCAACACCGTTTTTGATATAATCCTTTTTATTTTCAAAATCTGTTACTGCAAGATAAATGAATTCTGAAATCTTTTCAAAATCATTTTCATCAAGACCTCTTGTTGTTGCAGCAGGNGTACCGATACGAACACCTGATGTAACAAACGGAGAAAGAGGTTCGTTAGGAACAGTNTTTTTATTNAGTGTAATATGAACTTCATCCAATTTTGCTTCAAGCTCTTTNCCTGTAACACCTGTGCCGATAAGAGAAAGAAGAACAAGATGGTTNTCTGTTCCGCCTGAAACAAGNTTAAGTCCTCTTTTNGTAAGTCCGTTCGCAAGAGCCTGTGCNTTATTNATAACTCTCTGCTGATATTCTTTNAATTCAGGCTTAAGAGCNTCACCAAAGCAAACTGCCTTACCTGCAATAACATGCATTAAAGGACCNCCCTGTGTGCCNGGGAAGATTGCTGAATTCAGCTTTTTNATAAGATATTCATTGTTGCANAGAATAAGACCGCCTCTTGGACCTCTTAATGTTTTATGCGTTGTTGTTGTAACAACATCNGCATAAGGAACAGGATTCTGATGAAGACCTGCTGCAACAAGACCTGCAATGTGAGCCATATCAACCATAAACATAGCACCATTTGCGTGAGCAATATCAGCCATTGTTTTAAAATCAATTGCTCTTGGATAAGCAGAAGCACCTGCAACAACAAGCTTTGGCTTAACCTTATTAACCTGCTTTGCAAATTCAGCCAAATCAATAAAGCCATCATCATTAACACCATAAGGCACAAAGTTGAAATATTTACCGCTGATGTTTGCAGGAGAACCGTGTGTTAAATGTCCGCCGTTATCAAGGCTCATACCCATAACCGTATCACCCGGTTTAAGAAGAGCAAGATAAACAGCTGTATTTGCCTGAGCACCTGAATGAGCCTGAACGTTTGCATAGTTAGCACCAAAAAGTTCACAAGCTCTTTTTATAGCAATATTTTCAACAATATCAACATACTGGCATCCGCCGTAATAACGTTTTGAAGGAAGGCCCTCAGCATATTTATTTGTAAGCACACTGCCCATAGCAGCCATAACCTGAGGTGAAACAAGGTTTTCAGAAGCAATAAGTTCAATGTTTTCACGCTGACGTGCAAGCTCAAGCGCCATTGCGTCTGCAACTTCCTTATCTGTTTCTGCAACTTTTGAAATCGAATCATAGTAATCGGAATACATAATCAAATCTCCTTTATTATATATAATATTATACTGTTTAATAATACCATATCTCTCCAAGTTATACAAGTGGAGAATTGTTAAGAAAATGAAAAAAAAGATGTATTTTTACAAATACATCTTTTTTATATTAAATCAACTTATTCAGAATAGCTGTATTCATAAGTCTGAGAAATAGTGAAACGAACAACAGCCTTAAACTGATTGTGAAATATTTTAATATTAACTTCCATTCCTAACGGAGCATTGAAATAAACAGAGGTTAACCTGCCGTCCTGATCAAGCTGAGCAGTTACAAAAGTATCCCCAAGCATACAGGTTCCGTTTTCTATCTGGGTTGTTTTTCCGAAATCTCCGTAATCAGGCATTTCATCTTCTTCACTATGCACATGATCATTATTCATATCCATAAGGCTTTTTATTCTTGGAGCAACACTCATCAAATCAATAAAATTAGAATGATATTTTGCAAGAGCATCTGCCTTTGGATATTCTTTATGAATATCATATCCGCTTAAATCAGTGCCAACCTCTTTTTGAAGCTCGCTCAAAGCAGTCATTACTTCTTCAACAGTGGCTGTTTCCTCACCGATAACAAAATAAACAGTGTCTGTATCATTTTCTTTATCAAGATACGATGATGTTACACCATCAAATAAAGCCCAATTTATACTTGAATTAACAGGCTGAACAACATTATCCGGAACAACCGTATTATCACCTTTCAGAACACCATTGGCAAAAGAAAGCTTCAAAACCTCATCTTCAATTTGGCCAAATCTGTGTTCAACAACCTTTTTAAGAATTGAATTAAGAAAAGGCAAAGAGCAGTTTATTTCCTTAAGCTCAATAGACGTTGTAAGCTTCAAATCAAAATCATCTTCATTTTTAAGCTGTTGAACCGCCTTGGCATAAACCTTAAGTGCTTTTTCAGATTTTTCGCCATTCCCCAAAAAAGGAATATCTTCTCTGCTGCAGCCATTCGCTGCCAGTGCTATTACAAGAATTAAAGAAATCAAAACAGCACTGCTCGTCTTTAATTTTTTCATAATAATTGCCCCTTGGAATACAAAAAACAATAGCCGCAAAGATAATAATATATTAACTAAATATATATCATTAAAACAAATTAGTGTCAATTTCTATTTTTTACAAAAATCAGCTTGTTGCTTTTGTAAATATTCAACAAAAGGCACAAATATTATGAATAATTAAACATATAAGTCTGCGTAACAGTAATGCGAATAGAGGTTTCAATAACATTATTCATCAGCTTAAAACCTGCCCTTAATTCAACAGGAACGGTAATCATTACAGAATACAATATTCCATCACTATCTGCATATGCTGCAATTTCCGTATTGCCTATCACACATTCACCGCCATTTATACCGATAGACTTACTTCCTGAAGCCGATTTATTCTCTTTATTATCACCGTCAGAAGAATTAACCATATCGCTTATTCCCAGCATATCAACAACTGTTGACATAATATCACCAACATCAATGAATGCTGAATGATTCGGAGCAAGAGCAGTAATTGCCGATTTATCCGTAACTGTCTGCCCTTTAATAATCGGGTTTATCGCTGCAATAACGCTGTCTAAATCAGCCGATTCATTTTTAATCTCAAAAGATAGTAAAGCATTATCCTCTTCAAAGAGAACCGATTGATTAAGCAGTGCCGCTTCATTAAAGCCCTCAATATAGGAAGATGCAGGCTGAATCACACTGAACGGAGTTGCTTCTGTATTATGTGTATCCACACCATTTTCAAAAACAAACGAACGCATATCCGTTCTGACATCGCCTGCCTGATAACCCATAATGGCGGAAAGCATTTCATTCAGCATCTTACTTGAGCTGTTTATTTCATCTAGCTTAACAGATGTTGTTACATCAAGGCCGAAATTCTGATTATCCTTGCTTGTTTTAACTGAAGAATTGTAAAAATCCACAACCTCATAAAGTGAAGAAGTCGCATTAATTTTAAATCCGTTTTTTTCAGATACTTTATTTTTTATTGCAATTGCACCAAAAACAGACGCAATAATTAAAGCAACAGCAATGAACGCAATAATTATTTTTTTCATAAAATACCTCCGCTTATATGTTATTCAACTAAATAATAATATAAATATTAGAATAATACAACTGTTTTATACTTGAAAGGGGAAAAATTATATGTTAAAATATTGCATATTTTAAAAGATTTAAAGGAAGTGTTGTTCATATGAGCGGACATTCAAAATGGAGTACCATAAAAAGAAAAAAAGGTGCAAATGATGCAGCAAGAGCAAAGATTTTTACAAAAATAGGAAGAGAGCTTGCAGTTGCAGTTAAAAACGGCGGACCTGATCCATCAGTGAATACAAAACTTAAGGATGTTATTGCAAAAGCAAAGCAGAATAATGTTCCAAACGATAATATAGATCGTATGCTTAAAAAAGCGGCAGGCGAATCTAACGGAGCAGATTACGAAGAGATTGTTTATGAGGGCTACGGACCAAGCGGCGTTGCCGTTGTTGTTGAAGCTCTTACAGATAACAGAAACAGAACCGCAGGCGAGGTAAGACATTACTTTGATAAGGCAGGCGGAAATATGGGTACATCAGGCTCTGTTACCTTTATGTTTAACAGAGAGGGCGTTATCCTTGTTGAAAAAGAAGATGTTGATGAAGAAGAGCTTATGATGGAAGCGATTGAAGCAGGCGCAACAGACTTTATTGCCGATGACGAAGATGTATTTGAAATCAGAACAGAAGCAAATGATGTTGGTGCAATCCGTGATGAGCTTGAAGCAAAGGGCTACAAAACCATTTCAAGCGAGCCTGCTTATATCCCATCAACCTACACACGCCTTGAAAGTCAGGACGATATGATGAAAATGAGCCGAATGATTGATATGTTTGAAGAAAATGATGATGTTCAGAACATTTGGCACAACTGGGAAAACGAAGACGAATACGAGGGTTAATTCCCAAATCTATTTTATAACAAAAAGCTCGGAATAATTCCGAGCTTTTTCTTTTTTTATTCTGTTAACAAATCAATATTCTTAACGATTAAATCAAAGAACTTTTCAACGATGATTTGGTCATCCTCATTACCTCTTACGCACATTGAAAGAGTAAGCTCTTTTCTTACAGAGGTAACAGATAACAAAGCATACGGCTTATATTTTACAGCACCGCTCATAAAGCCATCAACAGGCTCATTACCTTCAAGCGCAAGTTTATCCACCTCAAGAATGCCAATATTACTCATAGCAAGAAGCGGATTTGCGTAACCGATTTTTATAACCTCTTCCGAAGCAGCAAGCGGTAAAATCTTATAGCCAAAGGAAAGAAGCGGAAGACCGTGAAGACCGATAAACTTATCCTCTTTAAACTGATTTGAAGAGTGAACAACAAAGTTTAAGGTTTCAAAAATATTTGCTCCTCTTTCCGGAACACGGCACTGCATCCAAGCAGTATGATTTGTTATACCCTGACCTGCATTATTCTTTATATGACGTCTTAAATCAACTGCACAGGATATAGAAACACTTTCTCTGCTGTCAAACCCTGCAAGCTCATACAAAGCATAGAAATATGCAGTTAACAGCATATCATTAATTGTTGCTCCGTGCTTTTTGCCTGCAAAACGGATTTCATCAAATTTTGAAGCAGGAATTTTTCTTTTTGCTATAAAGGATTTATCCCTAATGCTGTTCGGCGTAAACGGAAAGCCGTGATCATCCTTTGAGTTTATATTTTTATAAAGGTTTTTAGCAAGCCTTTTTTCACCCGATGAAAAATCCTCATAAACACTTTCATAAGAACGTGTGCCTGTTCTGAGATCAATAGGGCTTACACCCTTTTCTATGTAATCATTATAATTCTTGCAGAGGGCTTTCATAAAGTATTTCAAATCGCCGCCATCCATACACATATGGTTTTCAACAACACATAAAACGGATTTTCCGTTATGATTGAAAACGGCAACCTTCATCTGAATATCTGCATCAGGCGGAATATAAAGAAAAAATTCCGAAGCATGATGTGATTGGAGAAGAGGCAAACAGAAATGCCGGTTATCTGGAATACCTTGCCCAGATAAAGAAGCGGGTTGTCATTTGAGACTGCAAACAGATTGATAATTTTCCGGGGTACAATCATATTATGAGAGTTTTATATATGTCCCATAGATATCATACGAATCAGACAACCATTATGAAAGGTTGGAAGGAAA
>JAAVHU010000003.1 GCA_014799585.1 Clostridiales bacterium | reverse complement strand
GAAATATAAAGAAAACGAAAATAACTTAAGGGCAGAAAATAATGCGAAGAACAACGAAGGGCTTAGTAATAAAGGAACAGACCATTGGGGAGAGTGACCGATTAGTTACTCTCCTTACTGCTGATTTCGGGCTTGTTAAGGCATTTGTGCGCAGAGCAAAACAGCTTAAAAGCAGGCTCAATTCTGCAACAACGCTTTTTGCTTACTGCGATTTCAGTCTTTATAAATCAAAGGATGCCTTTGTTGTTGATGATGCAGTTCCGATTGAAGTTTTTTTCAATTTAAGGCAGGATATAGACAGGCTTACCCTTGCTCAGTATTTTGCGCAGCTTGCTTATGAATTAAGTGCTGAAGAGCAGCCGCAGGAAGAGCTTTTAAGGCTTATTCTGAATTCTCTGCATCTTCTTTGTAAAGGTGAAAAAAGCATTGCACAGATTAAAGCAGTTTTTGAATTCAGGGCATTGTGCCTTGGCGGATATATGCCGTCTGTTTTAGCGTGTGATCATTGCGGTACATATGAAACCCCTTTGATGTATTTTGACACAATGGAAGGAAAAATCTATTGTGAAAACTGCCCGAAAACAGGTGCAGTTCCTGTTCCAAAAAATGTGATAACCGCAATTCGTTTTATCTGTTTAACAGAACCAACAAAAATATTCAGCTTCAGCCTGAGTGATGAAAACATTGCTCTTCTTGAAAGTGTGGCTGAAAAATATACAGTATCACGCATTCAGCGCAGGCTGAGTGCACTTGAATTTTTTAAAGGATTACAGGGATGAATAAACATTATGAAGCATTAGAACTGAATAGCGTGCTTGATATGCTTGCAAATGAAGCAACCTGCGAAGATGCAAAGGATATGGCTAAAGGTCTTAAGCCGTCAACCGATATCAACGAGGTTGAAATGCTCCTTTCTCAAACGGAGGATGCTTTGTCTTTGCTGGCTCGCTTCGGTGCGCCCTCTTTTTCGGGATTACGCAATGTAAATAATCCGCTTCAAAGGGCGGCAGCAGGTGGCGCACTCAATACGGTTGAGCTGTTAAGGATAGCAGAAACACTGCGTTCTTTACGCTCTCTTTATGAGTGGTATGGTCACTGTTCAGGTGTTAAAACCAGCCTCGATTTCTTTTTTGACGGTATTACCGTTAATAAATATCTTGAAACAAAAATCTTCACTGCTATTATCAGCGAAGATGAAATTGCAGATAAGGCTTCGGAAGAACTCTATGAAATCCGAAGAAAAATACGTTCAAAATCAAATTCCGTGCGTGAAAAACTTGATAGCATTATTCACAGCACGCATTATCAGAAGTATTTGCAAGAGCCGATTATAACGCAGAGAAACGGCAGATATGTTGTGCCTGTTAAGGCAGAATGCCGTGGCAATGTTCAGGGCTTGGTGCATGACACTTCATCATCGGGTGCAACAGTGTTTATAGAGCCTGTTTCCGTTGTTGAAGCAAATAACGAAATAAAAGTGCTTGAAGGCAGAGAAAGAGAGGAAATTCAAAGAATTCTGTTTGAGCTTTCCGCAGAAGCAGGCACTTTTGCCGAAAGTGTAAAGCATTCATACAGCAGTGCTGTTATGCTGAATCTTATTTTTGCAAAGGCGCATCTTGCATACAGAATGAAGGCTTCAAAGCCAATTTTGAATGATGAGGGAATAATTGAACTGAAAAAAGCCCGCCATCCGCTTTTGAATCCGAAAACCGTTATTCCAACGAATATCAGGCTTGGCGGTGAATTTGATACACTTGTTATAACAGGTCCGAATACAGGCGGTAAAACCGTTTCTATTAAAACAATTGGTTTACTTACCTTGATGGCAATGTGCGGAATGCTTATTCCTGTTGCCGATCAGTCACGCATTTCCGTGTTTAAAAATGTGCTTGTTGATGTTGGTGATGAACAGAGTATTCAGCAAAATCTTTCAACCTTTTCTTCTCATATGGTGAATATCATAAATATTATGCATTGTGCAAACAATAGCTCTCTTGTTTTGATTGATGAGCTTGGAGCAGGCACAGACCCTGTTGAGGGTGCAGCATTGGCAGTTGCCATTATTGAAAATCTGCGTGAAAAGGGTGCTGAAATTGCCGCAACAACGCATTATGCAGAGTTAAAATCCTATGCTCTGGAAACAGCAGGTGTTATAAACGGCTGCTGTGAATTTGATGTTGAAACCTTAAAACCCACATATAAACTGTTAATCGGTGTTCCGGGAAGATCAAATGCATTTGCCATATCAGAGCATCTTGGTATGGATAAAAGTGTTGTTGATGCCGCAAGGGGTATTGTCGGTTCTGATAATCGTTCTTTTGAGGATGTTCTTGAAAAGCTTGAAAACACAAGAATGGAGCTTGAAATCGAAAAAGAAAAGGCCACAAAGGCAACCGAAGCGGCAAATAAAATGCGGGCAAAGGCTCAGTCTGAAAAAGACAAAATAGATCAGCTTAAAGCAAACGAAATGGAAAAGGTAAAAAGAGAAGCAGAAAAGATTATTAATGCTGCTAAACGTCAAAGCTCTGATTTCCTTCTTAAGCTTGAAAAACTCAAAAAGGAAGCCGAAACCTCAAATGTAACNGATGTTGCAAGAAAAACAAGGCGTGAAATNAAAAACCGCCTTGGAGAAATGGATGATATCGTNAATCCNCGTGANCTTGCNGATCATTGGGATGATGANTATAAACTTCCTCGTGATGTTGTTAAGGGCGANAGTGTTATTATAAGAGGTATAGGCGAGGGCGAAGTGCTTGAGGTTAGCAAGGATAANGTGCTTGTTCAGTCCGGNATGCTGAAAACNCGTGTTAAAATGGGTGATTTAATGCTGACTGCAAAGAAGAAAAAAGCACCTCTTAAGCATACTGCTAATGTTTACAGAACAAGCTCCCGAGCTGATGCTGATGTTAAAACCGANATTGATTTAAGAGGGCANACAGTTGATGAAGCAATCGGAAANTTAATGCTNTTTATAGATAAATGTGTTTTAAATAATATAACGGAAATAAGAATAATTCACGGAAAAGGCACAGGNGCATTGCGAAGTGCCGTTAATGATGAGCTCAGAGCTCACCCGAATATCAAAGAATANCGCCTTGGNGTTTATGGTGAGGGTGAAAACGGTGTAACGATTGCTGTGCTNAAATAAAAGTTTTAAGAAGATTTTATAAGTATGGATGATGCTAAAAAAATAGATTTATTTGAAAAAATGCCTGTNAAAAGTGCAGTTTTAAANCTTTCTATACCAACAGTTTTAAGCTCNCTTGTTATGGTAATATATAATCTTGCGGATACATATTTTGTTGGTATTCTGAATAATCCTGTTGAAAATGCNGCAGTAACCTTGGCNGCTCCGCTTCTGCTTGCATTCAATGCAGTGAATAATCTGTTTGGTGTGGGCAGTTCAAGTATGATGAGCCGTGCNCTCGGCAAAAAGGATTATGAAACGGTTTATCGCAGTTCNGCATTTGGTTTTTACTGCTCGGTTATCAGCGGTTTGCTGTTTTCNGTTCTNTATACTGCTTTANACAGTNCGCTTCTTGTTGTTCTTGGTGCAGATGCNGAAACCGTGGGTGCAACGGCAGAATANNTGAAATGGACNGTNAGCTTCGGTGCTGTTCCGTCNATCTTAAATGTTGTAATGGCATATTTNGTGCGTGCCGAGGGTGCTTCTCTTCANGCAAGTATTGGCACAATGAGTGGCTGTGTTTTNAATATGATACTTGATCCGATNTTTGTTTTGCCTTGGGGTCTTGATATGGGTGCTTCGGGTGCCGGCTGTGCAACCTTTATTTCAAATTGTGTGGCATGCATTTACTTNTTNNTTTTGCTTTATGTAAAGCGTAAAAGCACTTATGTTTGNATTCATCCTAAAAAGTTTTCNTTCCGAAAGGAAATTGTGGGCGGTGTATTTTCGGTTGGAATTCCTGCTTCTATTCAGAATTTGCTGAATGTTACGGGAATGACNGTGCTGAATAANTTTACATCTGCGTTTGGTGCAGATGCTGTTGCNGCNATGGGNATTGCNCAGAAAATCAATATGGTGCCTATGCAGATTGCATTTGGAAGCTCACAGGGNGTTATGCCGCTTATNGGCTATACATATGCAAGCAGAAATACAGACCGAATGAAGAAATCNTTATTGTTTTTAAGCAAGTATGCTTTAGGNTTTCTTGCCGTTATAACAGTGGGCTTCTTTTTCGGNTCGGATATTCTTATATCGCTGTTTATGAAGAATGAGGCAATTGTTTCTTATGGTTCGGCATTTTTGAAGGGTTTGTGCCTGTCGCTTCCGTTTTTGTGTATGGATTTCATTGCAGTGGGTGTTTTTCAGGCNTGCGGAATGGGNGGAAAGTCNCTNGTTTTTGCAATTATGCGAAAAATTGTGCTTGAAATACCNTTTATTTTCCTTATGAATTATCTGTTTCCGCTTTACGGACTTGCTTATGCACAGGCTATGGCAGAAGTGATACTTGCNTTCGCNGCNGTTGTNGTNNTGATAAAAATATTNAAAAATCTNAAACNAAAAATGNATTAAGGCAAAAANTTGATTTGCATATTTTGTATGTTTAAATTTCATTTTGTCAACATTTTGTGTCAATACTTTTTGCNAAAATTTTCTTTGGAAAATTATTGCTTTTTTACTTGACTTATTGAAAATGCTTGAGTATAATGATATCTGCTGTAAAGACTAAACACTTTACACAAAATAANGCGAGGGGGATAAAAATGGCAAAGAATTTGGAGATTTCATTTCTTCTTGATTTTTATGGTGAAATGCTGACGCAGAAGCAACATGATTTTCTCATTTATTATTATGATGAAGATTTGTCCCTTTCTGAAATTGCAGAAAATGAGGGAATAACCCGCCAAGGTGTTCGTGATGCTATAAAAAGAGCAGAAAATCAGCTTTTTGATATGGAAAATCGCCTTGGTCTTGCAAAACGCTTTAACGAGGTTAAGCAGGGTCTTGCCGAAATTAAGCAATGTGCAGAAGAAATTAGTGATTACAATTTAAATCACACCCTTTCAAAGGAGATTTCTTCCAATGCTGCAAAAATTAAAGCACTTGCCGATATGCTTGGCGAGTAATAATGGAGTGATTACTTTTGGCTTTTGAAGGTCTTTCCGAAAGGCTTGAAAATTCCTTTAAAAAACTTCGTGCCAAGGGTAAATTAACCGAGGCAGATGTTAAAGAAGCAATGAGGGAAGTTCGCCTTGCTTTGTTAGAGGCGGATGTTAACTATAAGGTTGCTAAGGATTTTACTAAAAATGTAACCGAACGTGCCGTTGGCGAAGATGTTATGGAATCGTTAACGCCCGGTCAGATGGTTATTAAAATAGTTAATGAAGAATTAACCAAGCTTATGGGCGGAACTGAAAGCCGCCTTGCAATCGCAAACCGCCCGCCAACAGTTATTATGATGTGCGGCTTGCAGGGTTCGGGTAAAACAACCCATAGTGCAAAGCTTGCTTTAAAACTTAAAAATGAAGGTCACAGACCTATGCTTGTTGCCTGCGATATTTATCGTCCTGCGGCTATCAAACAGCTTCAAGTTGTGGGCGAGCAGGTTGGTGTTCCTGTTTTTGAAATGGGCACTGAAAATCCTGTTAAAATAGCTGAAGAGGCTATTAAGTATGCAAAGGATCATGGTCACGATTATGTTTTCCTTGATACGGCAGGCCGTCTTCATATTGATGAAGAGCTTATGCAGGAACTTCAGAATGTCCGCTCTACGGTTCATCCGAATGAAATATTGCTTGTTATTGATGCAATGACAGGTCAGGATGCTGTTAATGTTGCGAAAAGCTTTAATGAAACACTTGGAATTGATGGTGTTATTCTTACAAAGCTTGATGGTGACACACGTGGCGGTGCCGCACTTTCCGTTCGAGCTGTAACAGGCAAGCCTATCAAATTTGTTGGTACAGGCGAAAAGCTTGGTGATCTTGAAAGTTTCCATCCGGACAGAATGGCTTCAAGAATTCTTGGAATGGGCGATGTACTTTCCTTTATTGAAAGAGCAGAGCAAAGCCTTGATGAAAAGAAAGCGGCTGAACTTGAAAAGAAACTTGCAAAAAATAAATTTGATTTCAATGATCTTCTTGATCAGTTTGCTCAGATTGAAAGAATGGGCAGTATTAAAGATACAATCAAAATGATACCCGGTATTGGAAATAAGATTAAAGATTCCGATATTGATGAAAGTGCTTTTACAAGGTTTAAATCCATCATTTATTCAATGACGAAAGAGGAACGAGCACATCCCGATATCATCAATCCGTCCAGAAAACGCAGAATTGCGGCAGGCTGCGGAATGGGTGTTGAGGATGTCAATAAGCTTATGGCTCAGTTCAAGCAGATGAAAAAAATGATGAGCCAGTTTACAGGCGGTAAGGGCGGACCTAAAATGAGCAAAAAGATGCGCCGTATGATGCAGCAAAATCCCGAAATGGCGCAGAAAATGATGGGTATGAAAGGCAATAATCCTTTCGGCTTTTAATTCGTATTAAACCAAATTTAATATATGGGTTTGATAATATAATAAATAATATATAAAAAACAATTTTTGGAGGTAACAAAAATGGCAGTAAAAATCAGACTTCGCAGAATGGGCGCAAAGAAAGCTCCTTTCTATCGTGTAGTAGTAGCAGATTCAAGATTCCCACGTGACGGCAGATTCATCGAGGAAATCGGAACATACAACACAATGGTTGATCCGGCTGAAATTAACATTGATGCTGAAAAGGCTAAAAAGTGGATTGCTAACGGTGCTCAGCCAACAGATACCGTTAAGGATATTCTTAAAAAAGAAGGCATCCTTTAATCTTTAATTTTTGATATTCAAAGATTAAACAGGAGGTGTGTTCTTTGAAAGATTTGTTGATATCCATAACAAAGGGATTAGTTGATAATCCTGATGCAGTTTCTGTTGATGTTGACGAACCAAACGAAGAAGGCGTAACTGTTTATCATCTTCATGTTGCTGAGGATGATATGGGCAGAGTAATCGGCAAGCAGGGCAGAATTGCCAAAGCTATTCGTGTTGTTATGCGTGCAGCAGCAACAAGAAATGATGCAAGAATTTCTGTAGAAATTGATTAATAAAAAACCGTTTGAGTACAAATACTCAAACGGCTTTTTTGTTTCCAATAATTGATTGACTATATTATCACGAAATGATATACTAAAAATGCCAAACAAATTTAATATACGGTATTGCACAAAAAGTGTGTTTTTTTATCTTTTGATAAAAATGCATGCTCTGTTTTCACATACTTTTTTGCAATATGTGTTAAATTTGTTTGGCGACAGTTAGAGCTGTGCGTTTTTTGGCGTAGCTTTAGCTACGTCTTTTTTTATTGCTTTATAGCTAAATTGAATTATTGAGGATATAAATATGAAAGAATTTACTAAAAAAGATATTAAAGAGATACGCATTTTACTTGTGGTTTTAGCAGTTCTTTTTGGAATAATAGGTGTTATGGCTATTATTGAAAAAACACATCCTGGAACGATTGATACAGAATCGCAAACTAGCGAAATTCATACAATTGAGGATGAATCTATAACC
Source organism: Clostridiales bacterium (assembly GCA_014799585.1). Classification (GTDB taxonomy): domain Bacteria; phylum Bacillota; class Clostridia; order Oscillospirales; family Acutalibacteraceae; genus Eubacterium_R. Next base: position 6,091 of record JAAVHU010000003.1, on the reverse strand, counting down.
AAGGAAGTTAGTAGTGCAATAGTTTTGGATAACAAAGACAAAGTCGATGATAATTACATTTTAACAGTAGATAATTGCAAAGAATTTGCTGATCTATTTGTTGAGCAAAGCGATGAAATACTCGAACAAAAAATTAAATCATTTGTAGATAAATATCAGTATAGAACTATAGAATTTGACGGGAACATATTGCTGGTTGAAAAATATCAAAAGCCATCTATAAAAAATAAAATAGAATATTTGGAGGGTTATTATAATATACTTATGTATGACGGTAACTATGTAGAAAATGAGATGAAAGCTTTTAGTTTTTATTTTGATGGTGTATGCAATTATGACTTAGGATTAGAAGAGGGATATTTACCGGATATGATAAAAACAGGGGACAATGTTCATATTGTTGCAAAAATAGATGAATATGACGACTATCTCAATTTTTTATATTTAACACCAGTATCTGTTACAAAAAGATAATTTATTACAATTAAGGCTTGCTCTAAATTAGAGTGGGCTTTATTTTTTGTGCGAAAAATGTATTTTCTTTTTATGAAGTATAATAAAAGTATATACCATATTTTAACATTCGTCAGTAAACAAAATTAATTTTCCCGATGAAAATAATAACACTAAAAAGAATTGATTGCTCTTTTTACTATTGCTAAAATAAGAAAAAGCCTATATAATAGCTATGGTGATAAAATGAAACAGTTTTTAGAAATCGGTAAATTAATAAATACCCACGGAATAAGGGGCGAAATGAAACTTGAATTGTGGTGTGATGATATTGATTATTTAAAGCAGTTTAAAACGCTTTATCTTGATGATAACGGCAATAATAGTTTAGAACTTATATCTGCTCGTCCTCAAAAGAATCACGCTATCGTTAAATTTACTGAAATAACATCTATTGATGAAGCTGAGAAGTTTAAAAACAGCGTTGTTTACTGCAATCGTGATGATGCAGAAATTGATGAAGATGCAAATTATATTCAGGATTTAATCGGTTGCTTGGTTGTTGATGCAGAAAGCAATGCAGAATACGGCAGAGTTGCAGATGTTGTAAATTACGGTGCTTCCGATATCCTTGATGTTGAAAAGGATAAAAAGCACAGCTATATCCCTGTTATTCCCGATATTGTTAAGGAAATAGATACAGAATGCGAAATAATCAGAATTATTCCGATGAAAGGGCTTTTTGATGAGGATTGATATACTTACGCTTTTTCCCGAAATGTGCAATGCTTATCTTTCTGAAAGTATTATAGGCAGAGCAAGAAAAGCAGGAAAAGTTGAGATTGAATGTGTTGATATAAGAGATTACACAAAGGATAAGCACCGCAGGGTGGATGACACGCCGTATGGCGGCGGTATGGGCATGATTATGCAGGTAGACCCTATATATGATTGCTACAATGCATTGTGCGAAAAAACAGGCACAAAGCCGCATCTGATTTATCTTACACCGCAGGGTAAAACATTAACGCAAAAGCGTGTTCGTGAATTGTCTGAACTAGATAATATTGCCCTTTTGTGCGGCCATTATGAGGGCATAGACGAAAGAGTGATTGAGGAGCTTCAGCCTGAGGAAATATCTGTTGGTGATTATGTGCTTACAGGCGGAGAATTACCTGCTCTAATCCTCGCAGATGCAGTTTCACGAATGCTTCCCGATGTTCTTTCAAATGATGAATGCTTTGAAGAAGAAAGCCATTACAGCTCACTTCTTGAATATCCGCAGTACACTCGACCATATGAATGGAAAGGAAGAACTGTTCCCGATGTTTTGCTTACAGGCCATCACGCAAATGTGGATAAATGGAGAAGGCAGCAATCTCTGAAACGCACTTTTGAAAGACGCCCCGATATGCTTGAAAAAGCGGAGCTGACTGAAGAAGATAGGGAATATTTGTCAAATTTAAAATGATTTCAAAAAGTTATGTGAATTTTGCACAAATCGGTCATTTATATTTTGTGTTTAATTCATAAAGCATACGAAGTTTTATGCAATTTGTTGACCAATTTAACTTTAGTGATATAATATGTAAAGTAAACAATTAATTAAATATATATAACATATAGAGAGGTTTTAATTATGTTTGTTAAAGATGTAAAAGTTGAGAATCAGGTTGGTCTTCATGCTCGTCCGGCTACATTTTTTATTCAGAAAGCGAATGAGTTTAAATCATCCATTTGGGTTGAAAAGGAAGAAAGAAGAGTTAATGCAAAGTCACTTTTAGGTGTTCTTTCACTCGGCATTATGGGTGGCACTGATATTCGCATTATCGCTGATGGTTCAGATGAGGAAGATGCTGTTGAAGGTCTTGTTGCTCTTGTTAAAAGCGGATTTGCAGATTAATTAAAACTGTTATATTAAACTTAAAAAGTACAGAGAAATCTGTACTTTTCTTTTTGTTTCCACAATTTATTGAAAAGGAGGTTTGAATTATGACCGAAAAAGAGCTTCGCCAAAAAGCAATGGCTTTACCATTACAGCCCGGTGTTTATATTATGAAAAATAAAGATAAAAAAATTATCTATATCGGCAAGGCTAAAAAGCTGAAAAACCGTGTTTCCTCCTATTTCGGCTCTCATTCAAATCACTCCTTAAAGGTCATCAGAATGGTTGAAAATGTTGATGATTTTGATTACATTCTTGTTGATACTGAGTTTGAAGCCCTCGTTCTTGAATGCTCGCTGATCAAACAGCATATGCCTAAATATAATATTTTGCTTAAGGATGATAAGGGCTATAATTATATCAAGATAACAAAGGGTGAATTCCCCCGCATATCCGAATGTAAGCGTATGGATGATGACGGAGCAACCTATGTCGGTCCGTATATTTCAAACTTCTCCGTAAAACAGGCGGTAGAGGAAACACTTAAAATTTTCAAACTTCCTCGTTGTAATAAGCAGTTTCCAAGGGATTACGGCAAATCAAGACCCTGCTTGAATGGGTTTATGGGGCTTTGCTCGTCTCCTTGTGCAGGACGAATAACAAGGGAAGAATATGTAAATAATGTTAATGATGCGGTTGCATTTTTGAAAGGCGGCAGTCAGGCGGCTGTTCGTGAAATGACACAGCAGATGCAGGAACTTTCCGATAATCTTCAGTTTGAAGAGGCGGCAAAGCTTCGAGACAGAATTAAGGCAATTAAAAATCTTGATGAAAAGCAAAAGGTTGTTTCAATCAATGTTCCCGAAGAGGACGTTTTTGCTCTTGTAAACGGCAAGAAAAAGGCTTGCTTTGAGGTTATCCGCTTTCAGAACGGCAGGTTAACGGATAGTGAATTTTGGCTTATCGACTCTGTTGATCATCTTCCGTCTGCCCGCTTTGAGCTTATAGAACGCTATTATGCTATGAGAGATAGAATTCCCTCAAGAATAGCAGTAGATGGTGAGATTGAGGACGAAGAGCTTCTGCTTCAGTTCCTTGAAAGCAAACGCGGTAAGAAAACAGAGTTCATTCATCCGCAAAAGGGCGAGCATCTCTCCATTGTTAAAATGTGTATTCAGAATGCAAATGAGCATTTGGCACAGAGCGAGGGAAGACTTGGCAGGGAATTTGCCGCTCTTGAAGAGCTTGCAGGTCTTTTAGGATTGCCGAAACCGCCTGAATATATAGAAAGCTACGATATTTCCCACACCTTTGGTGCTGATAATGTTGCAGGTATGGTCGTGTTCCATAACGGCAGACCGATGAAATCAGCGTATAAACGCTTTTCTATCAAGGGCTTTGACGGGCAGAATGATGTTGGCTCAATGAATGAGGTTTTAACCCGTAGATTCAATCATTATTATAATGATGATGAGGGCAGTACATTTAAAATTCTTCCCGATTTGATTTTGCTTGACGGCGGTCAGCCGCAGGTGAACGCAGTGCTTCCTGTTGTAGCAAAAATGGGTATAAACGTGCCTGTTTTCGGCATGGTTAAGGATAATAAACACCGCACAAGAGCAATCGCTATTGACGGCGGAGAAATAGAAATCAATTCCCACAGAAGCGCCTTTACCCTTGTTTCAAATATACAGGAGGAGGTGCACCGATTTGCGATTACGTATCATCATAATAAGCATAAAAAATCGGCTCTTTCTTCAAGCCTGCTCAGCATTGAGGGCATAGGAAATGCAAAGGCAAAAGCCCTTTTGAAGCACTTTAAAACGATAACGAAGATTAAAGAATGCTCTGTGGAAGAATTACAAAATTGCCCCTCAATTAATAGTAAAGATGCACAAAATATCTATAATTTTTATCACAAAATGTAAAAATAGTAATAATAAACTTGACGAAGCAATGCTTCAACTGTATAATGTTTATGTATAAATATGTGAAAGTGTATATTTTCACACTGAGGACAAGCAGATATGATGAGAGTAATTACGGGCAGTGCCAGAGGCAGACGTCTTGAAACCCTTAACGGTGAAGAGGTAACAAGGCCAACTGCTGAAAGCGTTAAAGAAGCCCTTTTCAGTATGATACAATTTGAAATTGAAGATAAAAGGGTGCTCGATTTGTTCGCAGGCTCAGGTCAGCTTGGAATTGAAGCCTTGTCCCGTGGTGCCGCCTTTTGCACCTTTGTTGAGAATAATAAAAAAGCTGAAAGCATTGTTAAAACGAATGTAGAGAATTGCGGGTTTTCCTCAGCTTCTCAGATTGTTCTTTCCGATGCGGCAGCTTTTCTTTCAAGAATAAATAACTTTGATGTTGCTTTTCTTGATCCGCCTTATAAAAAAGGGCTTATTGAAAAATGTATGCCAAGCCTTGTAAAACTTATGAGTGAGGATGGCATTATTGTTTGTGAAACCTCAAAAGAGGAAAAATTGCCCGAAACATTCGGCGATTTTTCAGTAACGAAAGAAAGAAATTACGGTAAAACGAAAATTACAATTTACCGAAAGGATTTAGAATTATGAAAATAGCAGTTTGTCCGGGCAGCTTTGATCCCATTACGCTCGGTCATCTTGATATTATAGAGCGTGCAGCAGAGCTTTTTGATAAGGTTATTGTTGTCGTAATGTGCAACAGCACAAAAAAATCCTCTCTGTTTTCTATTGAAGAGCGTATTGATTTAATCCAACGCAGTGTTTCAAAGAATAATGTAGAGGTGGATACATACAGCGGGCTTCTTGTTGATTATGCGGCAAGTAAGGATGCTGTTGCTATTGTTAAAGGGTTGCGTGCTATGTCTGATTTCGATTATGAATTTCAGCAGGCACTTATAAATAAAAGTCTTTTGCCGCAGGTGGAAACCGTTTTCCTTACTGCAAAAGGGGAAAATATGTTCCTTTCCTCAAGTATGGTAAAAGAAGTGTGCAGCCTGAATGGGGATATTTCCCGTTTTGTTCCTGAAATTATATTAGAAGATGTTATCAAAAGATGTAAAGGAGAAATTTCTAATGACTAATACAGATATTTTGCTTGAAGATTTAGAAGATGTGCTTGATGATGCCACTTCTATGCCAATGACAAAGAAAAGCCTTGTTGATGTAGACAAGATTAAAACAATTATTGAGGATATCCGCCTCAATACACCGCACGAAACAAAGCAGGCTAAAGCAATTATTGATTCAAGAAACACAATTCTTGATGATGCGCAGAAAGATGCACAGGCTATTATTGCTGAAGCAGAGGCACAGGCTCGTGATCTTGTTGCAAGAGATCAGATTACGCAGACCGCTCAGGCGCAGGCTGCTGAAATTCTTGCAAAGGCAAGGGAAGATGGTGAAAACAGTATTCGTGAAGCACAGGCTCGTGCAAGCGAAATCCTTGGAAATGCAACTGCACAGGCAAATGAAATGCTTGCTGCTGCGCAGAAGAATAAAAAGGATTCTGTGAATGCAGTAAATAACTATGCTGAAGATACACTTCTTGCAATTGATGATGCTCTTTATAAAGCACTTCAGGATGTTAGAGGTATCCGCCAGAATCTTATGCGTAATGTAGGTCAATAATTTTAATAAAAAAATAATCGTAGGGACGAGCATTGCTCGTCCTTTTCTTTTTTATATTTTTTTATCGTAGGGGCGGATATTATCCGCCTGCTTTTTTTATCCGTTTTTTTGTTTGTTATTCTAAATTTTCCCATTTTTT
>JAAVHU010000002.1 GCA_014799585.1 Clostridiales bacterium | reverse complement strand
TACCCTTGGTTTATAATAATATCCCTCTGTAAAAGACATAGAAACAAGCTTGATAAGATTTTTATAGCCAACCTCATTTTTGCAGAGCAGAATAAGATGGTTATAATCCTTATCAAGCACCTTTTCTTTATCAAATCTTGTTCTTGGAGCAACATAAACCTCACAGCCGATAATAGGCTTTATGCCGTGTTTTTTACACGCCTTGTAAAAATCAACAGCCCCATACATATTACCATGATCCGTAATAGCAAGGGACTGCATTCCAAGTTCTTTTGCTTTAAGAACAAGCTGTTCTATACGGCAGGCACCGTCAAGCAAAGAAAATTCCGTGTGAAGATGAAGATGAGTAAACATTAACGGTACCTCCCTTTCGTTTTTATTTTACAGCACTGTTAAAGCTCGTTTGCTATGCTGATAATCTTTTTAAGTCTATGATTAACACCGCTTCGGCTTAACGGAGGATTGCACATTTCAGCAAGTTCCGAAAGGCTTAAATCTGCATTTTCATATCTGATTTCAGCAAGCACTTCAAGGTTTTCAGGTAAATATTCCTTACCCTTAACCCGCCAGATTTTTTCAATCGCCTTAAGTTGTTCGGAAGCCGCGTTTACCATTCTGTTTATATTTGCGGTTTCACAGTTTGCCTTTCTGTTAGCCATATTTCTGAAATCCTTAACGATTTTCACATTCATCATTTCAAACATAGCATCAGATGCACCCATAAGATAAAGGCAATCCTCTATGGCTTCGCTTTCCTTGAAATACACAACATTATAGCCATGGCGGTAAGTATATTTCGGGCTTAAATCCATTTCTTCAATCAGCGTTAAAAGGCTTTTTGAAAGATTCAGATAAGGCACTGTAAATTCAAGATGATAATCCTTTTCGGGCGTGGATATCGTTCCGCAGGAAAGAAAAGCACCTGCCACAAAGGAATGAACACAGTTTTCGCAATCAAAGTTTGAATGATTGATTTTAAGACTTGAGGCACCCTCGTGGCCAAACGCTTTAAATAGCTTTGCGGCATCATTATCTTCTGCAACAGAAACGGTTATATTTCTTCCTTTAGGAGAAGTTTTAACAACCGAATTGATGTTAAAAAGCTCTTTTAAAAGGTCTTTATAAAGCAAAGCAATATTCTCATTTTCTGTTTGAAGAGAAACACTTTTTGCTGAAAAGGTTTTACCGAAAATACACATTCCATAAAGAAGTGATTTTTTACAGCAGGCTTTTTCGTATTCAGTTTTAACAAGTTCATTTTTAACCTGCATTGAAAAAGACATTTTAATTTTAACCTCTGTTTATATCTCTATGATTAACGGAAACATTATCCCAACGGCTGCAAAAATGCTCTTTCAGTGATTCTGCAATCGCAACCGAACGGTGATTTCCGCCNGTNCAACCGATNGCAACAACAATCTGGCTTTTACCCTCTTTNATATAAAGCGGATTCAGNAAATCAAGCATATCNGTAAGCTTTGCAAGAAGNTCTTTTGATTCCTTAAAAGAGAAAACATAATCCTTAACTTCCTGATCAAGACCNGTTTTCGCTTTTAAATTTTCNACCCAATACGGATTTGGAAGACATCTTACATCAATAACAAAATCTGCTTCCGCAGGAATACCATGCTTAAACCCAAAGGACATAACATGGATATTCATAACCTCTCTGTCACTTCCGAGAAGAATCTGCGTTAATCTGTCTCTAAGCTGATTNACGGAAATATCAGANGTNTCAACAACATAATCAGACATTGAACGAACAGAGCTTAGCTTTTCTCTTTCATAAGCNAGAGCCTGTGNAATATCACCATTNAAGCGATCTGAAAACGGATGCTTTCTTCTTGTCAGCTTATATCTTTTTAAAGCAATATGCGTTTTAATATCAAGATAAATCACCTTTATATCATAATTGAAATCATCCCTTTGATGAAGCAGCTCAACAAGAGAATCAAAATTTTCTGTTGAGCGGATATCNATAACAATTGCTATCTTTTGTCTTTTACTTTTATTTTCAATCAAATCAAGAAANGTATTNANAAGTATNGGCGGCATATTATCNACACAATAATAGCCGATATCTTCCATAAAGCCGATAGCCGTTGATTTACCNGCACCTGAAACACCTGTTAAAATNACTAATTCTTTTCTTTCNCTCATTATTCCGTTACCCTAATTTCCATTTCCAGCTTAACGCCTTTTTCNTNCATCACTGTTTCACTGCAAAGCNTNCAAAGATTTAAAATATCCTCACANGTTGCATTTCCTTTATTTATAACAAATCCNGCATGCTTTGTGCTGACCTCTGCACCNCCGACNGATTTNCCCTTTAATCCGCATTCTTCAATAAGTGCACCNGCAAAATAACCCTCAGGTCTTTTAAAGGTTGAGCCTGCACTTGGATATTCAAGCGGCTGCTTATCCTTTCTTCGNTGAAGAAAATCATNCATCTTNGCTTTAATCTCTTCAGCATTACCCTTTTTCAGCTTAAGATAAANNCCCGTTATAATACAGCCGTTATCATAATATGCCGAATGGCGGTAAGAAAGCTTCATATCCTCANTTTCAAGAAANCCCTCATTACCGNCNTTATCTATATGACGGCATTTATAAAGCACNTCNTTCATTTCTCCGCCGTAAGCACCCGCATTCATAAATGCCGCACCACCGCAGGAACCGGGAATGCCAAAAGCAAATTCCAANCCTGAAAGATTGTNTTCAAGTGCANATCGGCAAANNTTCATCAAAGAAGCTCCGCTCTCGGCAAAAACNGTTTCTTCGTCAATAAGCTTAATTTCCGAAAAATCATTTGAAAANCACAAAACAGCGGCTTTTATTCCNTTATCAGACACAAGAAGATTAGAGCCGTTTCCGATTGAAACAAGCCTNATNCCNAGATTNCCGCACGCTTTAACAACAGCNGAAACCTCTTGCTCACTTTTNGGAAAAATCATAACCGAAGCTTCGCCGCCAACCTTAAAGGTTGTGTGATTTTTCATTGATTCATTTTCAGCAAATTTAATATNCTCTTTTTCTAAAAAAGCAATTAAATCTTTCAAAATATCACCATTAATTGTTTATACCAAGAATAGCAGCACCGATNATNCCTGCATCATTTCCAAGCTCTGCNTTCATAATTTTTGTTTGTATTTTACTNTGAATNGAATATCTTTCTGCCTGAACATACTTGCTGAGAGGNTTCATAAGCGTATCACCCTCATTGCAGATACCGCCGCCGATACAAATAATTTCAGGCTGAAGTGCGTTTACAAGATTGATAAGACCGCAGGCAACATANTTGATATAGTTATTCACAACATTGATACCTGCGATATCGCCCTTTCTCATTGCATCAAANGCNGTTCTGCCGCTTACNTTTCCCTCTGCCTCNGCAAGCTGATGCATAACAGANTCNGGATGCTCAGCCATNGCAGCCTTTGTTTGATTTATAAGAGCNGTTGCAGAAGCATAAGCCTCCCAGCAGCCTTTTCTGCCNCAGGTACATTCNTCGCCGTCTACCATAATAACCATATGACCGCATTCACCGCCTGCTGCNTTTACACCTGTAACAAGNTTNCCGTCAACAATAACACCTGAGCCAACACCTGTNCCGAGTGTTACNGCAACAAAGTCNTTNGCTCCGTGTCCGCAGCCTGCATAAGCCTCACCAAGAGCGGCACAGTTTGCATCATTTGCAACGAAAACAGGAATATCACCAAGACGNTCTTTAATCATATCTTTTGCAGGAATGTTATTAAATCCAAGGTTATTTGCAAATTCNATAACACCGTCATCATTAACAGTNCCCGGTGTGCCCATTCCTACTGTTGAGATATCAGCAATNNTAACGCCTGCCTTTTCCATAGCTTCNTTACAAACNTTTGCGATATCATCAAAAATTTCATCAGCACTTCTTGGTGTATTTGTTGGGGTTTTCGCAGTNGATAAAATTTTATATTCCTCGTTTACAACGGAAGCAACAATATTTGTTCCTCCCAAATCAATTCCGATATTAAGCATAATTTTCTACTCCTTTATATGTAACTTATGAATTNTGCCAAATTTCAAGCTCTGTTTCGCCNGGTTCAATATCNTCCATACCNAGGCNGACCATAAGCTCTCTTGCNGCATTATAACCCATCTTTTTCTGACGGTTATTCATAGCCGCTGTTTCAATAATAATTGCAAGGTTTCTTCCGGGATTAACAGGAATNGTTAACACNGGCACCTTAACATCAAGAATTTTAGTATAGGTATCATCAAGACCAAGCCTGTCATANGCCTTTGTTGAATCCCANGGNTCAAGCTGAATAACCATATTGATTTTTTCAGAAACCTTAACNGCACCCATACCGAACANNCGNCGGGCATTTATCATACCGATACCNCGAAGTTCAATGAAATGCCTTATATTATTAGGCGATGAACCGATTAANGTATGATCATCAATCTTTCTGATTTCAACAGCATCATCAGCNATAAANCGATGACCTCTTTTAATAAGCTCAACNGCAGTTTCTGATTTACCTGCTCCGCTTTCACCCAAAATAAGAACACCCTCGCCGTATACCTCNCAGAAAACACCATGNCTTGTTATTCTTGGAGCAAGGCTTGTATTCAGATACTGAATAAGCGTTGCTAAGAAAGGTGANGTNTCCTCATTTGTACGCAGAAGAGGCACTTTATATTCTTCACAAGCCTTTATGAAATAATCAGGAATATCAAGACCTCTTGTGATAACTGCCGCAGCAGGCTGAAGACTAAGCCAATAGCCAAGAGCCTTTTGCTGATCTGCCTTATCCATTTTTTGAAGAAATCCCAATTCCGTCCATCCTAAAATTTGAATTCTTAAGGAATCAAAATAATCTGTATAGCCTGTAAGCACTATACCGGGGCGGTTTATTTCATTGGTTGTTATTAAAATATCGTTTGCAGCTTTTGGAAGATAAATGATTTCAAGAGAATGCGCATCTATTATCTTCTGAAGAGAAACGGAATAACTTGCAGCCATTTCATTACCTCCTAAAATTATACGAAACCATTATATAATAAAATAATAATAAATTGCAATATTTAACAGGCAGTTTTTATAAACTTATTATGAATATTTCTTCAAATGATTTACAACAACGACAAAATATGTTATATATTAAAATGAATTTTTACACTTTTCTGAGGAGAATGTATGGATAAAAAATACAAAATTGCAATAGGAACAGATGCTTTTCCGCCAACAACAGACGGAATAAGCAACGTTGCACAAAGCTATGCAAATATTTTAAATAAACACCACTGCGAAGCAATTGTTGTTACACCTAAAAATCCTAATCAGCATGACTCGAAATATCCATATGAGATTTTCAGATACAAAAGCTGGTGGGTGCCGAGCAAAGAGGGATACAGCATCGGCTGGCCGTTTAAAGAATCCCTCAGCTACGATATTATAAACAAAGATTTTGATTTGCTTCACAGCCATGCACCGCTTGCAACAAGCTATTATTTCAGGCTTGTTAACAGAAAAAAGCGAATACCAACCGTGCTTACATATCATACAAAATATGAATATGATATAGACAAAAGAGTGCCTACGCAAAAGGCAAAAAACTTTGCAAAACGCTTTATCAAAAGAAATATTGAAGCGGCTGACGAGGTTTGGGTAACAAGCGAAGGTTCGGCAGAAAGCCTTAGAAATATAGGATATACAGGCGATTATATTGTTATGCCAAATGGATGCGACATGCCGAAAGCTGAAATACCGCAGGAAATTATTGATGAAATAAAAACGAAGCACTCTATTCCGAAAGATGTTCCCGTTTTTATATACACAGGGCGAATGATTTGGTATAAAAACATTCAGTTTATTTTGGAAGCCTGCAAAATTCTTAAGGATAAAGGCAAGGATTTCAGACTGATTATGCTTGGCTTCGGTGCTGATGAAAGAGCCATAAAGCTGAGATACAAACGTCTTGGAATATCAGATAAAGTTGTATGGACAGGAAAAATATTAGACAGAGAGATTATTCAACAGTATTATGCCACATCTGATTTATTGATTTTCCCATCTACATTTGATACAAACGGGCTTGTTGTGCGTGAAGCAGCTTCCTGCGGAACACCCTCACTACTTGTTGAAAATTCCTGTGCGGCAGAAGGAATTGAGAATGGGAAAACAGGCTTTTTCTGTAAAGAAAATTCACAGAGCGTTGCAGACAGGCTTTTGGAAATTATGGACAACAAGACGCTTTTAAAAGCTGTTGGCAAAGAGGCACAGAACACGATATACATAAGCTGGGAAGATGCTGTTCAAAAGGCTTTTGAACGATACGAAATTGTTATAAATAATTTTTATTCAGAAAATCACAGCAACGAGGAATATAAATATTAAAAACAAAAAGTAGTCTTAGAAAACTAAGGCTACTTTTTTATTTGTTATATAGCAGAAAGCATAAGGCTTAATGCAAGTTTTGAAGCGTTTTTGAGTTCAGGGGCAGTTGTCCACTCATTCAGTGTATGGCATTCATTCATAGCTGTTGCCACCACTATGCCGTTTATTCCTTTTAAAGCCATAACATTATTATCACTTCCGCCAAAGGAACGTTCAAGCACAGGCTCAAAACCTAATGTGTTACAAGCAGATTCAAAACGCTTAACCGTTTCGCTGTTTAAATCCGTTTCATATGCAACGATACTTTTAACAAAAGAAACATCAGCCGAAGCACCAGATTTTTCAGCAGCTTCCTTTATAACTTTTTCAATATTTCTATATTCATTCACTGCTTTTTCATCAGAATAACTGCGTATTTCTCCCGTTAAAGTGCATTTATCAGGCACAATATTTGTTGCAGTGCCGCCAACAATCGTTCCGATATTTACAGTTGTTTCATCATCAATTTTGCCGCAATTTATTTTTGAAACAGCTTCAGCAGCAATTTTTATGGAGTGAACACCCTTTTCGGGAGCAAACCCTGCATGAGAGGCTTTGCCATAAATATCCGCACGAAAGGAAAGAATGGTTGGAGCGGCATATGCAGCAGTGCCCACCTTACCGCTTAAATCAAAAACATAGGCTTCCTTTGATTTAATTTTAGAAAAATCAAACTGTGCAACACCCTTGCAATAGTTTTCCTCTGAAACAGAAAAAAGAATTTCAACAGGACGGTGTGTAAAGTTGTTTTCCTTTACAGTCTTTATGGCTTCAATAATGGCAGCCACACCTGCAAAATCATCCGAACCCAAAACTGTTGTGCCATCAGAATGGATTTTTCCATCCTCATCCATAATACATTTTTTATTTTCGGACGGTTCAACTGTATCCATATGAGCAGAAAACAACAAAGGCGGCAATGACAAATCCCCATCTATATAAGCATAAAGATTACCTGCATTTCCATTTATATATTCCCCTGCATTATCTTCAATTACAGGAATATTCAGCTTTTCGAATTCATTTTTTATCATATCGCAAACAAGCCGTTCAGCACACGAAGGGCTATCTGTTTCCACTAATTTCTTAAATAAATCAAGCAGTCTTTTTTCATTTATATCCATCATAATTCTCTCCGTTAACATAAATAAGATTATCAAAAAAAAACCGAAAGGATACCACCTTTCGGTTTTCATTTTATTGTTTAAAGTTTTGAAATTTCTTCTATAAATGAAGAAGCGGAATCAAATGCTTTGTAAACAGAAGCAAAGCGAACATAAGCAACCTCGTCTATTTCACGAAGTTTTTCCATAATAAGCTCGCCGATACGAACACTTGTTACTTCTCTGTCTGTTGCACTTTGAAGAGTAGTTTCTATTTCTGAAATTGCATTTTCAAGCTCTGCAACATTAACAGGCCTTTTCTCGCAAGCACGGAGCATACCCTTTAAAACCTTTGTGCGGTCAAACACCTCTCTGCTTCTATCCTTTTTAATAACTAAGATAGGAACATCCTCTATTGTTTCATAGGTTGTAAAACGCTTTGAGCATTGAATACACTCTCTGCGGCGGCGAATACGCTCATTCTCATCAGTTGGACGGGAATCTATAACCTTGCTTTCTTCATATCCACAAAAAGGACATCTCATAATAAAAACCCCCTACAAGATTTCTCTATAATATAGAGTATAACACAACATATAGAGAAATGCAAGTGTTTTTACTTTACACAATATATTGAGGAATTTAAGCCTTTTTAAAAACTTCTTTCCTGTTATTGTATAAGAACATCCAAACAGCCATTGCACAGATGATAAAGTAACCCACAAAAGACCATAAATCAGGAATATCACCGAATGCGAAAAATCCAACAATTGCGGCAAAAACAACCTGAGAATAATCATAAACCGATATTTCCCTGCTTGGAGCATGCGTATAAGCGGCTGTTATAGAGAACTGCCCACCTGCGGCACAAAGGCCTGCCATAAGAAGCGATGCCCACTGCCAAAGCTCCATAGGGTGATAATCAAAAATAAGATACGGCGCTGTTACAAGACTTGAAAATGCAGAGAAAATAAAAACAATCAGTTTTCCGTTTTCCCTCATTATACCAAGCTGACGAACACAGGTGTATGCCGCACCGGCACACATACCGCCTATAAAGCCCGCCATGGACGCAACAAGATTTTCGTTTCCAAAAGTAGGTTTTATGATAAACAGTGAACCTATAAACGCAACGGCTATTGCTATTGCCTGCTTAGGCTTTACCTTTTCTTTTATAAATAATGCAGAAAAAACCAGCGCAAAAAACGGGCTCATTTTATTGAGCATTGAAGCATCGGAAAGCTCGATTTTATCAATGGCATAGAAATTGCCGAATACACCTGCAAGCCCTATAACCGAGCGAAGCACGTGATATTTCAAACAGCCCTTTTTAGGTATAATGCTTTCCTTTGCTTTAAGAAGAGCAAAAAGTGCAAAAAACATTGCAACAAAATTTCTGAAAAACACCTTTTGAAAGGTTGGAACATCACCCGAAAGCCTTACAAAAGTGTTCATTCCCGTAAAGCATATTGCAGAAAGCAGTATATAGATTACACCTTTTGTTCTGTTACTGATTTCTTTTTTCATAAATTAACCAAGAAGCTTTTCAATGCAAGCAAGCTGAACGCAGATGCAAAGAAGCTCTGCTGCAAGATCAAGCTCTGAAACAGGAGGAAAACTTGGAGCAATACGGATATTACTATCTTTCTCATCCATACCGTAAGGATAGGTTGCACCAACAGAGGTTAACACAACACCTGCTTCCTTGCAAAGCTCACCAACTCTTTTTGCACAGCCGTTCATAACATCAAGGCTGATGAAATATCCGCCTTTTGGATTAAACCATTCTGCGATACCCTTGCCTGCAAGCTCTGTATCAAGATGCTTAAGAACAATATCAAACTTAGGCTTAAGAATAGCAGCATGCTTTTTCATATGAGCCTTAACGCCATCTGCATTCTTAAAGAATTCAACATGGCGGTGCTGATTCATTTTATCATAGCTGATTGTTTGCGCATTAAGGCGTTTTTTGATTGCAGCAATATTATTATCACTTGCAATAAGAGCAGAAACACCTGCACCAGGGAAAGTGATTTTAGAGGTTGAGCAAACTTCAATAACCATATCCTCATTGCCGAACTTTGGCAATACATCAAATATATTCAGAAGCTCATCGCCGTTATCATCCAAATCGTGGATACAATACGCATTATCCCAGATAATTCTGAAATCCTTAGCGGCAGGCTTTAATGCAGCGATACGCTTAACAACATCATCACTGAATGTAATGCCCTGTGGATTTGAATACTTAGGAACACAGAACATACCCTTAACGCTTTCATCCTTGATATATTCTTCGATAGCTTCCATATCAGGGCCGTCTGCCTTCATTTCAACATTAATCATTTTAATACCAAAATGCTCAAGAATTGTAAAATGACGGTCATAGCCGGGAACAGGGCAAAGGAATTTAACCTCATCAAGCTTGCACCAAGGTGTATCACCTGCACCGTGGGTGAAGCACTGGCTGATATAATCAAACATAAGTGTTAAACTTGCATTAGGGCCAACAATAACATTCTTTGACTCAACACCCATTAAATCGGCAAAAAGCTTTTTACAGCTTGGAATACCATCCATAATTCCATAGTTTCTGATATCAACACCATCTGAAATATAGCTATTAACATCATTCATAGCAGATGATAAATCAAGCTGATCTGCACCCGGCTTACCTCTGCTCATATCAAGTTTTAATTTTTTTGCTTTGAACTCATTATAACGATTTTCAAGAACTTTCTGCTCTGCCTGTAATTCTTCGGCAGACATTTCAGTGTAAAGTTTTGCCATATAATTATCCTCCGTAAAATTTAATGGGGATATTTTATCACTTTTTGATATATTTTGCAATGTTACTATTAAACAAAAATTATTACTCAACAAGCTCTAAAAACCAGCGGGTTTCCTCAAGAAAAAGGTAGGTATCCCTGCCCTCTATTCTGCATGTATATCGAATGCCTGCTCCGCCCGATTTAAGTGAAGCAGCAGGACGGATATCCATCACCCTGTCCACATCAAATCTATCATCATCTATTTTTACGGATACAGGCGTTATGACGCCCTCTTTATCAAAAACAGCAGTTACCTCAACATAATTTTTCATTTACTATCATCTACCTTCTTTAAATTCTTTGAAATATCCTATCGGATGAATGGTATGATCATCGTGGGGATTAAAATGACTTAAACCCGTATCTGCAAGAAGCGAAGCTCTTTGAAGCGAATAGCTTCCGAAACGCCGTCTTATATCATCAACAGCTTTTTCAAGCCTTTCAAGTTTTTCTCTTTTCTCAACCGAATGGGATAAATCAAACTGCACGGCTTCATCCGTATCAAAATCAGACACAGTAATGCCGATACTTCTTAACGGATTTTTCCAATTGTAATTTTCCAGAAAAATTTTCATTGCCATATGGATAATTTCAGACGAAACATCGGAATGAGCCTGCAATTGACCCTGCCTTGTGAAGTGATAAAGGTTTTTATCACGCAATGTTATTGTAATGGTTTTCCCCTTTACACCTATCTCTCGCATACGGCGTGCAACACTTTCCCCCAACACGGTAAACACAGTTTTAACATCACTGTTATTTACCATATCACGCGGCGTAGTTGTTGAATTTCCAACACTTTTAACTGCCTGAACATCATCTATATGACGAACAGGTGTTGCATCAAATCCATTAGAAAAGGTGTGAAGTATTTCGCCATTCTTTCCAAAAACAGATATCAAGAAGTTTATATCGGCAGCCGCAAGCTCACCAATTGTATAAATACCATAGGAATTCAGCTTTTTTGTTGTTGCAGGGCCAACAAAAAGCAAATCACTGCAGGGACTTTTCCAAACAATATCCTTATAATTATCCCTATCAATAACAGTTACGGCATCGGGCTTTTTATAATCAGAGCCGAACTTTGCAAAAATTTTATTCCACGAAACACCGATGCTGACAGTTATACCAAGTTCAGCCTTAACTCTTTCTCTAATCTCTTCTGCTATGGCGAAGCCTGTTCGTTTATCGCCTGTAACATCAACCCAGTTTTCATCTAGACCGAACGGCTCAATATAATCGGAATAATCCTTATAGATATTTTTAGCCAGATTTGAAAAGCGAACATACAGAGGAAAATTGGGCGGAACAACAACCAAATCGGGGCATTTGTTTCTTGCCTGCCATAACGGTTCTGCCGTTTTAATTCCATACTTTGCTGCGATTTCATTTTTCGTTAAAACAATGCCGTGGCGTGATTTTTCACTGCCGCCTACCACAACAGGCTTGTTTCTGATTTCAGGTCTGTGCAGGCATTCAACGGAAGCATAAAACTTATTGCAATCTATATGAAGAATGGTTCTGTCCATCATTTTTCTCCTTATCGAACATTTGTTTTATTATATAACTGAACAACAAAAAAGTCAACACCTCTTCAATATTTTTGACATTTTCTTGACTATGGTAAAAAAATAACTTACAATACGAATATAAGATACATTTAATATCAGATATTTAGGAGGATTCGTGTGGGAGAAAAAATAAAAAAGGCTATCGGTGTTGAGGGCGATTTTAAAACAGCCATTCTGCCGATGATTAATTACAGCTATGCCAATATGTTTATTGGCGGAGCAGGATACATAATCGGTATGTATTTTACAATATTCCTTACCGATGTTGTTAATATTTCACTTCAGCAGGCAGGCATAGTTGTTATGATTGCAACTATATGGGATGCTGTTACAGACCCTGTTATGGGCATTATTACAGACAGAACAAGATCTAAATTCGGCAGACACAGAAGATATCTGTTGTGGGGAATACCTGTAATACTGCTGTCCTATTCGCTTTTATGGAATTCCTTTGGTATAAACGGCAAAGAAAATCCAAAGATGGCAATGATTTACTTTGTAATTGTTTATATGCTTTATAAAACAGCATTTACCATCGTAAGCGTTCCGCACACAGCTATGCTTCCCGAACTTGCTCCTGAATACAATTTAAGAACGCAGTATAACTCAGTTGGATATTTATTCAATTCAGCCGGAATGGTGCCTGCTTTCGGAATAGCCGTTTTAATCCTTGGCATATTCGGATCGGGCAGTAATATTACATCCGACTCAAAAACGCCGTTTTTGGTTATCGGCATCGTTTTGGCAATCTTCTTTTCCGTTTCGGTATTTTTAACCTTTAAAACAACAAGGGAAAAGCCATCACTGGATATGCATGTTGAACCGCTTGATATCAAATATATTCTTCGTGAATACGTGCTTGTTTTCAAAAACAAAGCATTCAGACAATATTTCTTTATGAGCGTTGCTTATCAGTTTTCAACAGGCTTTTATGCAAACTCAAAGGTTTATTACATAAAATATCTTGCAAATCAATACAGCAGATATGCACTTTTCAATGCGGTTGCAGGTGTTGCAGAAGCAGGAGCCTTTCCGCTTAACTACGCACTTACAATGAAATACGGAAAGCAGAAATGCGGAAACATTGTTACCCCGCTTATGATTGCAGGGCTTGCAATCGGCTTGTTTATGCAAACAAGCAACGGCGGAAAATGGTCGTGGGTATTCGCTGTTCTTATGATGCTGAGTATGATTTTATATCCATTCGGAATGTCGGGACTCGGCTTTGTTTCAACAAATATCTTCCCCGATTTAACAGACGTTGATGAGTTGATAACAGGCAGACGCAGAGAGGGTGTTATTGCTACTTTCAGCACACTGATTAAAAAAGGCATTGCAGGTGTTATGGCGGCAATGGTTGGCTTTACGCTTCAAGGCTTCGGTCTTGTTACGGGAGATACC
>JAAVHU010000001.1 GCA_014799585.1 Clostridiales bacterium | reverse complement strand
TGATTATGTTAAAAGAAGAAATCCTGCCGCAAACGGATTTTTTGATGATGCGGATGTTTCAATGGATGCAGATACTTTGAAGGTTTCTCTTAAAAAAGGCGGCTTGGAGCTGCTTTTGAAACAGGGTGTAGACAGGGATATTGAAAATGCTTTTCTTGATATGTTCGGTATGTCTGTTAAAATCCAAATGATAGAAACGGAAAGCTATGATGTTGAAAAGGCGGCCAAAGCGGCTGCTGCTGAAAAAAAGGCAAAAGAGGAGGAAATCAAAAAAGAAGAGATTAAAAATGTAAGGCATACTCTTCTTGGTGATTTACCGATTTACATAGATACAGCCAAAACCATTCACGGCAAAAACATAAAAGAAAAGCCAATGCCGATAAGCGAACTTACTTATGACACAGGCGTTGCAACGGTTTGGGGCGATATTCTTAATTTTGAACTTAAGGATACAAAAAGAGGCTATTATAAAATCTTAACCTTTGATATAACGGATTACACCTCTTCTGTGTCTGTTAAAGTTTTTGACACAAAGGATGTTGTTGAAGCGGTTGCTTCTAAAATCGCAGATGCACAGACATTGATTGTCAGAGGCGGTTATAAGGAAGACAGCTTTTCAGGTAAATATATGATAACGCCCGATAGTATCCAAACTGTTTTAAAAGCTGAAAAAGAGGATAACGCAGAGGAAAAAAGAGTTGAGCTTCATCTTCATACCTCGCTTTCTGAAATGGATGGTATTTCTTCTCCTACCGCTCTTGTTAAAAGAGCAATTCAATGGGGTCATAAGGCAATTGCCGTAACAGACCACGGCGTTGTTCAGGCTTTGCCCGAAGCGTATAATGCCGCAAAAGGAAAGATAAAACTCATTCTGGGTATGGAGGGATATTTGGTTGATGACGAAAANTATCCCAACTTTATGGAAATGAAGAATAATCANTTTAAGCGTCATCACATTATTCTGCTTGTAAAAGAGGATACCTCGCTTGATGAAAGTATACCTAAAGAAGAANGAAAATACGGCAGAAAAAATNTGTATGAGCTGATTTCTCATTCNAATATTAAAACATATAAAACCCGNCCGCTNATTCCAAAATCCATGCTTGCTGAAAAAAGAGATGGATTGATTATCGGNTCTGCCTGTGAACAGGGTGAGCTTTATCAGGCTATTCTTCGTGAAGAANCTGAAGAAGAGCTTGAACGCATTGCTTCCTTTTATGATTATCTTGAAATTCAGCCAAACGGAAACAATGCCTTTATGCTNCGCACAAGCAGTGAGGAATANATAACAAATAAAAAAGGCGAAGAAAAGAAAAATCTTCATTGGAAAGTNAANACNGAGGAAGATTTGATTAATATAAATAAGAAAATAATTGCTCTTGCAGATAAGCTCGGCAAATTAACCGTTGCNACGGGNGANGTGCATTTCCTTGATGAAAAGGANGCAAGGTTCCGTGCAATCATTATGGCNTCAAAGGGCTTTGATGATGCNGANGAACAGGCTCCGCTCTATTTCAAAACAACGGATGAAATGCTTTCTGATTTTGCTTGGGCAGGGGACAGNGCAAAGGAATTTGTTGTTGATAACCCAAATAAAATTGCNGATATGGTTATGGATAATATTCCGCCTATCCCNCCGGGAACATTCCAGCCGCATATTGANGGTGCNAANGAAGAGTTAACCGAAAAGTGCTGGTCTATGGCAAAGGAACTNTANGGTGATCCTGTTCCCGAATATGTTGCAAGCAGACTTCAAAGAGAGCTTGATTCTATCATCGGTCACGGCTTCGGTGTGCTTTATGTTATNGCAAAGCGTCTTGTTGANGANAGNGAANGAAANGGATANCTTGTTGGCTCCCGTGGTTCTGTNGGCTCTTCTCTTGCTGCNCATTTCGGCGGTATATCAGAGGTTAATCCTCTTGCACCGCATTATTATTGNAAAAANTGTAAGCACAGTGAATTCTTCCTGCACGGCGAATATGGTTCNGGCTTTGATTTGCCGCCTAAAAACTGCCCTGAATGCGGAACACCTATGAAGCGTGACGGNCACGAAATCCCGTTTGAAACCTTCCTTGGCTTTGACGGTGATAAAGANCCTGATATAGACCTTAATTTCAGCGGTGAATANCAGTCNCGCTCACANAGATATACCGAAGANCTTTTNGGNAAGGAATATGTGTTTAANGCAGGAACGATGGCAACNGTTGCTGATAAAACNGCNTANGGTTATGTTATGAAGTATCTTGATGAACGCAATATTATCGGCACGCCAAGAGCAGAGATAGACCGTTTAACCAAGGGCTGTACAGGTATTAAGCGAACAACAGGCCAGCANCCCGGCGGAATGGTTGTTGTTCCCGATAAATATACNGTTGAAGATTTTACCCCTATTCAGTATCCGTCAAACGATGCTTCAAAGGGAACGTATACAACGCATTTTGACTTTAAAAATTCACTTCACGATACGCTTCTTAANCTTGATGAGCTTGGACACGATAATCCAACGCTTTATAAGTATCTTGAAGATTCAACAGGTATTCCTGTTATGGATGTTGATTTGGCAGACCCNAATCTGTATAANCTTATAACNTCAACAGAGCCTATCGGCGTTTCACCTGANGATATAGATTGTAATACAGGNACNNTNGCAATNCCTGAAATGGGCACNCCGTTTGTTATCGGTATGCTTGAAGAGGCTCANCCTAAAACCTTTGCCGATTTGCTTCAGATTTCNGGTCTTTCACACGGCACGGATGTTTGGCTCGGCAACGCACAGGAGCTTATTCAGAATGGCACNTGTGATATTTCAAAGGTTATCGGCTGNCGTGATGATATTATGACGCATCTTATTCACGTTGCTGAAAAATATGAAAGAGAAACGGGCAAGGAATCCCCTCTTTCAAAGAAGGATTGCTTTAANATTATGGAATATACCCGTAAGGGTAAAGCNCCTAAGGAGCTTCCGCCATATGAAGATGCTATGAAAACAATCGGTGTTGAGCAGTGGTATATTGATTCCTGNTATAANATTAANTANATGTTCCCTAAGGCNCATGCNGCNGCTTATGTTATTGCGGCTCTTCGCCTTGCCTGGTATAAAATTTATTATCCTATTCATTTTTATGCGGCTTATTTCACCGTTCGNGGCGGTGATTTGGATGCTGTTTCTGCNGTTGCAGGAAAGGATGCNGTTAAAGCGAAAATGAATGAATATAATGCNAAAAAGAAAAATAATGAATCTGTTACTGCAAAAGAGGAATCCACCTATGTTGTAAATCAGATTGTTATTGAAATGCTTGCACGCGGAATAGAATTTCTGCCTGTTGATTTGTATAAATCAGATTGGCGAGTTTATCAGATTGAGGATGGTAAAATCAGACTGCCGTTTTCTGCTATTTCAGGTGTAGGCGAAAATGCTGCAAAATCTATTTATGATGCTGTTCATGACGGCGATGGAGATTTCATTTCCTGTGATGATTTAATGGTTAGGGCACATATCGGCTCCAGTGTTGTAGACTCACTTCGTGAGTGCGGCGCTCTTGGTGATTTGCCGGACAGCAATCAAATTTCTTTATTTTAATATATAATAGTTGACAATGCAGTTTTAATGTGTTAGCATATTACCACATTAGCACGCTAAAGTGCAACTAAGGAGATATACTATGAAAAGATATTCAAATATAACACCTGAGGGCAGCCGTGATTTTCTTTTTGAAGAATGTGACGACAGAAAGAATGTTGAAACCACGCTGTCTGCCCTTTATAAAGAGAATTCATACCGCAAGGTTATTACACCTGCTATTGAATTTTTTGATGTGTTTACAAATTCAAATGCAGGCATTGAAGCCGATGATATGTATAAATTAACGGATAATCAGGGCAGAACAACAGTGCTTCGCCCTGATAATACAATGCCGATTGCCCGCCTTGTTGCAACAAGATTGAAAGAGGCTGATTTCCCCGTAAGGCTTTATTATAATCAGAATGTTTTTGTTAAGAATAAGGTGCTTGCAGGCACAACAGATGAAATTCCTCAAAGCGGAATTGAGTTTATCGGTGATGGCTCACTTGATGCGGATATAGAGGTTATCTCTATGGCGGTTGAGGCTCTTAAAAGATCTGATTTGAATTCCTTTAAAATTGAAATCGGACATGCGGGCTTCTTTAATGCAGTGCTTGATAAAATGAATTTATCCTCTGCTCAGAAATCTGAAATCTGTAAGCTGATTGAGGGCAAGAATTATGCTGCTCTTGGGGATATGCTTGATGCGCTTGGCAATACTGCCGAAACAGAAGTGCTTCATAAACTTCCAAGGCTTTTCGGCGGCACAGAGGTGCTTGATGAAGCGAAAAAACTGTATCAGAGCGAGAATTCAGATAAAGCTCTTGATTATCTGAAAACGCTTTTGAATAAGCTTGAAGAAATGGGTATTTCTGATGCAGTTATGATAGATTTAGGTCTTGTTAACCGTTCCAATTATTATACAGGCGTTATTTTCAGAGGATATGCTGAAGGCTCAGGTGTAACGATAATTACAGGCGGAAGATATGATAATCTGATTGCAGAATTTGGTTTGGATGTTCCTGCTATCGGCTTTGGTGTTGATGTTAATGCACTTTGTGATGCAAAGAATGAGGTTATCAATGTTGAAAGACCTATCAGAATTGCACTAACAAAGGGCAGGCTTGAAAAGTCCTCTGTTAAGCTTTTTCAGAAAATGGGGCTTGATACAAACGAGCTTGAAAATAAGGGCAGAAGATTAATTCTTCCTGTTGATAAATATGAGGCGGTGCTTTCAAAAGCACCTGATGTTATAACCTATGTTGAACACGGTGTATGCGATATCGGTGTTGTTGGCAAGGATACGATTGTTGAACACGGCAGTTCGTTTTATGAGGTTATGGATTTAAACCTCGGCAAATGCCGTTTTGCGCTTGCCTGCCCGAAGGATACAGATTTCTTCAGCGGTTATAAAAGAAAAACAGTTGCATCCAAATATCCTAAGGTTGCAAGAGATTTCTTTAAATCAAAGGGTATGGATGTGGATATCATTAAAATTGAAGGCAGTGTTGAGCTTGCTCCGCTTCTCGGCTTGGCAGACGGCATTGTTGATATTGTTGAAACAGGTTCAACCTTAAAGGAAAACGGGCTTGAGGTTGTTGAGGAAATCTTGCCTATTTCTGCAAGAGTTATTGTTAATATGGCTTCAATGAAACTTCGCAAAGATGAAATTGAAGCATTTCTTGCTGATATGGAAAAGGCAAGTAAAGCGTGAGGTGAAATATGAAAATTACAAAAGCAAATGGTAAAAGCGAATATACGCTTATTGAAAATCTTAAGAAAAGAAGCGGCGAAACAGATCAGAAAATCGTTGATATTGTTACATCCATTATTCAGGGCGTAAAAGACGGCGGTGATGATGCTGTTCGTGAATATACTGTAAGATTTGATGGCTCTATGCCTAAGAAAACAGTGATTGAAAAGGACGAGCTTGCCGAATATCTTGACTTGGTTGATGATGATTTTAAAAAGGCTATCATTGATGCGAAAGATAATATTTATGATTTCCACCAGCGTCAGGCTCAGCAAAGCTGGCTTACAACAAAGGAAAACGGCGTTATTATGGGTCAGCGTGTTCGTGGGCTTCACAGAGTTGGTATCTATGTTCCGGGCGGAACAGCAGCTTATCCAAGCTCTGTTTTAATGAATGCAATTCCTGCTAAAATTGCAGGTGTAAAAGAAATTATAATGGTAACCCCTCCGTCAAAGGATGGCACGCCTAATCCAAATATTATGGCAGCAGCCGCAGTTGCGGGTGTTGATAAAGTGTTCCTTTGCGGTGGTGCACAGGCAGTTGCCGCTCTTGCTTACGGAACAGAAAAAATTCCAAAGGTAGATAAGATTGTCGGCCCCGGTAATATCTTTGTTGCAACGGCTAAAAAGCTTCTTTACGGCGTTGTTGATATTGATATGGTTGCAGGTCCTTCCGAAATTCTTATTGTTGCGGATAAAACTGCAAAGCCGTCTTTCCTTGCTGCTGATTTAATGAGTCAGGCAGAGCACGATAAAATGGCTTCATCCATATTGCTCACAACCTCTGAATCACTTGCAAAAGCAACTGTCAAGGAGCTTGAAAAGCAGATTAAGTTCCTTGAAAGGCAGGAAATCATCGAAGAATCTCTTGAAAATTACGGTGAAATCATTGTTTGCGAAAATCTTGAACAGGCCATTACTTTTGCAAACGAGCTTGCACCTGAACATCTTGAACTTTGCGTTGAAGAGCCTCTTAAATATATCGGTATGCTTGATAATGCAGGCTCTGTATTCCTTGGAAATTGGTCTCCTGAGCCGCTTGGCGATTATTTTGCAGGCCCGAACCACGTTCTTCCAACAAGCGGAACAGCAAGATTTTTCAGCCCGCTTTCGGTTGACAGCTTCGTTAAAAAATCTTCTTTCATTTATTATACAGAAGAGGAACTTGCAAAGGCTAAGGATGAGATTATCACACTTGCAGACAGTGAGGGATTAACGGCTCATGCCAATTCAATCAAGGTTAGATTTGAAAAATGAGAAATAAAAGGTTTATAACAACTGTTATATCCATTATCGTTTTTGCTTTTCTTGCCTGCACGGGTTATTATTTTACAACAGATACCAATACACTTGAAACAGGTAAAAATCTTCAAACGGATGGAACAATTGTTGTAAATTATTTAGATGTTGGGCAGGGAGACAGTGAGTTTATTCAGCTTCCTAATGGTAAGTGTATGCTTATTGATGCCTCAACCTCTGATTGCTCAGATAAAATTGTTGATTTTATTTCAAGTCTTGGTTACAGCAAAATAGATTATCTTGTTGCCACGCATCCCCACGCAGATCATATCGGCGGAATGAAAGCCGTTGTTCAGTATTTTGATATAGGCGAAGTTTATATGCCAAAGGCTTCGTCAAATTCAAAAACATATGAAAATCTGCTTCTTGCAATTGCTGAAAAGGGTTTAAGCATCAATACGGCAAAAGCAGGCACAGTTGCTATACAGGATAATGATTTGTCTGCTGAATTTCTTGCCCCTGTTCAGGCAAGCTATGATGATCTTAATAATTATTCAGCAGTTTTAAGGCTTCAATACGGAAGCAATGTATTCCTGTTTATGGGTGATGCCGAAGATGTTTCCGAGAATGAAGTATTAAAGAATGCAGCAAAGAATACGCTGAAAGCGGATGTTTTAAAGGTTGGTCATCACGGCAGTAAAACTTCTTCAACCTTTGAATTTGTCAGTGCTGTGTCACCTAAAGTTGCTGTTATTGAGGTTGGAAAGGATAATTCCTATAATCATCCTAATCAAAAGGTGTTGGATCGTTTCAGTGAAATAGGCTCAAAGGTTTTAAGAACGGATATAAACGGTAATATAGCTGTTGTTTCTGATAAAGCAGATATAACGATTTACTCTGAAAAGGAATAGCATATGAAAACTTTAATTGTAGACAGAATTGAAGCTGGTTTTGCAGTTTGCGAAATTGAAGAGGGCAGTTTTGCCGATATTCCGCTTAAAGCATTGCCAAATGGCGTTAAAGAGGGCGATGTTATCCATATTTCTGTTGAAACGGAAGAAACGGAAAAAAGAAAAAACAATATAAATAATCTTATGAACAGTCTGTTTAAGGACTGAATTTGAGGTGGAAAAATGAGAACTTCTGCTATTGAAAGAAATACAAAAGAAACGCAGATTAAAATTGAATTGAATTTGGATGGCGGCGATGTTGCAATTTCAACAGGCATAGGCTTTTTTGACCATATGCTGAATGCCTTTGCCGTTCACGGTGGCTTTGGTTTAAATGTTAAGGTAACAGGTGATTTAGAGGTAGACACACATCATACTGTTGAGGATACGGGTATTGCACTTGGTTTGGCATTTAAAGAAGCACTTGGTGATATGGGCGGAATAAACAGATATGGCTCTTTCTATATTCCAATGGATGAAAGCCTTGCAATGTGTGCTTTGGATATTTCAAATCGTCCGTTCCTTGTTTTTAATGCAGATTTTAATGAGGAACGCTGTGGTGATTATGAAACCTGCTGCACAGAAGAATTCTTCCGTGCATTTGCAATGAATTCGGGAATTACGCTTCATCTGAATGTGATTTACGGGTCAAATTCTCATCACGAGATTGAAGCCTTGTTTAAAGCACTTGCACATGCATTAAAAATTGCCGTAACACAGAATAACGGCGGTATTCTTTCAACAAAAGGAGTTCTGTAATGATTATTTTCCCTGCAATAGATATAATAGATGGTAAACCTGTTCGCCTTTACAAGGGTGATTTTTCAACTGCTCATCAGGTTGCCGATAATGCACTTGAAACTGCTTTTCAGTTTGAAAAGGCAGGTGCTTCTTGGATTCATATGGTAGATCTTGATGGCTCTTTACAAAAGAAGCCTGTAAATGCAAAAACCTTTACAGCAGTTGCGAACGAGACAGGTCTTAAGGTTGAAATCGGCGGAGGCATCCGCACAATGCAGGATATAGATTTTTATGTGAATAACAGTATCAGCCGTATCATTCTTGGCTCTGTTGCTCTTAAAAATCCAAATCTTGTTAAAGAAGCTGTTAAAGAATTCGGTGATGTTATCGCCGTTGGTATTGATGCCAAAAACGGCTATGCCGCAACAGAGGGCTGGACAGAGGGCTCTGATGTTTATTTCACGGATCTTGCAAAGCAAATGGAAGCTGTTGGTGTTAAAACAATTATTTATACCGATATTTCAAAGGACGGAACCTTGAGCGGTCCGAACATCAAGCAGCTTGTTGAAATAAACAATGCTGTTTCCTGTGACATAACAGCTTCGGGTGGCGTTACAAATATTGATGATATTATTGCTCTTAAAAATGAAGGGCTTTATGGTGCAATCTGCGGCAAAAGTCTTTACAATAAAACGCTTATTCTTGAAGAAGCAATAGAGGTGTGCAAATGATAGATGTTGAAAAGTATTTTAAAAAGGCAGATTTAATTCCTGCCATTATTCAGGAAGACGGCACAAATGAAGTGCTTATGCTTGCATATATGAACAGAGAGTCTATGCAGAAAACACTTGAAACAGGCTATACTTGGTTCTGGTCAAGAAGCAGGCAGGAGCTTTGGAATAAGGGTGCAACAAGCGGTCATCTGCAAAAAATTGTTTCCATTCACGGAGACTGTGATGATGATACCTTGCTGATTAAGGTTATTCAAACAGGTGCTGCCTGCCACACAGGTAATCATTCCTGCTTCTTTAACGAAATAAAATGTGAAAATTAAGGAGAAAATTTCTGATGGATTTAATTAAAAACGAATATCAGGTTATTATAGAAAGAAAAAATGAAAAAGCAGAGGGTTCCTATACCGCTTATCTTTTTGAACAGGGAATAGATAAAATCCTTAAAAAGGTTGGCGAGGAATGCACCGAAATGGTGATTGCCGCAAAGAATAATGATAAGGAAGAAACTGTTTATGAANTAACAGATTTGATTTATCATACTCTTGTTATGATGGCAAATCAGGGCATTACNCCTGAAGATATTGAAGCTGAGCTTGAAAAAAGAGCTGCAAAACGNGGCAATCTTAAAAAATTTCATCAGGTGGATAAGAATTCATAATGGCATATAAAAAATGGATAATAGCNGATGCGGATAAAGAAAAAGCATCTGATTTAAGCGAACAATTAAATATTGATCCATTTATAGCATTAATGCTTATTGCAAGGGGGATAGAGAGCAGTGCCGATGCGGCAAACTTTTTAGCCTCCTCTTATGACTTTTCAGACCCTTTTCAGCTTTGNGATATGGAAAGGGCTGTTTCGGCTGTTGAAGAGGCCGNNNAATACGGCGAAANGATTACNGTTTTCGGCGATTATGATTGCGACGGNGTAACCTCAACAGTGCTTCTATACACCTTTTTAAGGGATATGGGTGCNGATGTTGATTATTATATTCCGTCCCGNNTNGATGAGGGATANGGAATGAATAAGTCNGCTATTGATAAAATTCATAATAACGGCACAAAGCTGATTATCACGGTTGATAATGGCATATCTGCAATTGAAGAGGCTGAATATATNTATTCTCTTGGTATGCGTCTTGTTGTAACAGANCATCATCAGGTTGGTGATACGCTTCCAAAAGCAGAAGCTGTTGTAAATCCGCATAGAGCAGAAAACGAAATTGATTTTNGTGATTATGCAGGNGTTGGTGTTGCTTTCAAGCTTGCNTGTGCAATTTATGGGGATACTGATGATATGNTTTATCAGTTTGCCGATTTGGTTGCACTTGGCACNATTTCCGATGTTATGCCNCTTNTTGATGAAAACAGAGCCTTTGTAAAAGCAGGAATAAAACTGATAAACNGCGGTTCCCGAATAGGTATTGAAGCTCTGAAAAAGGCATCAGGTATGGANGATAAAGAATTAACGTCAACGGATGTTGCNTTTACACTTTGCCCAAGAATTAATGCAGCAGGCAGAGTGGATGACGGAGCAAGAGCTGTTGANCTTNTAATNTGTGAAAATGAAGAGGATGCNGCATTTAAGGCAGAGCAGATTAATATAGATAATGCACACAGGCAGGAGCTTGAGCAGAATATTTTTGATGATGTTATGCTTCAGATTGCGGAAAATCCNGATATTGCTAAAAANNGNGTTATTGTTGTTTGCGGTAAAAANTATCATATGGGNGTTGTTGGTATTGTTGCCGCAAAGGTGCTTGAAGAATACGGCAAGCCAACCATTATTTTAACGGANGAAGACGGCTTGGCAATGGGCTCTGCAAGAAGTATTGACGGCTTTAATATTTATGAAGCAATCTCTTCTTGCTCAGATATGTTAGATCATTTCGGCGGTCATCCAAAAGCGGCAGGCTTGGGNNTNAANGNAGATGCGGTTGATGATTTTCGCAATCGTATAAATGAATATGCACTGCATACNTATCCTGTTATGCCTGTTCAGTCNATTCNGNTTGATTTTAAAATTGCACCTAAATTNCTTAATGTTGAATTGGTGGATGCNCTTTCTGTTTTAGAGCCGTTCGGCGAAGCAAACAGAAGTGCCGCCTTTGCTCTTNTGAATTTAAGGCTTCTTTCCGTAACACCTATGGGAAACGGAAAGCATATAAGNCTTGAATGNGAAAAGAAAGGCAAAACCTTTAAAATATCTAAATTCAGATGCACTGCCGATGAATTNCCNTTTNNNGCAGGNGAATATATAGATGTNGTGGTTAAGGCTTCAAAAAATCTTTATAACGGCAGAGAATATCTTTCTCTTCGNGCTGTGGATATTAAAAGGCACGGAAATGATGATGATAAATACTTTGCNGAAAAAGAGGAATATGAATTATTTATNCTTGATAAAAATAATTCGGAAAATGTTTGCCCAAGCAGAGAGGACTGCTCTGTTGTTTACAAGTTTTTAAGGCAGAAAAAGGGTTGGAATTACNGCTTTGATGAGCTGTATTTTGCTCTTGGCTCTGTTACATACGGCAANCTGAAATTTGCTCTTGAAGCATTTGAAGAATGCAGTCTTATTGAATACAATGAAAATGATATCAATGTTTGCGATGTAAGTGCAAAGGTTGATTTAATGAATACTCCTGTTATAAAAAAACTGAAAGGAAGATTGAACCTTGAGTGAATATAACGATGGCTTTGATGCTTTTTTTGAAGAAATAAAAAAGCATCCTCAATATAATGTTGAAAAAATNAAAGAGGCTTATGAGCTTGCCAATCANGCTCATGCAGGTCAGANAAGACGTTCNGGNGAGCCGTATATTATGCATCCNGTTGCTGTGGCTGAAATTCTTTTTAANCTTGGAATGGATAATGAATGCATTATCGGTGCANTNCTTCACGATGTGGTTGAAGATACTGAATATACGCTTTCCTATATCGGAAGCCATTTTGGTGCTGATGTAGAGCTTCTTGTTGACGGNGTTACAAAGCTTGGTCAGATTCCGCTTTCCACAAGGGAAGAGGTGCAGGCTGAAAATATCCGTAAAATGTTTATGGCNATGAATAAGGATGTTCGTGTTATTATCATTAAACTTGCGGACAGGCTTCATAATATGCGAACACTTCAGCATATGCCTGAATATAANCAGCGTGAAAAAAGCCTTGAAACTTTGGAAATNTATGCACCTATTGCNCATCGTCTTGGTATCCGTGCAATTAAGGAAGAGCTTGAAGATGCGGCAGTAAGATATCTTGATCCGATTGCATATAAAGAAATTGAAAACTCCCTTTCTATGAAGCAGGAAGAGGGCGAAAATTTNCTGAATGATATCAAAACGCAGATAAGCGAAAGAATTACGCCGATTATTGAAAATGCAAATATTACATCNAGAGTNAAATCTGTTCACGGTATTTTCAGAAAGGTTTATATCAAGGGCAAATCTTTTGAAGAAATTTATGATATCTATGCNGTAAGAATTATCGTGAATACAATGATAGACTGCTATAATGTGCTTGGTATTGTTCACGATATGTTCAAGCCGCTTCCCGGCAGATTTAAGGATTATATCTCAACGCCTAAGCCGAATATGTATCAGTCGCTTCACACAACGGTTCTTTCCCCGAAAGGTGTTCCTTTTGAAATTCANATCAGAACATGGGAAATGCACAGAACGGCTGAATTCGGTATTGCNGCCCATTGGAANTATAAGCTCGGCAAAGGCGGAAAAGACAGCCTTGATGCAGGTCTTTCCTGGATACANCGTATGCTTGAAACAGGNGAGGAATCNGATACNCCCGAAGATTTGGTTGCAAACATCAAGGGTGATTTATCTGTTGAAGAGGTTTATGTGTTTACGCCTAAGGGTGANATNAAAAGCCTGCCNACAGGCTCAACNGTTATTGACTTTGCCTATGCAATTCATTCAGCAGTTGGAAATAAAATGGTTGGNGCNAAGGTAGACGGAAGAATTGTTCCGCTTGATTANAAGGTTAAAACAGGNGAAAGAATTGAGGTTTTAACTTCAAATCAGCANAATAANGGNCCAAGCAAGGATTGGCTNTCCATTGTCAGAACAGGTGAAGCAAGAAATAAAATCCGAACNTGGTTTAAGAAAGAAAGACGAGAAGAAAATATTGAAGAGGGTAAGCTNGTTGTTGAAAAAGAGCTTCGCCGAAACTTNATTCGTCTTTCAGGTGATAAATATAATGATTTTGTTGTCAGAATTGCTGAACGTCANCATTTCTCAGATACNGATGAATTTTATGCGGCTGTNGGCTACGGCGGAATTCAGATCAGCCGTCTTATGCCCGGNATTAAGGATGAATACAACAGAAATTGGAAAGAAGAAAAAGAGCAGGAAAAACCGCCTGTTTCCAATATTGTTGANAAGCCAAGAAAGGCTTCTTCCTCAAATGGTATAATNGTAGAGGGNATTGACAATTGCCTTATTAAAATGGCAAACTGCTGTTCTCCGCTTCCGGGAGAGGAAATNATCGGCTTTATAACAAGAGGNCACGGGCTTTCCATTCATAAAAGAAACTGCGTAAATGTGCCTCAGGATATAGAGCATTGCCCTGAACCNGAACGNTGGATAAAAGCCCATTGGGATGAAAATGTTAAAATTGAAACAAAATCCACTCTTGATGTTTATGCAATAGACAGAGACGGCGTTGTGCTTGATATTACAAGCACCTTGATGAATATGCACGTTAAAATTCATTCNATCAANGCTCGNCCGATTAATGACGGAAATTGCTTAACTACATTNACTGTTGCGGTAAACAGNAAAGAGCATCTTGAAAATATTTCAAAAATNATCAGAAAGATAGACGGTGTTTATCATATTGAAAGAAGCGGTGTTTAAATGAAAGCTGTTATTCAGCGTGTTATGAATTCTAATGTTAAAATAGACGGAGAAGTGGNTGGCAAAATTGATNAGGGCTTTATGATNCTTCTTGGCGTTATGCAGGGAGATACGAANGCAGATGCGGATAAGCTTGTTAAAAAAATTCCTTATCTTCGTATTTTTGANGATGAAAACGGAAANATGAATTTNTCCTGCCTTGATATTAACGGAGAAATGCTTGTTGTTTCNCAGTTTACNTTATGTGCGGATTGTTCTCACGGNAGAAGACCAAGCTTTATTCAATCTGCTCCGCCTNATGAAGCCAATATGCTTTATGAATATTTNGTTGATGAACTGAAAAAAGCAGGTGTGTCTAAGGTTGAAACAGGCCGCTTTGGTGCGGATATGAAGGTTGAACTTATTAATGACGGACCTGTNACAATAATTCTTGATAGCGAGGAACTAAAATGATAAATGTTAAATCAGTTTGCCTTGGCGAACTNGGAAATAACTGNTATCTTTTAACGGATGNNGAAAGCGGAAAATCNGCTCTTGTTGACTGCACGGAAGCATCNGCTAAAATGCTTTCNTTTTTGGAAAATGCAGATTTGGAATATATCCTTTTAACNCACGGNCATTATGACCATATCGGCGGTGTTAANGAAATNAAGGANANATTTAATGCCAAGGTTGTTATAAGTGAAGCAGATNCAGGTATGCTTTCTTCTTCAAAGCTCAGTCTTGCNGCTTTNTGCGGNGGTGNTCATNATGATGCAAGTGCCGATATTCTTGCNAAAGACGGTGATGTTATCACNCTTGGAAAAACAGAGATTAANGTTATGGCAACTCCNGGTCANACAAAGGGCGGCGTCTGCTATATTGCCGATGATGTTATTTTTACGGGNGATACCTTGTTTTNNTGCTCCTGCGGAAGAACAGATTTTCCCGGCGGCTCATTCAGTGAGATNAANGANAGCCTTCATCGCCTTGCTTCNCTTGATAAAAACTATAAAATATATCCCGGTCACGAAGAATTTTCTACTTTGGATTNTGAAAAACAAAATAATCCNTATATGCGTTAAATTATGATAATACTTGTTAAAAATCATCCGTATCGATATGATATGGAAAATATAAGCACAATATTTTTTCCTTATGAAAAAATNAGAATATTTGAAAATGCCACTGATGAAACAGATGCNGTTACAGTTATAACCGAAATNAAAGATAATGTTTTAACTGTTGATGCNTCTGTTTATGATAAGCATAAAACAGAAAGTGTTACTGCTGATGAAAAAACNGATTTGCAGAATGCNCTTTCTGTGCTTTTATATCATGTGCTTTCCGATATTCTTCAAATTCAATATCCGTGGGGGNTNCTNTATGGTGTTCGCCCTGCAAGAAGAATGCACGCTTTAACAGACAGNAGCTCAGAAGAAGAGGCAAAGCGTGTTTTTAAGGAAAAATATCTTGTTAATNATGAAAAAACAGANCTNACATCNTCTGTTATGCACAGTGAAAATAAAATTATTGCTTTATCNGAGTGTAAAAGTTTTTCCCTTTACATATCTATTCCGTTTTGNCCAACACGGTGTTCCTATTGCTCTTTNGTATCTCACGCNATTGAAAACACGGTAAAACTTGTTGAGCCGTATGTTGATTTGCTTATNNAGGAAATNGAGGAAACAGNGNNGTATGCAAAGNNNCTTGGTTTAAAACTTGAAACCATTTATTTCGGCGGAGGCACGCCTACAACTCTTTCAGCAAAAAATCTTTCAAGGCTTTTTGAAGCAATAGAAAAGAATTTTGATTTAAGCGCAATCCGTGAATACACGGTTGAAGCAGGCAGACCCGATACAGTAACCAAGGATAAACTTCTTGCTTTAAAAACAGCAGGTGTTTCCAGAATAAGTATTAATCCGCAAACCTTTAATGATGATGTTTTAGAGAAAATCGGCAGGCATCATACTTCTGCTCAAACGCTTTCTGCCTTTGAGCTTGCAAGGAAATGCGGTTTTGATAATATCAATATGGATTTTATTGCGGGGCTTCCGAGTGACACTGTGGAATCCTTTGAACAAAGCCTGCGTAAAGGTATTGAGCTTGACAGTGAAAGCATAACTGTTCATACGCTGTCACTTAAAAGCGGAGCATATATGGCAACAAAAGAAGCGGCATTTGATAGTTCGCCAAAGAAAATTGTTGCCTCAATGGTTGATTTCAGCAATAAAGCATTAAAAGAAAATAATTATCATCCATATTATATGTATCGTCAGGGAAAATCTCTTGGCAATCTTGAAAATGTTGGTTGGTGCAAAGATGGGTTTGACTGCCTTTATAATGTTTTTATGATGGATGAAACGCATACGGTTTTGTCCGTAGGTGCAGGAGCGGTAATAAAGCTTAAAGATCCAAAATCAGGAAAGATAGAGCGTGTTTATAATTATA